>NZ_JBFBAE010000004.1:0-443256 GCF_040689465.1 Amycolatopsis sp. NPDC051373 | reverse complement strand
CAGTAACTGTGTTTTCTGCCCCGGCTCCGCCAGGGCGTGCGAGATCGCCTTTGAGCCGGTTTCCGGATTGGGGCGGTCGGATCGGCCGGGGGCCGATCGCACCGCCCCAATCCGGAAGCCGGCGCGATCTCGCGCCGGGGTCGCCTCGGCAGTCCCCGGCTTCGGTTGTTGGGCGCCTCGTGGTGGGGGGTGTTCCCGGGGATGTCCGGAAGTCGGCGCGATCGCGTGTCGGGGTGGCCTCGGGGCAGTCCCGGGCTTCGGTTGTTGGGCACCTCGTGGTGGGGGGTGTTCCCGGGGATGTCCGGAAGCTGGCGCGATCGCGCGCCGAGGTGGCCTCGGGGCAGTCCCGGGCTTCGCTTGTTGGGCACCTCGTGTTGGGGGGCTGTTCCCGGGGATGTGAGGTGGGCGTCATCGGTTTGGATCTCCGAATGACGTCCAGCCATCGCGCGGGATCTTCGTTGCGGGTCCTCGTCGTGACCGAGTCGTACCCGCCGCAGGTCAACGGGGTCGCGCACACCGCGTTCCGGGTCGCCGAGCACCTGACGGAGCGCGGTCACGCGCCGCTGGTGGTGGCGCCCACCGCGCCCACCGGGCTGCGGCAGGAGGCGCCGGCGGAGGTCGGGAGCTCACGCGTCGTGCGGGTGCCGGCGCTGTCGTGGCCCGGTTACCCGGACGTGCGCATGGCGCTGCCGACCCGAGCGGTGGCGCGCGCGATCGCCGAGCACCAGCCCGACGTGGTGCACCTGTCGAGCCCGCTTCTGCTCGGTGCCCACGCGGTGCGGGCCGCTCTGAAGCGGCAGGTGCCGATCGTGGCGGTGTACGAGACGGACGTCGCGGCATACTGCGCTTCCTACGCCCCGCGGGTGCCCGGTGGCGCGAGGTACGTATGGCACCGGCTGCGGGGGATCCACGGACCGGCCGACCGCACGATCGTCTCGTCCAGCGCATCGAAGCGGGCGCTGGAAGCGCAGGGCATCCCTCGCCTGCACCTGCTCCCCCACGGCGTCGACGCCGTGCGCTTCGACCCGCGGCACCGGGATCCGGAGCTGCACCGCCGGCTCGCGCCGAACGGCGAGGTCCTCGTCGGGTACGTCGGCCGCCTCGCGCCGGACAAGCACGTCGAGCTGCTGCGCGACGTCTGCGCACTGCCGGGGGTGCGGGTGGTCGTCGTCGGAGACGGGCCGAACCGGCCCAGCCTGCAGGCGGCGCTGCCCGACGCGACCTTCCTGGGCCTGCGCGTCGGTGCCGAGCTGGCGAGCATCTACGCGTCGCTCGACGTCTTCACGCACACCGGGCCCTTCGAAACCTTCGGGCTGACCATCCAGGAAGCGATGGCGAGCGGCCTCCCCGTCGTGGCGCCGGCGGCCGGCGGTCCGCTGGACCTCGTCGTGGACGGGCACACCGGGTATCTGGTAACCCCGCTCGACGCGGGCGCCCTACGCGACGCGGTGCTCCGGCTCGTGGAGTCGCCCGCGCAGCGCGCCGCGTTCGGTGCTGCGGGCCGCGCCACCGCGGTCCGCAGCACCTGGGAAGCCTCCGGCGACCACTTGATCAACCACTACCGCGAGGTGCTCGGCGAGCGATCACCCCAGGCTCGCGCCCGCGCCGCCGCCTGACCACCCTCAGCTCCCGACAGGTCCGGCATTGGGGTCGAGCACCCCGCCGATGATCAGCCCGACCAGCAGCAGACCGAGCACGATCCGGTAGATCACGAACGGCACGAAGCTCTTGCGCTTGATGTAGGACATCAGCCACGCGATCACCACGTACCCGACGCCGAAGGCCACCAGCGTCGCCAGGATCGTCGGCCCCCACTGCGCGGTCTCGCCGTTCTTGCCGATGTCGGTGAGCTTGTACAGGCCCGAGCCGAACACGGCCGGCAGGGCCAGCAGGAACGAGTACTCCGCGGCGTCGGCGCGGGTGTAGCCCATGAGCAGGCCGGCGCTGGTGGTGCCGCCGGAGCGTGAGACGCCCGGGATCAGGGCCAGGGCCTGCGCGAAGCCGAACCCGAGGCCGTGCGGCACGGTGAGGTGGTCGAGTGAGCGCCGCTGCGAGCCCACGCGGTCGGCGATGAGCAGAATCACGCCGAACACGATCAGCGTGGACGCGGTGATCCGCAGGTCGCGGAACGCCTCGTCGATCTGGTCCTGCAGCAGCAGGCCGAGCACGACGATGGGGATCGAGCCGACGATGATCAGCCAGCCCAGCCGCGCGTCGGGGTCCCGGCGCCAGCTGCGCCGGTAGAGGGAGAAGAACCAGGCCTGCAGGATCCGGCCGATCTTCTTCCCGAAGTACAGGATCACCGCGAGCTCGGTGCCGATCTGCGTCACGGCGGTGAACGCCGCGCCCGGGTCGTCCCAGCCGACGAGCGCGGCCACGATCCGCAGGTGCGCGCTGGAGGAGATGGGCAGGAACTCCGTGAGCCCCTGCACCAATCCCAGCACCAGTGCTTCGAACCACCCCATCAGGCCACTCCCGCCAGCTCGATCGCTTCCACGGCGGTCCGCAGAGCCGCCTCGAATCCCGCGGACTCCCCGTACGGAGTCACGGACAACGTCGTCACGCCCGCCTTCGCGAACTCCGCCATCCGCTCGGCGATCCGCTCCCGCGGGCCGAGCAGCGACGTCGCGTCGAGGAACTCCAGCGGCACAGCCGCCTGAGCCCCCTCGTAGTCGCGGGCGAGGTAGCGCTCCTGAACTTCGGCCGCCGCGGCCTCGAACCCCATCCGCGCGGCGAGGCGGTTGTAGAAGTTCCGCTCCCGGCTGCCCATCCCGCCCACGTAGAGCGTGGCGTGGGCGCGCACGGCGTCGGCGCACTCGCGCCAGTCGTCGCCGACCACGAGCGGCACCGCCGGGGCGACGTCGAAGCCGTCGAGCGAACGCCCGGCCGCCTCGGCGCCGGCGCGGAGGTGCGCCAGCTGCTCACCGGCGTGCTCGGGTGAGAAGAACACCGGCAGCCAGCCGTCGGCGACCTCACCGGTGAGCGCGAGGTTCTTCGGCCCGATCGCGGCGAGGTACACCGGCACCTGCTTGCGCTCGGGCCGGAAGGTCAGGCCCAGCGCGAGCCCGGGCCCGTCGGGCAGCGGCAGCTCGAAGTGCTCGCCGCTGAAGCGCACGCGGCGCCGCGACTGCACGGCCCGCACGATCTCCACGTACTCACGGGTGCGGCCCACCGGGTCGGCGAACCGCACGCCGTGCCAGCCCTCCGACACCTGCGGGCCCGAGACACCCAGGCCGAGCCGGAAGCGGCCGCCCGAGAGCGTGTCGAGCGTGGCGGCGGTCATGCCCGTCATCGCCGGCGTCCGCGCCGGGATCTGCAGCACGGCGCTGCCGACGTCGATCCGCTCGGTCCGCGCGGCGATCCAGGTGAGCATCGTCACGGCGTCGGAGCCGTAGGCCTCGGCCGCCCACACCACCGAATACCCGAGTTCGTCCGCTCTCCTGGCCAGGGCCAGGTTCGCGGAGTTGTCCCCGGTGCCCCAGTAACCGAGGTTGAGTCCCATTCGCACGGCCGGAAACGTACCGATCCCGCGACTCGGGCCGTGCCCTGGGTGCACCGACGGGGTGGCCGGTCGCGACACGGCGTCACCTTGGTCAACTACGGGCCGGGCCGACGGCTAGGCTCGGTGGTCGTGGAAAAGCGACAGCTCGGCCGGTCGGGACTGCGGGTCTCGCGCCTGGCGCTCGGCACGATGACGTGGGGCGGCGACACCGACGCCGAGGAGGCGGCAAGCCAGCTCGTCGCGTTCGTCGACGCCGGTGGCACCCTCGTGGACACCGCGGACATCTACGCCGAAGGCGAAGCCGAGCGCGTGCTCGGGAGCCTGCTGGGCGACCTCGTGCCGCGTGACGACGTGGTGGTGGCCACGAAGGCCGTCGCGCGGCGCACCGAAGGGCCCTTCGGTGGCGGGGCTTCCCGGGGCGCGCTGCTGAGCGCTCTCGACGGCTCGCTGCGCCGGCTCGGCACCGACCACGTCGACCTTTGGCAGCTGCACGCGTGGGACGCAAGCGTGCCGATCGAGGAGACCCTCTCGGCCCTCGAGTACGCCGTGACCAGCGGGAAGGTCCGTTACGTCGGCGTCTCCAACTACGCGGGCTGGCAGCTGGCGACGACCGCGTCGCGCGCCGGCGCCGTGGCGCCGATCGTGTCCTGCCAGTACGAGTACTCGCTGCTGGAGCGCGGCGTCGACCGCGAAGCCGCGCCCGCCGCGCTGCACCACGGCATCGGGCTGCTGCCCTGGGCGCCGCTGGGCCGCGGCGTGCTGACCGGCAAGTACCGCACGGGCACGCCTGCCGACTCGCGCGGCGCGTCCAGCGAGTTCGCCGGGTACGTGGAGCACCACCGTACGGACCGCGCGGCGCGGATCGTGCAGGCCGTGGCCACGGCGGCCGACGGGCTCGGCACCTCGCCGCTGGTCGTCGCGCTGGCCTGGGTGCGCGACCGGCCGGGGGTCGTGGCGCCGGTAGTCGGCGCCCGCGACACCGGCCAGCTGACGGGTTCGCTGGCGGCGGAGGAGCTCACGCTCCCGCCCGCGATCCGCAGCGCGCTCGACGACGTGAGCTGCGTCGAAGTGGGCTACCCGGAGCGGGGACCGAAATGAGGCGCAGGTGTCTGTTGGATGACGCACACGTGACGGCACGGGAATCGTGGGGGATGCTGGTGAGGACACCTCGCCGAGGGACAGCTGGAGGCTTCAAGGTGCGTCGGCTCACCGCCGCGTCGCGGATTGCGATTCCGCTGGTCGGTGCCCTCGCGCTCTCGGCATGCTCGGCTTCGGGTCAGGACAACACCGATTCGCTGCAGGTGGTGGCGAACCCGGTGGCCGCGAAGCCGGCGGTCTCCCCCGCCGTGACGGCGAAGCCCGCGGGCCAGGTGATCGCTACACCGGCCGTGTCGGCAATGGCGACCGACGAGAAGACCCGCACGCTCGCGGTCGCGGTCACGCAGCCGCCGTCGGTGCTCGTCTACGACCTCGACTCGCTGAGCACCCCCAAGGCCACCGTGCCCCTGCCCGGGCCGGCCGAATCGCTGACGACGTCCGACGGCCAGGCGATCGCGAGCATCCCGACCAAGGGCGAGCTCGCCAAGATCTCGCTGCCCGGCGGGCAGCTGACCACGCAACCGGTCGCCGGCCAGCCGACCGCCAGTGTGGCCGACGGGGCGGACACGATCGTGGCCGTGCGCGACCGCAAGGCCGTCGAGGTCCTGGCCGGCGGCGCGGTCGCCAAGACCATCACCGGCCAGCTCTACAGCGCCGACGACGTCGTGGACACCGGGCAGGGCGTGGTCGTGCTCGACCGCCTGCGCACCGCGGTGTTCAGCGTCGACGTGAACGCGGGGACCATGGGCGAGGGCCTGCGCGCCGGCGACGGCGCCGCCAACGCCACCAGCGACTCCTACGGGCGCGTGCTGGTCACCGACGCCCGCGCGGGCGCGCTGCTCGCGTTCTCCGTCGGCCCGCTGATCCTGCGCCAGCGCTACCCGGTGCCCGGCGGGATCTACGGCATCGCCTACGACCACCAGCGCAACCTCGCGTGGGTCACCCTGACCGGGCAGAACCAGGTGGTGGGCTTCGACGTCCGCGGTGGCGAGCCCACCGAGAAGTACCGATTCCCGACCGTGCGCCAGCCGAACTCGGTGAGCGTCGACGACCGGAGCGGCCGAGTGCTCGTCGGCTCGGCCGCAGGAGAAGGGACCCAGGTGATCCAGCCATGACGACGGTCGACGAGGCGGTGGTCGAAGGGGATTGGGAGTACCGCCGCCTGCGCCTGCCCCCGGGTGTGTCCCGGCGCGCGGCGGCGATCCAGCTCTCGATCCACGCCGAGTTCGCCGGCTGGGAGCTGCGCACGGTGCGGCTCTACGCCGACGGCACACGACGGGTCTGGTTGCGGCGCAAGCGCACCGCCGCCGACCGCCTGCCCGGGCTCGCCACCTGACCGAGCCCGGGACCCGGCTGAGTGCGTCCGACGCGCGGGCTGCCGGATTCTTGTGGGTGAGCGCGCCGGCACGCCGCGGCACGGATGTCAGTGCGTGGTGCCGTGAATCTCGGCCACCGCGGCGGTGGCGCTCGTTCACGCGCCGGCGGACGCCAGAAGCCCTTCGATCTCGGTGATCGCTTGGCCGTTGTCCCGGTAGTGGATTCCGTGGATTCCGACCGCACGCGCGGCGTCGATGTCGGGTTCGAGATCGTCGAGGAAGATCATTTCTTCGGGGGTCACACCAAGCCGCGTACAGCTCAGCCGGTAGATCTCCGGATCCGGCTTGCTCATCCCGACCTCGTGCGAGTAGACGATGTCGTCCACCAGGTCCTCGAAACCGTATGCGGCTTGTTCCCGTTCCCGGGCACCGACGAAGCTGTTGCTCAAGATGCCGGTTCGACAGCGCGGCCGCAGCCCGCGTACGTAGTCGATCAGGTCGGCGTTGCCGGTGCCGAGGTACTGTTCCCAGACATCGGCCATGATCGCGTCGGCTCGTCCTGTGCCGACGCCGAGCCTGCTGCTGATCGTGTCACGCACCTCGTCCTCGGTGATGGTGCCGACGGCACCGGCTGCCCAAATGTCGGCCAACCGCCGGGTGATCTCGCCTTCCTCGAGGCCGAGCTTGGCCTCCCACCGCCTGTCGACGCCGAGGTCGGGCGCGATCTCCAGCACGTCACCGATGTCGAACACCACCGCGCGAATCACCATGGCGGCGAACCTATCGACCGACCTGCTGAGCCAGGGACCCGGCTCAGGCGCTGAGCCGCCCGAGCCACTCCTGCCAGTTCTGCTCGTCGCCGCCGTCGGCGGAGAACACGTGGTGGCAGGCGATGAGCGGGCCGTGGAAGCCCTGCAGGAAGCAGTAGAGCGCGTCGGCCGTGCGCACGCCCACCGTCTGAGGGTTCACCGCGTACACAACGCCTTCGACGGACCGGCCCGCCAGCTCGACGCGTACGCGGTCGCCCTCCTCGGGCCGGCCCGGCAGGCCCAGTTCGGCCCCGAGTGCCGCCCACAACCGGTCCCAGTCGGACACGGGCGGGCCGAACGCCGTGACCGGCGTGGCCGTGCGGCCGGCGAAGTACGTGACGTACTCGGCGAGGTTGCGGAAGAACAGCGCGCCGCCGGCGGTCATCGCCTCGAACTCGTCCTCCCAGTCGTCGCCGGGCAGGAATCCGCTGGTGACGCAGCGAACGACCGAGCTGCCGCCGTCGCGTCCCTCGATCAGGAACTCGTAGGCGATCCGGCGACCGTCGGGCTCGGTCTCCGTGCCGTAGACGAGCCGCTCCAGCGGGTCCCACGCGGTGATCGCCATGTCCGGTTCGTAGCCCGCGAAGGAACCGCGCACGACGCCGCCGAGGCCGCCTTCGACCTCGTTGCGGCCCATGTACCACGAGTCGATACCCGGCCCGGTCGCGATCGCCGCCCAGATCTGCTCCGGCGTGGCGGCCACCTCGGCCGATCCGGGGAGCTCGAACTCTTTCCCGGTGAACTCCGCCATCTCAGGCCTCCTCGTCCGGCACGCTCGGGTGCACAGCCACGATCACGCGGTGCGCGCGCCCGTTCTCCGCGCCCTCGTCGTGGTACTTCCCCACCAAGCTCGTCACGGCCACCGCGAGCTCCTCGGCGAACGCGGCCCGGTCCGCCGCCGAGGCGAAGCGCACCTCGCCGTCGAGCGCGAACGTCGCGACGCGCTTGCGCGCCTTGGCAGCGCCCGTGATCAGGATCCCGACGTCGCGCACCAGCCGGCCCGCCACGGCGAGCAGCCAGCGCGCCGACAATCGGTCGGGCGACCGCGAGGGGTCCGGCTGCACCGCCGCCAGCGCCGACGGCGAGATCACGTACGACGCCGCGGTCGCGCGCATCATGCGCTCGGTGACGTTGCCCTTGCGCCGCTCCTCCACCAGCTCCACGAGCCCGTGCTTCTCCAGCGCGCGCAGGTGGTAGTTGACCTTCTGGCGGGGCAGGTCGACGCGGGCCGCGAGCATGGTCGCCGACGCCGGTTCCGCCAGCTCGGCCAGCAGCCGGGCGCGGACCGGGTCGAGCGACACCTCGGCCGCGGCCGCGTCCTCGATCACCGCAACGGGAAACATGCGCCCATCGTGCGTCCGAAAAACGAAATTGTCAAGAACTACGATGTTGTCGGTATGCCTCGCGGACCTGCGCCACAATGCGCGGCACGACTTGCGCGGCGGCCTCCAGCGGCACGGCGTGCCCGACACCCCGCAGCACGAGGGCCGTCCCGTGTTCGAGATCCCCGACGAGGTGCTCGACGTCCGTGGCCGCCATGATCCGGTCCCGCTCCCCCACGATCGCCGTGACCGGCAAGGAACCCACGCGTGCCAGAGCCGCTTCGCGCGCGTACGCGTCGAGCGCCGGGCGGAACACGGCGACGGTGTGCGGCCAGTTGCGCCGGATCATCGTCACGGTCAGCTCCACGAGCTCCGGATCCGGGTCGTCACCGAAGAGCCACCAGCGCAACCCCGCGCTCACCGCGCGGCTCGTGTGCACGAGCACACGAGCCCGAACAACTTGGCGCCCAGCACCAGTTCCAGGTCCTGCCCAGCACCCCGAGCGCGCCCGGCCACGCCGCCGAAGCCTCCGTGGCAAGCCGCCCGGACGAGGTCGCGAGCAGCACGAGCCCGGCCACGCGCGCGGCGAACAGCTCGGGGTGGCGTTGCGTGAGCGACATGATCGCGAGCCCGCCCATGTCGTGGCCCACCAGCACCACCTGGCCTTCGGGCACGGCGCGTTCCAGTACTTCGTGCAGGAGCACCACGGTCACGCCGGCCGACGGGTCACCCCGGCGCACGAGGTGCAGAGGTGTCCCGTCGGCGAGCGTGAACGCGGGCAGCTCGGTGGTTTCCGGCGCTCAGGACGACCGCACGAACCGATCCAGCACGCGCGTGCCGAACTTCAGCGCGTCCACCGGCACACGCTCGTCCACGCCGTGGAAGAGCGCGGAGAAGTCGAGGTCCGCCGGCAGCTTCAGCGGCGCGAAGCCGAAGTTGCGGATTCCGAGCTGCTGGAACGACTTCGCGTCGGTGCCACCGGAAAGCATGTATGGCAACGTGCGCGCGCCCGGGTCCTCGGCGAGCACCGCGGCGGTCATCGCGTCGACGAGCGCGCCGTCGAACGTGGTCTCGACCGGCGGGAGCTCCATCCACTCCTTCTCGATGTCCGGGCCGAGCAGCTCGTCGAGCTCGCGGTCGAACGCCTCGATGCGCCCGGGCAGGATGCGGCAGTCGACCGCGGCCTCGGCGACCGACGGGATCACGTTCGACTTGTAGCCGGCGGTGAGCATCGTCGGGTTCGCGGTGTCGCGCAGCGTCGCGCCGATCATGCGGGAGATGTTGCCCAGCTTCGCGACCGAGCCCTCGAGGTCGTCCTCGGGGAAGTCCCAGCCGGTGATCTCGGTGACCCCGGCGAGGAACTCGCGCACGGAGTCGGTGAGCACGAGCGGGAACTGGTGGCTGCCGAGCTTCGCGACGGCCTCGGCGAGCTTGGTCACCGCGTTGTCGCGGTGGATCATCGAACCGTGGCCCGCCGTGCCGCGCACGCGCAGCTTCATCCAGCGGATGCCCTTCTCGGCCGTCTCGATCACGTACGCGCGTACGTCGTCCTTCAGCGTGATCGAGAACCCGCCGACCTCGCTGATCGCCTCGGTGACGCCCTCGAACAGCTCCGGCCGGTTCTCCACCAGCCACTGCGCTCCGTACTTGCCGCCGGCCTCCTCGTCGGCGAGGAACGCGAACACGATGTCGCGTGGCGGCACGATGCCGTGGATCTTGTAGTGGCGGGCCAGTGCCAGCGTCATGCCGACCATGCCCTTCATGTCCACCGCGCCGCGACCCCAGACGTAGCCGTCCTGCACGGCGCCGGAGAACGGGTGCACCGACCACTCGGCCGGGTCGGCGGGCACGACGTCGAGGTGCCCGTGGATCAGCAGCGCCCCGCGCGACGGGTCGGCTCCGGCCAGCCGGACGATGACGTTGTGGCGGTCTTCGCCGCCGGACTCGACGTAGGTGATCTCGTAGCCGGCGTCGGTGAGCTGCTCCGCGACGTACTCGGCGGCGGCGCGTTCGCCGATGAGGGTGTCGGGGTCTCCGGTGTTGGTGGTGTCGATGCGGATGAGGTCGCTGGTGAGCGTGACGGCCTCGTCAGCGGCGGCGTCGATCGAGTTCGGTTCGGTCACCCGACCTTCCTATCATCAGCGCCCGTAGTGCCGCGCCGCTCACACCCGTTCAGGTCCGGTCAAGGGCCGAGACCACCTCGGAAACCGGCCGCAGGTGCTGGTTCAGGATCCGCAGCGCCGTGTCCGTGTCACTCTCGTCGAGCGCCGCCACGAGCTGCCGGTGCTCGGCGTCGATGATCGACAGCCGTTCCGGCCGCGCCTCCAGCGCCCGCACGGCGACGCGCTGCTGGCGCGAGCGGAGTGTGTCGTACAGCTCGGTGAGCACGGTGTTGCCGGCGGCGTTCACGATCGCGCGGTGGAACCGGCGGTCGAGCCCCGAGACGGCAAACCAGTCGCGTTCCGCGCCCGAGCGGCCCATGTCCTCGATCAGGCCGGCCATCTCGGCGGGGGCACCCGCACCCGCGGCGCAGACCTCGGTGATCGCGTGCCCCTCGATGAGGCGGCGGCTCTGGTAGACCTCTTCCAGCTCGCGCGCCGTGACGGTGCGGACCTGCGCGCCCTTGCGCGGCAGCAGGCTGATGAAGCGCTCGGCCTCGAGCCGGTGGAACGCCTCGCGCACCGGCGTCCGCGACACGCCGACCACCCCCGAAACCCACAGCTCGTCGAGAAAGCGTCCGCCTTCGAGCGCGCCCGAGATGATCCCGTCGCGCAGCCAGGCGTACACCCGATCCCGAGCCGGTCCGCCGCCCTCGACCGGGACCGGTCCCGGTGCGGTGGTGGTCATGCGTCTCCCCTCGTCCCGCGCCCGCGTCGGCGCGCAGGCGAGCCTACACCTCTGGACCGGATCCAATCCGTCATGTATACACGGAGTACACAGACTCGGTGGCGATCGCCGTCGCTCCTTAAAGGACACTTGTCGTGGTGTACGTCGCCGTCGCGCAGTTCGCGCCCACCGACGACAAACCGGCCAATCTCGCGGAAGTCACGCGGCTCGCGGGCGAGGCCGCGGACCGCGGCGCCGAGGTCGTGGTGCTGCCCGAGTACTCGATGTTCACCGTGCCGAAGGTCGACGAGCGGTTCGTGGCGTCGGCCGAGCCCCTCGACGGCGCGTTCGCCACCGGGCTGCGCGAACTCGCGCGCGAGCACGGGATCACCGTGGTGGCCGGGATGAACGAAGCCATGCCCGAGGGCGGGCGGATCTGGAACACGCTCGTCGCCGCGGGTCCGGACGGCGACTTCGCCGCGCTGTACCGCAAGATCCACCTCTACGACGCGTTCGGCTTCCGCGAGTCCGACGTGATCCGCGCCGGCGAGATCACCGAGCCCGCGACGTTCAAGGCCGCCGGCCTGACCTTCGGCCTGCAGACCTG
This sequence comes from Amycolatopsis sp. NPDC051373, assembly GCF_040689465.1. Lineage (NCBI taxonomy): Bacteria > Bacillati > Actinomycetota > Actinomycetes > Pseudonocardiales > Pseudonocardiaceae > Amycolatopsis > Amycolatopsis sp. NPDC051373. The sequence continues at coordinate 431,776 of NZ_JBFBAE010000004.1, read as the reverse complement.
TTACGACCTGCGGTTCCCCGAGGTGACGCGCCGGCTCGTCGACGCCGGCGCGCAAGCCGTGCTGCTGCCGGCGGAGTGGGTGCCGGGGCCGCTGAAGGAGTACCACTGGACGACGCTGGTGAAGGCACGTGCGATCGAGAACACCGTGTACGTCGCCGCGGCCGGGCAGATCGCGCCGATGGGATCGGGGTCGAGCCTCGTCGTCGATCCGATGGGTGTGGTCACGGCGTCGCTCGGTGAGCGGCCGGGGGTAGCGGTCGCGCAGCTCTCCACCGACCGGCTCGAGCAGGTCCGGACCACGAACCCGGCGCTCGCGCTGCGCCGGTTCTCCGTGGTGCCCAAGGAGAACTAGTCGAACGAGCTGTCGCCGCGGTGCGCGCCGAGGCCGATCTCCTTCACGGCCGCGGCCGCACCGGGAGCGCTGCCGAGCGAGCGCGCGAGGTCCACCGCCGCCGCGAGTTCGGTGCCCGCCGGCACGACCCGGTGCACGACCCCGCACCGCGCGGCGGCGGCCGCGGTGAGCCGTCCGGTGCGGCACAGTCCGTGGACGGCCTCTTCGGAGAGCCGCTCGGGCAGCGGCACCGCGCCGCGGGGGTCGGGCAGGGCGAACTCGGCGTGGTCCGCGGCGACGATGAGATCGGTCATGAGCGCGAGTTCGAGCCCGCCACCGCGGGCGAGCCCGTTGACGGCCGCGATCATGGGTTTGCCGAGCCGGAAGAAGTCGGCCACGCCGGCGAACCCGCCGGAGCCGGACGCGAGGTCCCAGCCGGCCGAGAAGTACGCCGATCCCGCGCCGGTCACCACGCCGGCGAACAGCGCCGGGTCGTCGCGCAGCCGCGCCCACGCGGTGTAGAGCTCGAAGCTCATCCGGGAGTCGATTTTGTTGCCACCGGGCCGGTCCAGGGTGGCGACGAGCACGCCGTCGACCACTTCGGTGTGCACGGCACAGGACGGGGCGGCGGTCACGCTCGGACGGTAATGCCCGCGCCACCGGCGGTCAAACCGGGGGCTTGACTAATCCGACAGTCAGCACCCCGTCGTAAGTCGCCGACACCGCGCCAAAACTACGCGAACACGACAGTGAAAGTGTCCGGACCATTGCGATAATCGCAACGCGGGGTTACGGTCCTCCGGCATGGACGAGTCGGAGGAGCTGCGGACCAGGGTCCGGGAGCTGATCCGGTCCATGCCGGGAGCCCAGCGGGAGTTCGCCGCCGCCATCGGGCTCGACGAGACGAAGTTGTCCAAGGCGCTGACCGGCACCCGCCGGTTCTCGCCGCACGAGCTCGTCCGGGTCGCCGAGTACTCCGGCGTCACGGTCAACTGGCTGCTCAACGGCAGTGACGACGCGAAGACCGTGACGGCGGTCCCCGCGCTCGCCGCCCGGCCGGAGAGCGATCCCGAGCACCACACGCAGTCGGAGCCGCGGCGGCGGATCCTCGAGACGGCGTGGCTGCTCATCGCCGAGCGCGGCTACCACCGGGTGCGCATCGCCGACATCGCGAAGGCCTGCGGCACGAGCACCGCCACCATCCACTACCACTTCCCCAGCAAGACGGAAGTGCTCAACGAAGCGTTGCGGCGCAACGTGAAGCTCGCCTTCGACCGCCAGGTCGCGGAGCTGCACGCCGTCAACGACGCCCACGGCCGGCTGCTCAAGCTGGTCGAACTGCAACTCCCGGCCGACGGCGTGCTGCGCGCCGAGTGGTCGGTCTGGCTCCAGGTGTGGAACGAGGTGTCCCTCGCCCCGGAACTGCGGTCGCTCTACCACGATTCCTACGACCGCTGGCACCGGACGATCCTCATGACCATCCGCACCGGCCAGGAGCAGGGCGCGTTCCGCGTGGCCGATCCCGAGGCCGTCACCGAGCAGCTCACGGCGCTGATCGACGGGCTCGGCATCCAGGTGCTGACCCGCAAGCCCGGCAGCACCGTCGCCACCATGCGCGCGCACCTGCACGACTTCATCGAAAGGTCGATCGTCAAGGGAGCCTGATGAACCACGAGGTCATCGTCACCTGCGCCCTCACCGGCGCGGGCGACACCGTCGGCCGCAGTCCCCACGTGCCGGTCACGCCGGCGCAGATCGCCGCGAGCGCCATCGAAGCCGCGGAAGCCGGGGCGGCCGTCGTCCACATCCACGTCCGCGAGCCCGAGACCGGGGCGCCGTCGCGGGAGGTGGCGCTGTACCGCGAGGCCGTGCGGCTGATCCGGGAGTCCGGAGTGGACGTGGTCGTGAACCTGACCGCCGGGATGGGCGGTGACCTCGTGCTCGACCGGGAGGACCCGCTCAAGCCGATCGACGGCACGGACCTCGTCAACGCGATGGATCGCCTGCCGCACGTGGAGGAGCTGCTGCCCGACATCTGCACGCTCGACTGCGGTTCGCTGAACTTCGGCGAGGGCAGCCAGCTCTACGTGTCCACTCCGGACATGCTGCGCACCGGCGCGAAACGCATCCAGGAACTGGGGGTGAAGCCGGAGCTGGAGATCTTCGACACCGGTCACCTGTGGTTCGCCTCGAAGATGGTGGAGGAAGGGCTGATCGACGCGCCGCCGCTGTTCCAGCTGTGCATGGGTATCCCGTACGGCGCGCCCGCCGACCCCGGGCTGCTGCAGGCGATGGTGAAGCTGCTGCCCGAGGGCGCGCAGTGGGCGTCGTTCGCGATCGGGCGCGACCAGATGCCGTGGGTGGCGCAGTCGGTGCTGCTCGGCGGGCACGTGCGCGTCGGGCTCGAGGACAACCTCTACCTCGCCCGCGGGGTCAAGGCGACCAACGGGCAGCTGGTGGAGCGCGCCGTGCAGATCGTCACCGATCTCGGCGCCGGCATCGCCACCGCCGACCGGGCCCGCGAGATCCTCGGCCTCAAGGAGCGTGTCCGTGCCTGACGTATCCGCTGTGGACACCGTCGCGTGCGTCGGTGCGGGGGTGATCGGCGGCGGCTGGGTCGCGCACTTCCTCGCGCGCGGCTACCGCGTCCGGGCGTGGGACCCCGCGCCCGACGCCGCGGCGAAGCTGGGCCGGCTCGTCGACGCCGCATGGCCCGCGCTCATGTCGCTGGGCCTGGCCGAAGGCGCGAGCCGCGACGCGCTCACGGTCGCCGGGACGCTCGCGGAGGCGGTCGAGGGCGCCGGGTTCGTGCAGGAAAGCGCTCCCGAAGACCTGCCGCTCAAGCAGAAGCTGCTGGCCGACATCGACGCCGTCACGCCGGCCGGTGTCGTGGTCGCGTCCTCGACCTCGGGGTACGGCATGACCGAGATGCAGGTGGCGGCGAAGACGCCGGAACGGCTTGTGGTGGGCCACCCGTTCAACCCGCCGTACTTGATCCCGCTCGTCGAGGTCGTCGGCGGGAAGCTGACCGCGCCGTGGGCCGTGGCGTGGGCGAGCGAGTTCTACCGGCACGTCGGCAAGACCGTGATCACGATGGACCACGAGGTGCCCGGGTTCATCGCCAACCGGCTGCAGGAGGCGCTGTGGCGCGAAGCCCTGCACATGGTGGCGAACGGCGAGGCCACCGTGGAGCAGATCGACACCGCGATCACCGACGGGCCGGGCCTGCGCTGGCCGGTGCAGGGGCCGATGCTCACGTTCCACCTCGCCGGGGGTGAAGGCGGCATGGCGCACATGCTGGACCACTTCGGACCGTCGCTGAAGGCGCCGTGGACGCGGCTCGAGGCGCCCGAGCTCACGACCGAGCTGCGCAACGCCGTGGTCGACGGCTGCGAGGACGAGGCCGCGCCGCGCACGATCGCCGACCTCGTGGCCGAGCGGGACCGGGCGATCATCGCCGTCCAGCGCGCCGTCGGCGAGGCCCGCCGTGGGTGAGGTCCTGGTTTACCACGACCGGGTCCGTCCCGAGTGGATCGACTACAACGGGCACCTCTCCGAGCCCTACTACGTCCTGGTGTTCGGCGACGCCACCACCGCGTTGATGGACGCCGTCGGCCTCGATCCCGCCTACCGCGAGTCCACCGGGGCTTCGCTGTACACCGTGGAAGCGCACGTCCGCTACCTGCGAGAGGTCGGGCCGGACGCCGAACTGGCCGTGACGACCTCCGTGCTGGCCGTCGGAGCGAAGAAGGTGCGGCTGTGGCACGAGCTGCGCGTGGGCGGTGAGCTCGTGGCCACGGAGGAACTGCTGTGCCTGCACGTCGCCGAGGGCAGAGCCTCGCCGTTTCCCCAAGCCGTCGCCGAGCGCCTCGGCGCCCACCTCGCACCGCTCCCCGAACACGCCGGGCGCGCCATCGCCTGACCATCCCGAACCTCCGCCCGGCCAGCCTCCCACCGGAAGACACCCATGGAAGAACGATGTGAGCCGAATTCCCTCTCGCGCCGCCGGTTCCTCACGGCGGCGCTCGGCGGTGCCGCCCTGCTCGCCACTCCCCTGCTCGCCGCCTGCGGCGGCTCCGGTGTCGCGGCCGCCGCGCCGAGCGGACCACCGCGCCGCGGCGGCACCCTGCGCGTCGGCGTGACCGGCGGCGGCGCGTCCGACACGCTCGATCCGCACATTCCCGTGGCGAACCCGGACATCGCCCGGGTGCTCAACCTCTACGAACCCCTGCTGCTGCGCGACCACGACTACAAGCTGCAGATGCTCGTCGCCGAATCGCTCACGTCGTCGCCGGACGCGCGGACGTGGACCGCCGTGCTGCGCGACAGGGTGCGATTCCACGACGGCCGCGCCGTGACCCCCGCCGACGTCGTGGCGACGTTCAAGCGGATCACGGACCCGAAGGACCCCAAGAGCGGCGCCGCCAGCCTGACCATGCTCGGCCAGGTGGTGCCGACGGGCGAGCGGACCGTCGAGTTCCGGCTCACCGAGCCCAACGCCGGCTTCGACGACCTGCTCGGCCAATACTCGCTCGGCATCGTGCCGGCGGACTTCGACGTGAAGCGGCCGATCGGCACCGGGCCGTTCCGGCTGAAGGAGTTCACCGCCGGTCTGCAGAGCACCTTCGTGCGCAACGACCATTACTGGCGGCCCGGCCAGCCCTACCTCGACGAGCTGGTGCTGATCAACTTCGCCGAGGACGACGCCCGGATCAACGCGCTGCTCTCGTCCCAGGTGGACGCCATCGACCAGGTGCCGGTGGCGCTCATCGACGTGCTGCGCAGCGACCCTCGGATGCGTGTGCTGCGCTCGGCCACGGGTACCTGGCTGCCCTTCACGATGCGCGTGGACCGTCCGCCGTTCGACGACGTGCGCGTGCGCCAGGCGCTGCGGCTGGTGGTGGACCGTGACCAGATGATCAACCAGGTTCTGAGCGGTCAGGGCCGGCCCGGCAACGACCTCTACGCGCCGTTCGACCCGGCGTACGACTCGCAGCTGCCGCAACGCAAACAGGACATCCTGGCCGCGAAGCGACTGCTGGCCGAAGCCGGGCACGAGAACCTCGACATCGAGCTCGTCACCGCGCCCATCCAGGCCGGCGCGGTCGAGGCGGCGCAGGTGTTCCAGCAGCAGGCGAAGGCGGCGGGTGTGAACGTGCGCATCCGCAAGGTCGACACCACCACGTTCTACGGCGAGAACTACCTGTCATGGGACTTCGCGCAGGATTTCTGGTACACGCGCAACTACCTGCCACAGGTCGCGAACGGTTCGCTGCCGAAGTCGCCGTACAACGAAACCCATTGGCAGGACCCGCAGTTCACCGACCTCGTCACGCGCGCGAGCGCCACTGTGGACACCGCGGCCCGCACGGACTTGCTGCACCAGGCGCAGCGGATCGAGTACGAACGCGGCGGCCTCATCGTGTGGGGCTTCGTCGACCAGGTGGACGCCCACCAGGTCTACGTGGCGGGCCTCGTGCCGGACCGGACGGGGATCTCGCTGTCGGGCTACCAGTTCCGCGAAGCATGGCTCGGCACAGCGCCCGTCGACTCAGGAAAGTGAGGTGCGGCATGACCCGGATGATCGTGAAGCGGCTGCTCGTGAGCCTCGTGGTGCTGTGGCTGGTCACGCTGCTCGTGTTCGTGGCGACGCTGTTGCTGCCGGGAGACCCGGCGCGCGCCATCCTCGGCCAGCAAGCGACACCGGAGCGGATCGCCGCGCTGCAGCACCAGCTGCACCTCGACGAGTCGGTCTGGCAGCGCTACCTCAGCTGGCTCGGCGGACTCTTCACCGGCGATCTCGGCACCTCGACGTCCACGCAGGGCCCGGTGACGACGTTGCTCGGCGACCGGATCGTGGCTTCGCTCGTGCTGCTCGTGCTCGCCGCGGTGATCGCGACTCCGCTCGGGCTGGTGCTCGGCACGTGGAGCTCGATGCGGCGCGGCCGGGCCGCGGACCAGACCGTGTCCGGCATCAGCCTGGTGATCGCCGCGCTGCCGGAGTTCGTGATCGGCGTGGCGCTGATCGTGCTGTTCGCGACCACGGTGTTCAAGGTCCTGCCCTCGGTCACGCTCACCGCGCCCGGTGAACCGGTGTGGCGGCAGCCGAGCCAGCTCGTGCTGCCGGTGGCAACGCTCGTGCTGGTGGTGACGCCGTACATCGCCCGGATGATGCGGGCGACCATGAACGAGGTTCTCGACTCCGGCTACGTCGAGATGGCGCGGCTCAAGGGCGTGCGCGAGCGGACCGTGCTGCTGCGGCACGCCTTGCCGCACGCCGTGGGTCCCGTCGCGCAGGTCGTGGCACTGCAGCTCGCGTGGCTCGCGGGCGGGGTCGTGGTGGTCGAGTTCCTCTTCCGCTACCCCGGCATCGGGCAGTCGCTGATCGACGCGGTGAGCAAACGCGACGTCGCCGTGGTCCAGGCCGTGACGCTGATCATCGCCGCGGTGTACATCGTGGTGAACCTGCTCGCCGACGTGGTCGGCATCCTCGCGAACCCCAAGCTGCGGACGGAGGCGAGCCGATGACCGCCGTCGACGACGAGCTCGCACCGGCCACCACGGCCGGCGAAGCACCCGTCAAGGCCCGCGGACTCCTCCGTACGGCGTGGCGGTTCCCGCAGGCGAAGGTCGGCACGGTGCTGGCCGGGATCGTGGTGCTGGTGGCGCTGCTCGGCCCGTGGCTCGGGCCGGTGCTCACCGGATACAGCACCACGGACTTCGCGGGCAAGCCGTTCAAACCGGACGGGCTCGCGGGCACCGACGGCCTCGGCCGCGACGTGCTCACGCGGTTCCTCGCCGGCGGCACCACGCTGCTGCTCTACGCGGTGCTCGCCACCGTGCTCGGGATCGTGCTGGGCGCGCTGCTCGGCATGGTCGCGGGCTACGGCGGAGGCCGGCTCGACAGCCTGCTGATGCGCGGCAACGACGTGCTGCTGTCGTTCCCGCAGCTGGTGATCGCGCTGCTCGCCATCGCGGTGATCGGGCCGAAGGGCTGGCTGCTCGTGCTGGTGATCGGCTTGACCCACGCGCCCCGCACGGCTCGCGTCGCGCGCCAGGCGACGGTGGCGGTGCGCGGCGAGGACTACATCCGGGCCGCGGAGATGTACGCGGTGCCGCGCAGCCGGATCCTGCTGCGCGAGATCCTGCCGAACATCACCGGCCCGCTCATGGTGGAGCTCGGTCTACGGCTGACCTACTCCATCGGCTACATCGCGTCGCTGTCGTTCCTCGGGCTCGGGATCCAGCCGCCCGCGGCCGACTGGGGCCTGATGATCAACGAGAACCGGATCGCGCTGGTCGTGCAGCCGTGGGGCGCGCTGCTCCCGGTGGTGGCGATCGCGCTGCTCGCCGTCGGCACGAACCTCGTGGCCGACTCGCTCGCCTCGGCCGCGGCCGGGCGCACCCGGGAGGAACGCTCGTGACCGCGGTGGGCAACGCGCAACTCGCGCTGGAAGTGACCGGCCTGCGGGTGAAGACGGCCGCGGGCCGGCCGGTGCTCCACGACGTCGCCTACCGCATCGCGCCGGGCGAGGTGCTGGCGCTCGTCGGCGAGTCCGGGTCGGGCAAGACCACGGCGGGGCTGGCCGCACTCGGTCACTTCCGCCGCGGGCTCGTGGCGGACGGCGGCGAGGTGACGCTGCACCCGCGCGAGGGCGAACCCGTCGACGTGCTCTCACTCGCCACGCCCGAGCGTCGGAAACTCCGCGGCACGACCGTTTCCTACGTGCCGCAGGACCCGGCGCTGTCGCTGAACCCGGCGCTGCGGATAGGGCTGCAGATCGCCGAGGTGCTGCAGACGCACGGCTACCCCGGCCCGGTCGAGGAGCGCGTGGCCGAGGTGCTCACAGAGGTCGGGCTGCCCGCCGATCCGGCCTACCGCCGGCGCTACCCGCACCAGCTCTCGGGCGGGCAGCAGCAGCGCGTGGGGATCGCGATGGCGTTCGCGTGCCGGCCGAGCGTCGTGGTGCTCGACGAGCCGACGACCGGGCTCGACGTGATGACGCAGGCGCTCGTTCTGGAGACAGTGCGGCGGCTGACGGCCGAGCACGGCGTGGCCGCGCTCTACATCACCCACGACCTGGCCGTGGTCGCGCAGCTCGCCGACCGCGTCTCGGTCATGTACCAGGGCCGCGTGGTCGAGACCGGGCCGGCCGAGGACGTGTTGAAGCGGCCGGAACACGCCTACACGCGCGAGCTGCTGGCCGCCGTGCCGGATCTGGGCGCGGAACCCGGCGTCGCTCCGCCGCCCTCGGACGCGGTGCTGGCCGCGCGCGGCATCCACGTCGCGTACGGCCGCCAGGAGGTGCTGCGCGGGGTGGACCTGGAGGTGACCCGCGGCGAGTGCGTGATGCTGCTGGGCGAATCCGGGTCCGGCAAAACCACGCTGTCGCAGTGCGTCGCGGGTCTCACGCGCGGCTTCAGCGGAACTGTCGCGCTCGACGGGACCCCGCTCGCACCCGGCACACGCCAGCGCAGCAACGACGAGCGGCGGCGAATCCAGTATGTGTTCCAGAGTCCGTTCTCCTCGCTCAACCCACGCCGCACGATCGCGCAATCGATCGAGGTGCCGCTGGTGCACCTGACGTCGCTGTCGCGTCCACAGCGGCGCGAGCGCGTGGCCGAGGTGCTCGACCGCGTGCGGCTCGGCCGGTCGCTCGCGAACCGACTGCCCGACCAGCTCAGCGGCGGCGAGCGCCAGCGCGCGGCGATCGCGCGGGCGCTGGTGACGACCCCCGACGTGCTGGTGTGCGACGAGGTGACCTCCGCGCTCGACGTGTCGGTGCAGGCGACCATCGTGGAACTGCTCGGCGAGCTGCGCCGCGAGCTGGGGATGGCCGTGCTGTTCGTGACGCACAACATCGCGCTCGCGCCCGAGGTGGCCGACCGGATCGCCGTTCTGCGCGGCGGGGAGATCGTGGAAGAGGGTACGGTCGAAGCCGTGCTGACCGCGCCCGCCCACTCCTACACCGGCGAACTGCTGGCCACCACGCCGCGCCTATGACCGGCCACGGCGAGGTGCGGCCGGGGTTCGAGGCGGTGCGCGAAGCGTTCGACGAGGTGGCCGCCGCGGCCTCGGGCGGGGTCGCGTTCAGCGTCTTCCGGCGTGGCCGCCTCGTGGTCGAGCTGTGCTCTGGATCCGCCGCGCCCGGGGTCCCCTGGACCCGCGACACGCGCGTGGTGCTGTTCAGCGGCACCAAGGGGATCGTGGCCACACTCGTCGCGATGCTCACCGCGCGCGGCCAGCTCGGCCCGGGCGAACGCGTGGCGCGCTACTGGCCGGAGTTCGCGGCGGCGGGCAAGGCCGACGTGACCGTGTCGCAGGTGCTCGCGCACACCGTCGGGCTGCCCTATGTGGACGCCGAGGTGCCGATGGCCGACAATGCGGCCAACGCGACCGCCCTCGCCTCGCAGAGTCCTCTGTGGACACCGGGCGCGCGCGTGGCGTACCACGCCCTGACCTACGGCTACCTCGCCACGGAACTGATCCGCCGCGTCACCGGCCAGCGCGTCGGCGAGCTGCTGCACGAGCTGCTCACCGCCCCGCACAGGCTGGATCTGCGGCTCGGCACCCCGCCGTCGATCCCGGTCGCGACGCTGCAACGCGCGCCCGGCTACCGGATCAGCACGTTCCTGCAGGACGAGGAGCGCCGGCGCGTCGTCGAGCGCATGTACCGCGGCCTGCTGGATTCCACCGACACCATGAACTCCCCCGGGTACCGCGGCGCCGAGCTCGCGGCCGGCAGCGGCGTCGGCACGGCCACGAGCATGGCGCGACTCTACGACCTGCTGCTGGCGGGTTCCCTCGTCCCGTCGGCCGTGCTGACGCAAGCGACCCGCACGTGGAGCGAGGGCGTCGATGCGATCAACGACCGGCCGCTGCGCTTCGGTCTCGGCTTCGAGCTGGCCGACCCGATCGGCACCTACGGTCCCGACGGCGCCGACCCGGGTGCGTTCGGCCACTCGGGCGCGGGCGGCGGCCGGCACGGCGCGTGGCCCAACCGTGGTGTCTCGTTCTCCTTCACCACCAACGAACTGCAGGCCGAGGACGTCGACGCGCGCGCCGCGACGCTGCTGGCGGCGCTGCACCAGGCCGCCTGACCGGCGGCTGCACCGTCTCCCTGGTGATGTCGAACTGCGTCGCCAGCCCGGCCACGTCGACCCGGCCGTTCCTGCGCGCCACGCAGGTGACGGTGAGGACCGTCGCGGCGACGGTGTCGAGCTCGTCGAGCGCGGCTGCCACCAGCTTCGTCTTGCCGATGCCCGCCGGGCCGCGCAGCAGCACCACCTGGCCTTGGCCGAGCGCGGCGTCGCGGGCCTTCTGCACAATCCAGGATCGTCTGATGGCGCTCCTCGGCGTACATTTCTGCCGCTTCTCCCCTGTCGGTGACCCGAGGGCCTCCCTTTCGGTTTCCCGAAAGCCGCACGCTACCCACGGTCACACCGGCCACACGACAAGGTCCGGCCGGTTTTGAGGGAGATCCCGGTCTTTCGACAGGTTCCCCTAGACTTCACCGGGTCGCGTAACTGACGGTGATCGCGGTCCTGCCTACCCCGTGCGAGACGATGCGGCGCGGGCTAGGTTCGAACCATGCGGATCGTGTCGCTGCTGCCCGCCGCCACCGACCTCGTCGCGGAGCTCGGCCGCCTCGATGACCTGGTCGGACGCACCCACGAATGCGACTGGCCGCCCGGCGTCGAGTCGGTGCCCGTCGTGACCGCGGCCGAGGTGGACGACGCCGTGCTGACCAGTCGCGAGATCTCCGACGCCGTCGGGGGTTCGGCTCACCGCGGGTCTTCGCTGTACTCGGTGGACACCGCGCGGCTGGCCGGGCTCGCGCCGGATCTCGTGCTCACCCAGGACCTGTGCGAGGTGTGCGCGGTCTCTTACACCCGAGTCGCCGAAGCCGTGCGGATGCTCGACGCGGGGCCGAAGGTCCTGAGCCTGGAGCCCCGGCGGCTCGCCGAGGTCCTCGGCTGCGTCACGACGCTCGGCGACGCGCTGGGCGTGCCGGCCCTCGCCGCCGATCGAGTCCGCTCACTCACCGCGCGACTCGACGCCGTCCGCGCTCGCGTCGCCGGCCGGCCGCGGCCACGCGTGGTCGCCCTCGAATGGCTCGACCCGCTGTGGCCCGCCGGGCACTGGGTGCCCGAGCAGATCACCGCGGCGGGCGGCGAACCGCTGCTCGCGGCGCCCGGCGAGCACACGCACCCGATCCCGTGGGACGCCGTCGCAGCCGCGCGCCCGGACGTGCTGCTCGTCCTACCGTGCGGCTTCAGCCCCGATCGCACAGCGGCGGAGTTCGACGTCCTCACCTCGTTGCCGGGCTGGGCCGAGCTGCCCGCTGTGCGCGCCGGTGCGGTGTGGCTGCTCGACGGTCCGGCCTACTTCAACCGCCCCGGCCCGCGCGTCGTCCGCGGCGCGGAAGTCCTGGCCCACGTGCTGCACGGCGTCGAGGCCGACCCGCCGGTGTCCCCCGCCGAGGCCCGCCGAGCCTGAACCGCAGTCAGGCGAACACGACGTCCGCGGTCGCCACGGCTTCCGTGCGCGCGGAGTCGACCTGCAGCGCCGCGCCGCCGTCGCCGGGCACGCCGGTCGCGAGGAGGTGCTCGCCTGCGAAGACCGGGCGGCGCAAGCGGTAGGACAGCGACGGGATCGGGCGTTCCGGCGCCCGGGTGCGCGCCAGCTCCAGCAAGAGCAGCACGAGCAGCGGGCCGTGCACCACGAGACCCGGGTACCCCTCGGTGCCGGTGACGTACGGCTCGTCGTAGTGGATGCGGTGCGCGTTGGCCGTCAGCGCGCTGAACCTGAACAGCAGCACGGGATCCGGCGTCCACGCCTGCTGCCACTCGGCGGCCGACTCCGGCTTTCCGGACACGTCGAGCGCCGCCAGCGCAGTGCGCCCGGCGTCCTCGCCGGAGCGGTAGACGATGTCCTGCTCCTCGACCACGCGCACGGTCCCGTCCTGCCTGATCTCCGACCGCACCGTCACGAACAGCATCTCGCCCGTGCGGCCGTGTTTCACCGCGACCTCGCCGAGCGACCGCGTCCGTTCGGCCGGCGTGCCCAGCACGAGCGGGGCCCGGACTTCCAGGCGTCCACCGGCGAACATCCGCCGCCGGTCCGGCAGCGGCGGCAGGAAGTGGCCGTCCGCCGGATGGCCGTCGGCGCCGATCTCCGAATGCCGCGGCCACTCCAGGAAGTACAGCCAGTGCCACAGCGGCGGTAGCGCCTGCCCCGCGACGGCAGCCGGCCGCGGCAGGTCCAGCGCCGCCGACAGCGCGGCCGCCGGTCCGGCCGGCAGCGCGTCGGTGTCGGTGACCGGTTCAGGAGACCACGACTCGACGTAGGAACCCAGCGCGTTCATGGTCTTGGCCTACCACACCACCACGTCACGCGCAGTCAGGCTGTGACGAGCTCCGCGAACTCGTAGATCAGCCGCGAGCGCCGCGAGGCGACCCAGGCCAAGGCGACCTGGCCCGGCGGGAGGTCGCCGACCGGCACGTGGGTGACGTCGGGGCGCGTGTAGTACTCCGAAGTGGACAGCGGCACGATCGCGATGCCCAGACCGGCGGCCACGTGCTCCAGCTTCTCCTCGATACTGCGGAACCCGCGGGGCCGCGCGGCGCCGCCGGCGCGAAGCTCGGTCGCGACGGCCCGCCATTCCGGCACCGCGTCCGGGTCGTTGAGCAGGTGCTCGTCGGCGAGATCGGCCACGTCGACGGATTCCTTGCCCGCCAGGCGGTGCGACACCGGCAGGATGGCCACACGCGGCTCGCTGAACATCGGCCGCACGGTCAGCCCGCGCGGGTCCACCGGCAGCCGGACGATGCCGACGTCGGCCCGGCCGTCGTGCAGCACCTGGGTCTGGTCATCCCACGTGGTCCGGACCAGCTCCACGTCGAGGCCGGGATGCCGGTCCGTCAGCGCGCGCACGGGTTGGGTCACGGTGATGCCGGGCATGAATCCGATGGTGAAGGTCGAAGCGCCGCGCGCGGCCAGCGCCACGCGCCGCCGCAACGCGTCGGCCGAGGCGAGGATCGGCCGGCTGTCCTCGAGCAGCTGCCGGCCGGCGGCCGTGAGCTCCGTCGAGCGCCGGTCACGCACGAACAGCTGCGCGCGCAGCTCCTCTTCCAGCGCCCTGATCTGGCGTGACAGCACGGGCTGCGCGATGTGCAACCGCTCCGCCGCCCGGCCGAAGTGCAGTTCCTCGGCCACGGCGACGAAGTAGCGCACCTTCCGCAGATCGACGTCCACCTCGGGCCTCCGTCCCTCGCCGCCCCAGCCTAAGCCAGCCGCGGCTCCGCGGACGGGTCGAGACCGACGCCCGGGTGAGGCCGCGCTCAGCCGGCGAAGCGGCCCACGGCGACGAAGACGGTCAGCACCAGCAGTACCACGTTGACCGGCACACCCTTCGGTTCCTTGCGCCGCGCGTGCACCACGATCGCGCCGAGGGCCACGATCGCCAGGCCCACCGCCGCGATCGGCGTCAGGACGGGCGCGATGTCCAGAGCCCACGGCAGGATCAGCCCGATCGCGCCGAGCACCTCCGCGAGCGCGATCAGCTTCACCGAGGTGTCCGAGAAGTCCTCGACCCAGCCCATGTTGGGGTTCTCGAGCAGCTTCTTCCGCGGCGTGGCGAGCTTCATTCCGCCCGCCCCCAAGTACAGCACTGCCGAAATCCCCGCCGCGATCCACAACGCGATGTTCATGCCCGCTCCGATCCATCCGACTCGTATAGTTGAACGCTACACTGTTCGAGGTCGAATCGACGGGGGCACGGGCGCCGGAAGGTACGGACGGGAACCTTCCGGCGCCGGTCCGGTCACCGCGGGGTGACGGTGATCGACTGTCCCGGGCGCAGCCGGATCTGCTGCTTCCAGGTACCGGCGCGCAGTTCGGTCTCGGTCCCGCCGACGCTGCGCACGACCGCCTTCGTGACCTTGCCGCGCCGCCATTCGAGGTCGACCTCGAACCCGCCGCGGGCGCCGATGCCGGTCACGTGCCCGGACCCCGCCCAGGCCGACGGCAGCGCGGGCAGGAGCTCGATCACGCCGGAGCGCGAGTACAGCAGCATTTCCAGCACCGCGGCCGGCCCGCCGAGATTCGCGTCGATCTGGAAGATCGTGTAGCTGCCCTGGCTGTACATGTCGAAGAAGTTGGCCGCCGTGCCGTTGCCGTTGTTGAACGAGGGCCGCAGCACCGTGAGGAAGAGCTGGTACGCGCGGTCGGCGTCCTTGAGCCGGGCCCAGCACGCCGAGCGCCATGCGCAGCCCCAGCCGAAGGTGTCCATCCCGCGGGCGATCAGCAGGTTGCGCACGCCGTCGATCAGTTCCTTCGACGCGGTGTCGGTGTTGATGCGGTCGCCGGGGAAGAACCCGATGAGTGGCGAGAGGTGCCGGTGGGTGGTCTCCCCCAGGTTCTCCGGCGAGAGCCACTCCTGCAGCCAGCCGGTGACCGGGCTGACGGTCGGCAGGTGCAGCCGGTCGCGCATCCCCGTGATCGTCTTGCCGTAGTCGCCGTCGCGCCCGAGAATCTGCGTCGCCTGCGTGAAGTGCCCGAACAGGTCGTGGACGAGCTCCTGGGAGTAGGTGTTGCCCTGTGCGTCCGGGCCGTGCTCGGGCGACCAGTCGGTGTCGCTGACCAGGTAGTCCTTGCCGTCGATGTTCTTCGTGACCAGGCGCGCCTCCCAGAATTCCGTCGCGCCCTTGAGCACCGGGTAGACCTTCGCGAGGTAGGCCTTGTCCTGGGTGAACTCGTAGTGGTCCCACAGGTTGTTGCACAGCCACGCGTTGCCCGCCGGGTGCCACGCCCAGCCGGAGCCGCCGTAGATGTTGGTGGAGAACGCGATCGCCCAGCCGGCGATCTTGCCGGTGCTGTTGCGGAACCGGTTGCGCGGGTCGTTGAACAGCCGCTTCGTCGTGTCGGTCCACGAGGGCAGTTGCGCGAGGCAGTAGTCCGCCAGCGCGGTGAAGCACTCCTTCAGGCCCGCGCGGTCGGCGAGCCAGTAGTTCATCTCCAGGTTGATGTCGGTGTGGTAGTCGCTGTACCAGTCGGGCGAGTTGTTGTTGAGCCACAGGCCCTGGAGGCTGATCGGGAGACCGCTGCGGGAGCCGGTGATCGTCAGGTAACGGCCGAACTGCACGTAGCTCGCCTCGAGCTCCGGGTCTGGCGTGCCCGGGTCGGTGTAGCGCACCGCGATGCGCGACCACGAGTCGAGCGTGCGCCGGTTGGCCGGCGACTGCCCGAGGTCGACCTTCATCCGGTCGAACAGCTTGCGGTAGTCCTGCACGTGGGTCGCGAGCAGCGCGGTGCCGGACGCGGCGGCCGCGGCGTTCACCTTGCCGACAGCCACGGAAGCCGGGTTCGCCCCGGCGTCGAGGTAGTGCCGCGCGGCGTCGGGAACGTAGTTCGTGCCACCGCAGACCACGATCACCACTTCGCTGCAGCCGGTGAAGGTCACCTCCGTACCCGAAACGGCGACGCGCCCACCCTTCGACGCGGCCGTGACGGCGCTGCTGTACTTCAGGCCGTTCGCGAAGGTGCCGCCGAGCGATACGGCGCCGCCGCCCGCCGTCGGCTTCTCGTCGCGAGTGCCTTCCAGCGTCACCGAACCGGTGTAGGAACCGCCGCCCTGCTGCGTCAGCCGGATCACCACGACGTCGTCGGGGTAGCTCGCGTAGACCTCGCGCCGGTAGGTCGCGCCACGCAGGCCGTAGGTCGCCGTGACGAGGCCGTTGCTGAGGTCCAGGGTTCGCCGGTAGCCGCTGACGCCGGTGTGGGCGGGCAACTTCAGCCGCACCTTGGCCAGGAGGCCGAAGCTGCCGAAGTCGTCCTTGCCGTAGGGCAGCTGGCCGTCGTCCTGCACCGTGTCGTTGAGCCCGCCGGTCCAGAGCGACGAGTCGGTGAAGTACACGTAGTCGGCTGCGGGGTCGCCACCGACGAGGCCACCGATCCGACCATTACCGATCGGCAACGCCTGCTCGATCACGTGCGACTCGACAGCCGGCGCCGGGTACCAGAGCGTGGTCGCGGCGTTGTCCGAGACGAGGTTGGCGGACGGCGGTCGCGCGGGCGACGCTTGCGCCTTGAACGGGCGAAACCCGCTCAAGGCGAAGCCCGCGCCGACGGCGCCACCGAGCTTGAGAAAGGTCCGACGGGAGGGCGGGGAGGAGAGGTCCGACATGACAGGTCCGTTCGTCGTCGAAGGCGGAATCCGGCCGTGAGCGAGGCCTGAAGCTCGCCAAACATAGGATGTCTGCCCGAACCTGGTCAAGATTCTTCGGAATTATTGCCCGCCAACGACGGAGGCGGATCGGTTTCCGGCGGAGCCGGATCAAACTCCTCGGAGGACTCGGGTGGCGGTCCCTCCACCGGCGGGGGGGCACCCGGACGCGCTCAGCAGGTGCTGGGTGGGGCTTGCCCGCCAGCCGGTCGGCGAGGTAGGCCAGCGCGCCGGGCGCGCCCTGCACCGCCACCGTCACGTGGTCGCCGATCGGGATCCGGCGGTACTGCACCGCAGCGCCCTGCGCGCAGTACGTGCGCACGAGCTTGTCCACCGGCGGCGAGAACGCAAGTTCGTCGAACACGCCCTGGTAGACGTAGACCGGCGAGCCGGGCTTGAAGCGCCCCATGGTGTTCTCGGCGATCACGCGTTTCACCGCGGGCACGTCGAGCAGCTGCGGCACGGTCGTGTAGTCCCGCATGCGCCGGAACGTCTGTCCGACCGTGAACTGCGCGATGCACTGTCCACCGACTTCGGCGAACGCCTGCTTACCGCGCGCGTTGAGCAGCGTGTCCGTGTCGATCCCGGGGTACGCGCGGGCCAGCCCGACGGCGGCGCCCACGTAGATCCCCGCGAACGGCCGCCGTCGATGCGGCGGGCGATGAAGTCGAGGTCCGCAGGCACGCCGCCGGCGGCGACCCCGGCGAACTTCAGCTCCGGCGCGTACCGCGGCTGCAGCTCGGTGGCCCACTCACTGGCGAGCGCACCACCCGAATAGCCGATCAGGCCCGTCGGCGTGCTCGGACCGGAGAGGTGTCGGTCGAGCGGTACTTCACCTGCCACGCGCGCACCGGCACGGGCAGGGTCAGCGCCCGGATGGTGACCGGGCGCGAGTCGAGCACGGTGCCCGGCGCGACTTCCGGGAACGGCGAGGGCTGGGCGTAGAACGGGTCGCTCGCGGGATTTCCGGGCGACGGCGCGGCGGTGGCGGACGGCGCGGCCGTGAAGACCGTCGCGGCCATCGCGGTGACGACGGCGAGGGTGGAGAGCTTTCGGCGGATGTCGACGCTGACGGTGGGCACGGAACCTCTGACTCAATACCAACCGGTATCGAGTCAGAGGCTTACCAGATGACTTGGATCACAGTCAACGAAAAAACGTCCAGGTGGGGAGCTGTAGTCTCCGGCTCATGGCCCCTTCGCGGACCCCGCGCCGTCGCCCGAGCCGCGCCGAGACCCGACGCAAGATCATCGACGCCGCGGGCGAGGTGTTCGCCCGGCAGGGCATCGCGGCCACGTCGCTCAACGACATCGCCGCGGCGGCCGGCCTCACCAAGGGTGCGGTCTACTCGAACTTCGAGGGCCGCGACGACCTCGTGCTCACCATCATGGAAGAGCACATCGTCGAGCGCATGCGTTCGGCCACCACGGCGTTCGACGAGCTGAGCGATCTCGGCGAGGCCACCGCGGAGGCGGGCGCGCGACTGGCCGCGGGTGTCGACACGGACGCGACGTGGCACCGGCTTCTACTGGAGTACTGGGGAATCGCGATGCGCAACCCCGCCGTCCACAAGGGACTCGCGTTGCGCCGGGCACAGCTGCGCGACGCCATCACCGCGGCCATCACGCGGGCCGCGGCCCAGCACGGCGTCAAGCTTCCGCTGCCGCCGGAGCAGCTCGCCGTGGTGGTGCTGGCGCTGTCCAACGGGCTCGCGGTGGAGCGCGGCGTCGAAGCGTCGGCGGTGCCGGACTCGCTCTTCGCCGACGTGTTGAAGCTGCTGGTCACGCCGCGCGCAGTCAGTGGTAGCGCAGAGCCACCGGATTCGGCTGCTCCGCCAGGTACTGCCGGAAGGTGATCACCCCGTCGGCGTGGCCAGACGCGAGGTTGCCACCCTCGGCGTACGCGCGGAACAACGCGCCGGGCAGCCGTACCGGCAGCACGCGCTTGGTCCGGCCACTCGCCGCGAGCACCGCCTTCGCCAGGTCCGCCGCCGCCAGCACCTCCGGCCCGCCGAAGTCCGGCACCCGGCCCGCGGGCTCCGCCTTGGCGAGCTCGGCCAGGCGCACCGCGAGGTCGCGCACATCGACGGGCTGGAACCGCCACCGCGGCACCGGGACGACGGGCAGCCGGGCCGCGCCCGCGAGCACGGCGCGCACGAGCGCGTGGAACTGCGTCGCGCGCTGGATCGTGTGCGGCAGCCCGGAACTCGCGAGCACCTCCTCCGCGGCGAGTTTCGCCGCGTAGTAGCCGAGCGGCACGCGGTCGACGCCGACGATGGACACGTACACGACGTGCGGCGGGTTGCCCGTCCAGCGCGCGGCCTCGACGAGCGTGCGCATCGTGGCGACCTCGTGCCGGTAGTCGGTGGCGCAGTGCAGAACGACGTCGCAGCCCGCCAGCGCGGTGTCGATCCCGCGCCCGGAGCGCAGGTCCCCGACGACCCATTCGGCGCCGCCTCCGCCGCGGCGCCGGCGGCTCAGCGCGCGCACCTGCTCCCCCGCCGCCCTCAGGCGTTCGACGACCACCCTGCCGAGCTGACCGGTCCCGCCGGTCACCAGGATCCGTTCCGGCACGCCGCCCCTTCCCGGCACCACCGCCCGGCCGGACGGCTTCCGCGGCCATCCTGGCACGCGCCCGCCCGGCCCGGAAGCCGTGTGGTTCACCGGAAGATCAGCGCACCGCGCCCACGCGGACCGCGTGCAGGCCTTTCGACGCGATCGGCTCGCCGCAATCTGCGCACACGCTCTTCACGTGCAGCTTTTCACCGCAGTCGTGCTCGTACACAGTCGGCGGCGGGCCCTGGCGGATGAACCGGTCGCCCCACTGCATCAGGCCGAGCAGCACCGGCTGGAGCGCCTTCGCGGACTCCGTCGGCAGGTACTCGAAGCGCGGCGGGTGGTCCTCGTACTGGCGCTTCTCGAGCACGCCGGCGTCGACCAGCTTGCGCAGCCGCGCCGCCAGGATGTCGCGGCTGGCCCCGGTGTTCTCCGCGATCTGGTTGAACCGCCGCTCGCCCAGCAGGACCTCCCGGAGCGCGAGCAGACTCCACCGCTCGCCGACCACCTCCAGTGCGTCCGCGATCGAGCACTCCCGGCCTCGCGTTGCCATCCGTCCCACCTCCGTTACACCCCAGCAGGAATTTCCAACCTAGCACGTCACCAGGAGGGTGTGAGGTGGCCGACAGCCTTCGCCGAGTGAGTTGTGTTATCAAACCCATAAGGCGTACAACGGGATCAAGCGGCTATGCGAGGAGGCAGGTCATGAGGGACGCGGTCATCGTCGACGCGGTTCGGACACCGATCGGCAAGGGCAAGCCCACGGGGAAGCTGGCGGGGGTCCACCCGGTCGACCTGCACGCGCACGCCATCCGGTCGCTGGTCGAACGCACCGGCATCGACCCCGCGCTGGTCGACGACGTGATCAGCGGCGCGGTCGGGCAGATCGGCGAGCAGAGCATGAACACCGCGCGCTGGGCCGCGCTCGCCGCAGGGCTGCCGGAGTCGGTGCCCGCCGTGACTGTCGACCGCCAGTGCGGCAGCAGCCAGCAGGCCATCCACTTCGCCGCGCAGGGTGTACTGAGCGGCGCGTACGACATCGCCATCGCCTCCGGCATCGAGTCCATGGGCCGCGTGCCGATGGGCAGCCAGATGGCCGGCAAGGACCCGTTCGGCGCCGGTGTCGCGGCCCGCTATCCCGAAGGCCTCGTGCCACAGGGCATCAGCGCGGAGCTCATCGCCGCCAAGTGGGGCTTCTCGCGCGAGCAGCTCGACGCGTACTCCGCCGAGAGCCACCGCCGCGCGGCCCAGGCCTGGGCCGACGGCAAGTTCGCCGGCGAGGTCGCCGCACTCAAGGCGCCGGGCCCCGACGGCACGCTCGTCGACGTGACCACCGACGAGTCGGTGCGCCCGGGCACCACGCCCGAGGTCCTCGCGGGCCTCAAGCCGGCGTTCAAGGCCGACCTGTGGTCCGAGCGCTTCCCGCAGATCGACTGGCGCGTGACGGCGGGCAACTCCTCGCCGATCAACGACGGCGCGTCCGCGGTGCTCATCACCAGCAGCGACACGGCGAAGAAGCTCGGCCTCAAGCCGAGGGCGCGCCTGCACTCGTTCTCGGTGGTCGGCGACGACCCGCTCTACATGCTCACCGGCGTGATCCCGGCGACCCGCAAGGTGCTCGACCGCGCGGGCCTGAAGCTGTCGGACATCGACGCGTTCGAGGTCAACGAAGCGTTCGCCAGCGTCGTGCTGGCGTGGCAGGCGGAGCTCGGCGCGGACCTGAACAAGGTCAACGTCAACGGCGGCGCCATCTCGATCGGCCATCCGCTCGGTGCCAGCGGCGGGCGCCTGATGACGACGCTGCTGTCGGTACTCGAGCAGACCGGCGGCCGCTACGGCCTGCAAACCATGTGCGAAGCCGGCGGCCTGGCCAACGCGACGATCATCGAACGGCTGTAAATTTTTGGCCCCGACTCCGTCGGGGCGGGCGAGATCGCCTTTGAGCCGGCTTCCCGATTGTGCGGTCGGATCGGCCGGGGGCCGATCGCACCGCACAATCGGGAAGCCGGCGCGATCTCGCGGGTAGGGTCGGCGGAGTGTGCTCGCCCAGTCCGTCCCGGAACGGCCGCTAGGTTGGCGGGGTGGGGTGGAACCTGGGCGAGCTCATCACGAAGTACGACGTGCCGGGCGCGCAGGTGGCGGTGCTGGCCGGCGGAAAGATCAGGGACGAGGCCGCGGGCGTGCTGAGCCTGCGCACGGGAGTCGAGGCCACGACGGACTCGGTGTTCAAGATCGGCTCGATCACCAAGATCTGGACCGCGACCCTGGTCCGGCAACTGGTGAACGAGGGCGTGCTGGATCTCGACCATCCCGTTCGCGAGTACGTGCCCGGTTTCCGACTGAGCGACCCGGTCGCCACCGCGTCGCTGACCGCCCGCCACCTGCTCACCCACACCGGCGGCCTCGACGGCAACCACTACGTCGATGCCGGTCGCAACGACGACGCCATCGAGAAGTTCGTCGCCGCTCTGGCCGACGCGGACCAGCTCCTCCCGCCGGGCGCCCTCTTCTCCTACTCCAACAGCGGGTACGCGCTGCTCGGCCGGCTCGTGGAAGTGTTGCGCGGCAAGCCCTTCCACGCCGCATTGCGCGATCACCTCGTGACACCGCTGGGCCTGCAGACCGTCGCCACCGACCCGTACGAGGCGATCCTGCACCGCGCCGCGGTCGGCCACGTCGAGGCCGGCGGACAGCTCTTGCCCACCCCGTCGTGGGCGGTCCGCTACCACTGCGTGCCCAGCGGCTCGCACCTCGCGATGAGTGCCCGCGACCTGCTGGAGTTCGTCCGCCTGCACCTCACCGACGAGACGCTCGCGGCCCTGCGCGAACCCCAGCTCGAGTCCGTCCCGGACTTCGGTGGCGGCATCCTCGGCTGGGGGCTCGGCTGGATGCTCTACCAGGACGGCGTGCTCGGCCACACCGGCGTCTCCAAAGGACAGAAGGCGTTCCTGCGCGTCGTCCCCTCGGCCGGCGTCGCGGTGGCGGTGCTGACCAACAGCGCGGGCAGTGAGCCACTGGCGCACGAGATCTTCAGCGCGGTGCTCGGGGAGCTCGCCGGCGTCGGGACGGCACCGCTTTCCGTGCCGCCCGCGAACCCCGCTCCGATCGACGCGGACCGCATGTGCGGCACGTACCGCACCACGCTGTACGACATCGCCCTCACCGCCGAGAACGGCCGCTCGTCCCTCACCTACCGCCCCCGAAACGAGCGCGCCGCGACCCTCCTCGGCAAGCGCGAGAACCGCGTCGAGGTCGTCCGCCTCGGCGACAGCACGATCATCACGCTCGAGCCGAAGTTCGACGGCCACCAGGTCCTGTCCCTGGTCGGCTCGGACCAGCACGGCCGCGCCCGCTTCCTGCACAACGGAGCTGCCGCCTCCCGGATTGCCTGATCATCAAGAGTCGTCGGCTTCCAACCCGTCGCGATCGGCCCATTCGAGCAGGGGCTCCAGTGAGAACACCGCGTCGTCGATGCCCGCGTGGAGGTCGCCCAGCTCGGCGAAGCGCGCGGGCACTGTGGCGATGGTGCACTCGCGCGGCTCGACGTCGTCGACCTCGTCCCAGCGGATGGGCGTCGACACGGTGCCCTCCGGCACGCCGCGCACGGAGTACGCGCTGGCGATCGTGTGATCACGCGCGTTCTGGTTGTAGTCCACGAATAGCTTCTTCGGATCGCGGTCTTTGCGCCACCACGTGGTCGTCACCTCGTCTGGCGCGCGCCGCTCCACTTCGCGCGCGAAGGCCAGCGCCGCGCGGCGCACGTCGGCGAAGCCCCAGCGGGGTTCGATGCGCACGTAGACGTGCAGCCCGCTCCCGCCGGAGGTTTTCGGCCAGCCGACGGCGCCGAGCTCGTCCAGCACCTCGTGGACGACGTGCGCGACGCTGCGGACCGTGTCGAAGGGACAGTCGGGCATCGGGTCGAGGTCGATCCGCCACTCGTCAGGCTTTTCCGTGTCCGCGCGACGCGAGTTCCACGGGTGGAACTCCACAGTGGACATCTGCACTGCCCACGCGACGTGCGCCGCCTCCGTCACGCACAGCTCGTCGGCGTAGCGGCCGTAGCGAGGGAAGTGCACCCGCACGGTCTCCAGCCACGGCGGCGCGCCGTTCGGCACGCGCTTCTGGTGCACCTTCTCCCCCGCGACGCCTGAAGGGAACCGGTGCAGCATGCACGGACGCTCCCGCAGGGCGCGCACGATGCCCTCGCCGACCGAGAGGTAGTAGTTCACCAGGTCCAGCTTCGTCTCGCCCCGGGCCGGGAAGTACACCCGGTCCGGGTTGGAGATGCGCACCATGCGGTCCCCGACCGCGACCTCCACCGCCGAGTCTTTCGCCATGCCGTGACGGTAACCGCTGCGGGGCGCGGGCGCGATCAGATCCGCACGAGCCGCACCCAGCCGTTGCCCGTCGCCGGTGAGGACAGGTGCCACGTGTCCGGCCCGGAGATCGGCGTCCAGCTCCAGTCGAGGTGGTAGTCCACGGGCCGGGGCCGGCGGGCGCGGTCGAGCCAGTGGTAGTCCAGCCGCAGCAGGAATCCGCCGACCGGTCCCGCCGCCGCGATGCGCTGCGCCACCAGCGGGACGACGCGGCCCTGGTCGGCGAACGTGTCGACCATCGCGCACTCGCAGAAGTACGCGAGGGTGCCGATCTCGGGCGGGGCCGCCACCGTCGCGTCGCCGACCAGCGCGCCGATTTCCCGGCCGACACGGGCGTAGTCCGCCGCCGTGGCCCAGTTGCCGAAGATCGGCGGCGCCGTCCAGGGCACCCCGCGGTGCACGTCGAGGTATCCGGCCGGCAGCACCGCGAGCGCCAACGCCAGGATCGCCACGGCCACCCGGAACGCGCCGCCGCGGGCCAGCCACCCGGCTGCGACCACGAACACGACCGTGAGCGCGACGATCGGCGCCACGTAGTACCACTGGTAGGGCGGCACGCCGAGCAGCGAGTACGCACCGTAGTACGCCAGCCCTCCCACACCCAGCACGCCCACCGGTCCGAACCGGGCGGCCTGTTCCCGGCGCACCACGAGCCACCCCAGCCAGCCGAGCAGCGCCACCAGCCCGGTGGCAGCCGGCGCGAACGCCACCAGCGTCGCCTTCCAGCGCTTCGGGTCGAGGTAGTACTCCGGCCCGTTGCCGTAGGTGTACTCGCCGAACGCGCCCTGCGTCGTCTTGATCAGGAAGGTGTCGGGGATCGCCGAGCCGAGTGCGAGCCAGCTGAAGACGAACCACGGCAGGCACACCGCGAGCGCCACGCCCACCACGGGCAGCAGCCGGCCCCGCAGCGCCCCGACCCCCAGCGCGAACAGCACCACGAAGACCACCAGATCCAGCCGCACCAGCACCGCGAGCCCGGCCACCACGCCGAACCCGATCGCCCGGCCTTCCAGCGCGTACGCCGTGAGCAGGACCAGCGCCGCCGAAATCAGGTGCACCTCCAGCCCGGTCGCCGACAAAACGAACGGGTTGACCAGGATCGCCGCCGTCCCCGCCACAGCCGTGAAAAACGGCAGCCGCAGCGCCCGGGTGATGCGCGCGAACCCCCAGCCCACGGCCGTCATCTCCGCCACGAACACGAGTCCCGCGCCGACCACCGGGTGGACCTGGCCGCCCGCGACCCGCGTGAGCGTGCCGCCGAGCGCGAGCAACAGGACGTTCAGCGGCGAAGTCGCCGAGTTCGCCGTCTCGGCCTCGACCAGTCCCCAGTGGAAATGCTCGGCGAGGTTACGCGCGTACCCGAGCGTGATGAACGAATCGTCGATCAGGCTTCCCTTGACGCCGAGGAACACCACGGCGGAGACCACGGCCACCGTGGCCGGCCACAGCACTGCCCGGCCACGGCCTCGTCTCGCGGGCTCCCCCGGCTCGGCCGGGAGACGCGCGGGAGCCACGGCCCGGCCCACGTCAGGTCCCGTCGCCGCGCACGAGGTAGAGCACCTGCTCGCCGGCCCACGGCGACGCGATCCGCCACTTTGCCAGCACGTTCGCCGGTGCGGCCGCGCCGACCGGGGTCGGGACCAGCGCGTACTCGGGCTTCACGGCCACCGCTCCGTAGTCGAAGTAGCGGAAGTTGAGGTCGACGAGCTTGCGGCCGAACGACCCCATCGTCGCCTCGCGCTGCGCGATCGCCGGGCCGACCGCGCCGCGGTCGTCGAACAGGTCCACGATCGAGCAGCCGCAGCTGTACGCGAGCACACCGATCTCGCCGCCACTGCGCACCGTGCCGGTACCGACGAGCCGGCCCAGCTCCGGCCCGATTCGCTCGTACTGGGTGGTGGTGGTGTGGTTGGACATGATCGGCGCGAACGGCCGCGGCAGCCCACCCCAGGCGTAGAACGCCGCGCTCACGATCACGAGCCCGACCGCCGCCAGCACGGCGGGCGCCCCGGCCGCCCAGCGGGCCACCGCCGGTGCGCACCCGGCCACGGCGGCGACCGCTGCGGCGAAGAAGAGCGTGGTCACGGCGATGCTCGGCGCGTAGTACCAGTGATAAGGCGGTACGTGCAGCCGCGAGTACGCCAGGTAGTGCACGACCCCAGCGGGCACCAGCGCCGCGAACGGCAGCAGCGTCCTCGCCGCGGGGCCGCGCCGCACCAGCGTGAGGAGCCACACCGCGAAAGCCACCGCGCCCAGCGCCGCCGGGAGGAACGAAAGCCACGTCGCCCCAGGGAAAACGCTCTCGTACAGCGCCGGGCCGTTCGAGAACCCGTAGGCGCCCCAGGACTTCTGCAGCGTTTTGATGATCAGCGTGTCCGGCACCGCGGAACCGAGCACGAACCAGCTGACCACGAACCACGGCAGCGCGACGACCACCGCCGCCAGCACCGACTTGCCGAGCCCGGCCCAGAACCGCGCCCGCAGGAGGACCACCACGATCGCGATCAGCACCAGGTCCACCCGGATGAGCACGAGCACGCCGGTGGCCACGCCGACGAGCACCGGCCGCCGCTCGGCCGAGAACACCAGCAGGCACACCACCGCCGCCACGCCGAACTCGACCTCGAGCCCGATCGACGAGATCAGCAGCGGGTTCACGGTGAGCAGCGCGACGGCCAGCGGCGAGAACCACCGCGGCAGGCCCGCGCGGTCACCCAGGCGGGCCAGGCCGCCGGCGATCACGACCTGGCACAGCACGTATAGGATCGCCGCGGCCGGCACGGCGTCGCGCACCACCAGCGTCAGCCCGGCCAGCACCAGCACGCTCAAGGGCGAGGTCGCCGTGTTCGACGTGCCCAGCTCGATCAGGCCCCAGTGCCCGTGGAACGCGAGGTTGCGGGCGTAGGAGAGCGTGATGAAGGTGTCGTCGATCAGGTGGTTGCGGAACAACGCGAACGCGCCGGCCGAGAGCACGGCGACCACGAGCGCGAGCACGCCGTGGCGGCGTGGTGCCGGTCCGGCGTCCTCGACGTCGCCGGGTGCGGTGGTGCTGGTCGATGCCACGCGGACTCCTCGTCGGGAGGGGTCGGGCAGGGTCTCAGCGCGCGGGCTCCAGCGTGAAGTGCCCGATGCCCTTGGCGGCCGAGTACACCGTCCACGAGTCGGGTCCCGAAGCCGGGCCCTTGCCGTAAAGAAGCCGGTAGTCTACCTGGCGCGGCGGCTGATTCCGGTCGAACCAGTGGTAGTTGATGCGCAGGCCGAGCCGCGAGACGGTCCCGTCCTCCGCGATCCGCTTGCGCACGATCGACGCGACCTGGCTGCGGTCGGAGAACACGTCGAGGATCTGGCAGTCGCAGTAGTAGGCGAGCGTGCCGATCTCCCCCGGCCCCGCCACCGACGCGCCGTTGAGCCGCTGCCCGAGCTCGCGGCCCACCCGGGCGTAGTCGGTCGAGCTCGCCCAGTTGCCGAAGATGACCGGCGAGGACCACGGCACGCCCTGCGCGAGGTCGATCGACACCATGCCGAGCGCGGTCACCCAGGCCAGGCCCAGCGCCGTGAGCGGTGCGGCTTTGCGCAGCCCCGGCCGCCGGCCGGACTCCGCGAGCCAGATGCCGGTCATGAGCACGGCGAACGACCCGATCGTGGCCGTCGGCGTCACGTAGTACCAGTGGTACGGGCCGACGCCGAGCGTCGAGTACACGATGTAGTAGACGACGCCGCCCAGGCCGAGCCCGACGACCGGCGCGAGAGCCGGGAAGTCGTCCCAGCGACGCGCGAAACGCAGCCCGAGCCAGGCCAGCAGGACCACGGTGCCCGCGACCGCCGCCGCGAACGTGAAGATCACCGTCACCGGCTGGTACAGGAAGTACATCACCGGGCCGCTGAAGTAGCCCCAAGCGCCGAAGAGGCCTTCCTGGTCCTGCTTGATGACCAGGGTGTCGGGGATGAACGAGCCGAGCGCGAACCAGCTGAACAGGAACCACGGCGCGGCGACCAGCACGGCCGTGCCGAACGCGCGCCAGAAGTGCTGCCGGATGGCGCGCGTGCTGAACGTGATGATGAGGACGAACACGACCAGGTCGAGACGGGTGAGCACCGTCAGCGCCGCGAACACCCCGAACAGGACCGGCCGGCCCTCGACGGCGAACACCGTGAGCCACAGGAGGATCGCCGGCACCAGCAGGACCTCGAGGCCCGTGGCCGAGAG
The DNA here is from genome assembly GCF_040689465.1 of Amycolatopsis sp. NPDC051373. Taxonomy (NCBI): domain Bacteria; kingdom Bacillati; phylum Actinomycetota; class Actinomycetes; order Pseudonocardiales; family Pseudonocardiaceae; genus Amycolatopsis; species Amycolatopsis sp. NPDC051373. The sequence goes on along the minus strand of NZ_JBFBAE010000004.1, from coordinate 404,081 downwards.
CAGGAACGGGTTCACGACCACGATCACCACGCCGAGCAGGCCGACCCACGTCGCCAGCCCGAACGAGCGCGCCAGGCGCTGCCACGCCCAGCCGATGGCGGCGGATGAGAGCACGGTGAGCGCGCCCAGCGCGACCACCGGGTGAGCCGCGCCGCTGATGCGCGTGACGAGCGTGAGGAGCCCGAGCAACAACACGTCGAGCGGCGAGGTCGCCGAGTTCGCCGTGATGCCCGGCACCAGCGACCACTCGCCGTGGAGCGCGAGGTTCTTGGCGTAGGCGAGGGTGATGTACCCGTCGTCGGTCAGGCTCCCCCGCACGAGGAAGAACGACAACAGGCCCAGGATGGCCGCGGCCCAGGGCAGCCAACGGAAGCGCACGGAGCGTGACCGTACGGCACTCCTGGATCGGGGCTCGACACGGCTGTCCGCATCTTCCGGGATCGTGACCACTGACTCATCCACCGACATGGTCCGGGAACAATAGGGGGTATTCGTTCCGGCGATGTTAACGCCCCGCCCGTAACGTCCCGGTTCTTTCAGACCAGAGCGTGGCGGCCCGTGCGCTCAGCGTCAGCGCTCTGGTCGAGCATGCGCGCGGCGACGCGGCCGATCGCGGCGTCGAGCTCGGCGCGGTCGCCGGTGCCCCAGTCGGCGAGCCGCTCGGCCAGCCAGTCGCGCCAGGCGCGCACGAGCTTGCCGAACTCCTCGCGCCCGGCCGCGGTGAGCGCCCAGCTCCCGCCGGAGAACCTGAGGTACCCGGTGAGCTCCAGCCGCGCGAACGCGGGTTCCAGTACCTGTGGGGGCACGCCGTAGTGCTGCCCGATCGCCGTGAGCGTCGCCGGTTCGCCACGGCGTTCACGCAGGTGGACCTGCACGAGGCACCACAGGCCGCCGTGGTCGAGCTCGGAACCGGAGCGCGCCGCGATGGCGGGCGCGACCTTGCGCCGCTCGCGAAAGAAGAGCGTGGCGACAGCCCGTTCCAGCTCGCGATCGTGGTCACGCGCCTCGGGCATCGCGAACCCGTCGCCGAGGTCGGGCGCGGCCGCCCTGGACGTGTCCCGCAGCGGCACTTCCTTCAGGAAGAACGCCAGCGCCAGCGCGACGAGGCCCACCGGAGCGGCGGACAAGAACACCACATGCAGTGAATCGCTGTACGCGGCGATCACGGGCTGTGACACCGCCGGGGGAAGCTGGTGCAACGCCTGCGGCACCTGCGTCGCCCGCGGATCGACTCCCGGCGGCAGGGGGTGCGCCGCGAGAGCGTGGGCCAGGTTCGGGCCGAGCTGGTTGGCGTAGACCGTGCCGAAGATCGCCGCGCCGAACGAGCTGCCGATCGACCGCAGGAACGTGACACCGGACGTCGCGACGCCGAGGTCGCGGTAGTCGACCGTGTTCTGCACCGCGATGGTGAGGACCTGCATGCCGAGGCCGATCCCGAGACCCAGCACCGCCATGTACAGCGCCGACTCCCAGAACCCGGTGTCCGGGCCCAGGCGCGAGAGCAGGTAGAGCCCGGCCGTCATCAAGGCGGAGCCCACCAGCGGGAAGATCTTGTACCGGCCGGTGCGGCTCACGAGGTTGCCCGACAGGATCGACGCGAACAGCAGCGCCAGCACCATGGGCAGCAGCCGCACCCCGGACGACGTCGCCGAGACGCCTTGCACGTACTGCATGTAAGTGGGCAGGTAGGACAGCGCCCCGAGCATCGCGAAGCCGACGACGAAGCTCATGATGCCGGCCACGGTGAACACGGGGTTGCGGAACAGCCGCATCGGCAGCATCGGTTCTTTCGCCCGGAGCTCCACCAGTACGAAGAGCCCGAGCAGCACGATCGAGCCGATCGCCATCCCGATGATCGTCGGCGAGCCCCACGCGTAGGTGGTGCCGCCCCAGCTCGTGACGAGCGTCAGCCCGGTGGCGGCGAGGCCGATGAGCAGGATGCCGAGGTAGTCGATCACGGGCTTGAGGGCGGCACGCGCGTTGGGCATCGCGGACGCGGCCACGATGAGCACCACGACGACCAGCGGGATGTTCACGTAGAACGCCCAGCGCCACGACAGGTGGTCCACGAAGAAGCCGCCGAGCATCGGCCCGGCCACGGTCACCACGCCGAACACCGAGCCGAGCGCGCCCTGGTACTTGCCGCGCTCGCGCAGCGGCACGACGTCGGCGATGAGCGCCGTCGAGGTCACCATGAGGCCACCGCCGCCCAGCCCCTGCACGGCCCGCCACACGATGAGCCACACCATGCTGTCGGCGAAGCCGCAGAAGAAGGACCCGACCCCGAAGATCACGACCGACAGCTGGAACATCAGCTTGCGCCCGAACAGATCGCCGAGCTTGCCGACGACCACGGTCATGATTGTCTCGGCCAGCAGGTACGCGGTGACGACCCACGACAGGTGCCCCGCCCCGCCGAGGTCACCCACGATCGTGGGCAACGCCGTGCCCACGATCGTCTGGTCCAGCGCCGCGAGCAGCATGCCGAGCAGCACCGCGCCGAACACCGCGTTGATCTTCCGCCGCGACAACCCTGCCCCCAGCGCGGCCGGCTCCTCCTGCGTCACCTCGGCGGTGGCCGTCATGCGCCCTCCTCGTCACCCGCTCGGCGGTCGTTCCCGCGGGTCCACCGTAGGGCGAGGTGTCCACTGTGGATAGCCACTCGTTCCGGTGACGGGACCACCCGTGACGCGTCACATTGACCGGACGGGTGAGCGTGGCCAGAGTGTCCCTCGTGGACTACGTGGACGAACGCTCCGCCCGCCGCTACCCGCTCGACGCGCTGCGCTGGTGCGGGGACGACGGCGCGCCGCTCACTGTGGAAGCGCTGCCGGGCATCACGCGCGAGCAGGTGGACACCGCCACGCGGTCGCTGTGGCGCTACCGCGCCGCACTGCCGGGCGACCTGCGGCCGATCTCGCTCGGCGAGGGCTGCACGCCGCTGGTCGAGCGGCCGTGGCGCGGGCACGACACGCGGTTCAAGCTCGAGTGGTTCAGCCCCACCGGCAGCTTCAAGGACCGCGGCAGCAGCGTGATGCTCTCGGCGCTCGCCCAGGCCGGCGTGCGTGAGGTCCTCGAAGACAGCTCCGGCAACGGCGGTTCCTCGGTGTCGGCCTACGCGGCCGCCGCGGGCATCGCGGCCACGATCCTCGCGCCGGAGTCGACGTCGCCCGCGAAGATCCTGCAGAGCCGCGCGTACGGCGCGACCGTGGACCTCGTGCCGGGCACCCGCGACGCCACCGCCGCCGAAGCTCTGCGCCGATCCGGTGAAACCACCTACGCGAGCCACAACTGGCACCCGTTATTCCTGCAGGGCACCAAAACACTCGCGTACGAGCTGTGGGAGGACTTCGGGTACACCGCGCCGGACACGGTCGTGACCGTGGCCGGCGCGGGCAGCATCGTCCTCGGCCTCGACCTGGGGTTCGGCGAGCTGCTCGCCTCCGGCGCGATCGCGAAGCGGCCGCGCCTGCTCGTCGCGCAGCCCGCGAACTGCGCGCCGATCGACGCCGCCTTCCGCGCCGGCGCCGACCACGCCGTGCCGACGCGGTTCGCGCCGACGATCGCCGAGGGCACCGCCATCCGCGAACCCGTCCGCCTCCCCGAGGTGCTCGCCGCGATCCGCCGCTCGGGCGGGGCGACGGTGGCGATCGCCGAGGACGAGATCGCCCGCGCCGCACGGGAGCTTCCGCGGATCGGCCTCTACGCCGAGCCGACCAGCGCCACCGCGGCGGCCGCCGTCGACGTCTTCCGCGCCGACGGCGTGCTCGCGCCCGGAGACAGGACCGCCGTCATCCTCACCGGCTCGGGGCTGAAGGCGGCCACCACGATGAGCACGCTCATCTGACCCCGCACCCGGTCAGCGGTCGTGACTGCGCCGGTCGTAGGAGACCGCGTAGATCGCGCTGCGGGCGGCCAGGATCGGGTCGTCGGACAGCTCGATGCCCTCGGTGAGCAGCGTCGGGTCGAAGACCTGGGAGTTCCAGTGCTTCTGGTCGGTGACCTCGGCGGTGATCGCCAGCCGGCCGGCCGTGATCTCCGTGCGGTCCTCGGGCCAGACCAGCGTGGCGTCGTTCGTCGGGTCGCCCGGCTCGCCGAGCTGCACCTTGAGCGTGAACTCGACCGGTCCGCGCGCCAGCCGCTCGCCGAGCTCTTCGGTGAGATGCTCGGCCGACCAGTCGCCGCCCTCGCCGGCGGCGAGCACGTGGTCGCCGGCCTCGGGCACCCAGCGGTAACGCACCGGGCGCAGGGAACCGTCGGCCGCGCGCCAGAAGAACGCGTGGATCGCCCAGTAGGTGGTGGTGCCGTAGCTGACCGGCGTGGGCAGCTGCGAGGCGGTGAACAGGCCCGGGCCCGCGCTCGGGTGCGCGCCCACGTGGGCCTGCACCTTGCCGAGGTCGGGCGCGCCGGTGGCGGGGTCGGGCTCGGCCGACTTGAGCAGCGCGAGGAAGTCCTCGGGCGTCGCGGCGATGAACCGGTCGAGGTTCACGCCGACGATGTCGGTGTTGCCGCCACCCGGGAGGTGGAACTTCACCGCGAGCCCGCGCACGGCCGTGCCGGCGTCGGGCAGATGCGGGTTGGTGTCGGTGTGGGAGAACCGCACGGTCGCGCGCACGGGCTCGCCCCGCAGGTGCGTCGCCGTGGTGAGGTCGGCGGCGACGCCGGACGGGACGAAAGTGGCGTCGTAGCAGACGCCCCGGGCGTGGGCCCGGCGGTAACCCGGGTAGGTGCCTTTCAGCTGCTCGATCTCGTCCACGATGGACACGGAGAGCTGGGACGCGGGCAGTTCGGTGGTCATGTCGCGAAGGTAACGGCCGTCGCGCGTGCACGCCCGCCGCATTACCCTCCCGGCCACGGAAGTGTTCCTGAAGTTCCCCGCGAACCTGAGAGATATTCCGAAATCCCGGTCGGCGGAATCGCCGCCCCGCGCGAATCAAGCCTTGATCAAGTCACCGGAAGAATGGTGCCGCTGTCAAATCGAGGGAGCGTTTTCCCGGGATTTCCCCCGAGTGAGGTGTCGCACACCTTAAGTCTTCCTTGGCGTGCTTGGTCACGCGCGCCCGCACCGCTAGCGTCACGCAACCATGGATTCCACAGTGGTCGCCAGCGAAGGCGACAGCTACACGAAAGCACTGGGCAACCGCCAGGTGCAGATGATCGCGATCGGCGGCGCGATCGGTGTCGGCCTCTTCCTCGGGGCCGGCGGCAAGCTCCAGCAGGTCGGCCCGTCGCTGGTGCTCTCCTACGCCATCTGCGGCATCGCCGCGTATTTCGTCATGCGCGCACTCGGTGAACTCGTCTTGCACGAGCCGAGTTCGGGAAGTTTCGTCACCTACGCCCGCAAGTTCATCGGGCCGTGGGCCGGTTTCGTCTCCGGCTGGATGTACTGGGTCAACTGGGCGATGACCGGCATCGCCGAGATCACCGCCGTCGCGATCTACGTGCACAAGTGGCTGCCCGACGTGCCGCAGTGGATCACCGCGCTCGTCGCGCTCGGCGTGCTGATCGGCGTGAACCTGGTGAGCGTGAAGCTGTTCGGCGAGCTGGAGTTCTGGTTCTCCGTGGTGAAGGTGCTCGCGATCGTGGTCTTCCTGATCACGGCGATCGGGCTCGTGTTCGCGGGCGCGAACATCGGCGGCACGCCGGCCGGCGTGCACAACCTGACCGACCACGGCGGCTTCTTCCCCGCAGGCATCGGCATCGCGCTCATGACCCTGCAGGCCGTGATCTTCGCCTACTCCGCGATCGAGGTCGTCGGCATCGCGGCCGGCGAGACCAAGGACGCGCGCAAGGTACTGCCGAAGGCCATCAACGGCGTCGTCTGGCGCATCGGCGTCTTCTACGTCGGTTCGGTGCTGCTGCTGGCGATGCTGATGCCGTGGTCGTTCTACAGCGGCGCCGAAAGCCCGTTCGTCACCGTCTTCTCGCGCCTGGGCATCGGCGGCATCGGCGACGTGATGAACGCCGTGGTGCTCACCGCCGCGCTCTCGTCGTGCAACTCGGGTCTCTACTCGACCGGGCGCATCCTGCGGGCGCTGGCCGACCACGGCGAGGCGCCGAAGTTCGTGGGCCGCATGAACAGCCGTCACGTGCCCTACGGCGGCATCCTGTTCACGTCGATCGTCTACGTGCTCGGCGTGGTGCTGAACTACATCGTGCCGCAGGAGGCGTTCGACATCGCCATCGCGGTGGCCTCGCTCGGTGTGGTGGCCACGTGGGCCACGCTCATCTACTCGCAGATGCGGATGCGCCAGGCCGCGCTGCGCGGCGAGGTCGAGCGGCCGAGCTACCGCATGCCGGGCGCGCCCTACACCGGCTGGGCCACGCTCGGGTTCCTCCTGCTGGTGGTCGTGCTGATGGGCTTCTCCGACGGCGCCGAGAAGATCGCGTTCTACTCCATCCCCGTGCTCGCGATCGTCCTGGCGGTCGGCTGGAGGATCGTGTCGCGCCGGCGCGGCGTGCGCGTCGGCGACAACGCCTGAGCCCGGCACCGGGCCGCACCGCACACGCCGGGCCGGGCACCGTTCCCGGCCCGGCGTGTGCGGTGCGGGCATACTCGGATCCGGCGGCGTGGACGCGTCGCACGGCGGGAGGTCCGTGATGGTGTCGTCGGAAACGTCCCGGAAGGTGACGATCCACGACGTCGCCCGCAGCGCGGGGGTGTCGCGCCAGACCGTGTCGCGGGCGCTCAACGACAAAGCCGAGATCGACGGCACCACGAAACAGCGGGTGCTCGACGCGGCCCGTGAGCTCGGCTACCGGCCGAGCCGGTTCGCCCGCGGCCTCGTTCGGCAGGACACCACGACGATCGGGCTCGTGATCCCCGACCTGCTCAACCCGTTCTTCACCGAGGTCGCCGCCGCCGCGCTCGAGGCCGCGCGCGCCCGCGGCTGGCACGTGGTCGTGTACGACACCTCCGACAGCGCCGAGGAAGAGCTCGGCACGCTGCAGGTGATCGGTTCGCAGGTGGACGCCGTGGTCGGCTACTTCAGCCGGCCCGAGGACGAGCTCGACCGCTTCACCCGCGGCATCCCCGTGGTCCTCATCGGCCGCGAACACCACACGCCCCGGTTCAGCTCGATCCGGGTCGAAGGCGCGAACGGCGTGCAGGCCGCGATCACGCACCTCGTGCGGGCCGGACACCGGCGCATCGGCATGCTCGACCACGCAGGCCGCGCCGAACCGAGCGTCCGGCGCGACTGGTTCGCCGCCGCGGTCGCCGCGCACGGGCTCGAAGCCGAGGTCGTCGAGCGGGCCGCCCAGTCGGTGGACGGCGGGGCCGCGGCCCTGGAAGCGCTGCTGGCCGAGCACCCCGACGTGACGGCCGTGTTCACCTTCAACGACATCATCGCCATGGGCGCCCTGCGCGCCGCCCGCCGCCTCGGGCGCCGGGTGCCGGGCGACCTCGCCGTGGTCGGGTTCGACGGGCTCCAGCTCGGCACCGTCGTGGACCCGGCATTGACCAGCGTCGCCCTCGACACGCGCCGGCTGGGCGCCCTCGCGATCGACCAGGCCGCCCGCCTGCTCACCGGCGCGACTCCCCTGTCGGCCGACGAGCTCGTGATCCAGGCCGAGCTGCTGGTCCGCGAATCCGCCTGAGCCTCACCGCTTGACACCTCACGGCACCTCGCGCACACTTCCGGGCAATTCGTGAACGTTCACGGGAGCGTTCACGGAGCTTCCCGGAGGGTCCCCGATGACGTTGACTCGACGACGGTTCCTGACCGGCGCGGCGGCACTCGGCGCCTCGGCGTTCGGCGCAGTTGCCTGCACCAGTCCCACGACCGCCAACCCAGGGCGGATCACGCTCTGGTACACCTCGAACGGCCTGTCCGACGCCGTGCTCGGCGAGGCCGTGAAGCGGTTCGCCGCCGACAAGCTGACCCCTTCGCAGGTCAGCGGCGAGCTGAAACAGCGGCTGCTCGCCGCGCTGGCCGGCGAGGCCTACCTGCCCGACATCACCATGCTCGGCGACGACATCGCCACCTACTTCGCCGACACCGACCATTTCGTCGACCTGAACAGCCTCGGCGCGGACAATCTGCGCGACGAGTACCTGCCCTGGAAGTGGCAGGCGGGCACCAGTCCCGACGGCTTCCAGCTCGGGTTCCCCGTCGACGTCGGCCCGGCCGCCCTGTACTACCGCCACGACCTGTTCGCCCAGGCCGGCTTCCCCAGCGAGCCCGACGAGGTCGCGGCGGCCGTGTCCACATGGGACGACTACTTCGCGTTCAGCGCGCAGGTGCAGAAGAAGCTGCCCGGCCGTTACATGATCACCGACACCAAGACGGTGTTCACGTACTCGCTCGCGCAGGAACCGCGCAAGTACTTCGACCACGCCAACCACTACCTCGACGACCAGTCGCAGGTGCGCCGCGCGTGGGACCGGGCCGTGCAGGCGTTCCGGATGGGCCTGACCGCCGGGTACGCGGGTTCGCAGAGCGTCAACGGCCAGTCGATCGACCGCCACGCGGCCTGGAACAGCGGCAAGGAGCTCAGCTTCGTCAACGCCTCCTGGATCACCGGCGAGCTCAAGGAGTCGGCGCCAGGCACCTCGGGCAAGTGGCGCGTGTGCCGGCCGCCCGGCGGTGCGGGCAACCAGGGCGGTTCGTTCCTGGCGATCACGAAGTACTGCCCCGACCCGCACGCCGCGTTCGAGATCGTGAAGTGGCTGCAGTCGCCGCAGAACCAGCCGCAGACGTTCCTGGACTTGGGCCTCTTCCCGCCCAGTCCGTCGGCCTACGGGGACCCGCGGCTGCTCGCACCCGAGCCGTTCTTCGGCGGACAAGTGACGATGGACGTGTTCTCGAAGATCGCGCGGGAGGTCAAGCCCGTGTACTTCAGCCCCTGGGACATCACGATCAGCGACACCTTCACCGATGAACTGACCAATGTGGAGAGTGCGGGCAAGGACCCCGAGGACGCGTGGCAGGACGCCCGCGCTTCGGTGGAACGCCTGCTGCGCCGCCAGGGGGTGCTCTCGTGACCGCGATCCTGCCCGCCGAGACGGCCGGCGCTCGCCGCGCTCCGGTCCGCCACACTGCCGACGGCCGCCGCAAACAGTGGCGCTACCTGCCGCAGTACCTGGCCGTCGCACCGTTCTTCGTGCTGTTCGCGATCTTCGGGGTCTACCCGGTGCTGTACTCGCTCTATCTCGCGCTGCAGCGCTGGGACGGCGTCGGCCCGATGAAGTTCGTCGGGCTGGAGAACTTCGCGTTCCTGCTGTCGGACACCACGTTCTGGGACTCGATCGGCAACACCCTGATCATCTGGGTGGCCTCGACGGTCCCGATGACGGCGCTCGCGCTGCTCATCGCGGTCGGCCTCAACTCTTCGGTGCGGTACAAGGGTGTGCTGCGGGTCGCGTACTTCCTGCCCAACGTGACCTCGATCGTGGCGATGTCGCTGGTGTTCGGCTCGATCTTCTCCGACGAGTTCGGGATCCTGAACTGGTTCCTGGGCCTGTTCGGCATCGGCAACATCGACTGGCTGAGCGACCCGTGGGCCATCCGCGGCGCGATCTCGATCATGATCATCTGGCGCTGGACCGGCTACAACGCGATCATCTTCCTGGCCGGGCTGCAAGCGTTGCCACCGGACGTGTTCGAGGCGGCCCGCATCGACGGCGCCGGCCCGGTGCAGACGTTCTTCCGCATCACGCTGCCGCTGCTGCGGCCGGTGCTGCTGTTCTCCGTGGTGATGTCGGCGATCAACGGGCTGCAGATCTTCACCGAGTCGCAGGTGCTGCTCGGCAATCGCGGCGGCCCCGGCGGCGCGGGCATGACGATGGTCCTCTACTTCTACAACACGGCGTTCGCGGACAACGACTTCGGTTACGGCGCCGCGATCGCGTGGGGCATCTTCGTGGTCGTCGTCCTCTTCTCGATCCTCAACTGGCGGCTCGTGATGCGGCCCGAGCGCGGCCAGGTCCAGACCAAGGGAGCCGGCCGATGACGAGCAGACGGGCACGGGTGCTGACGCTGGTGGCACTGATCGTCGGCGGCCTGATCACCCTCTTCCCCTACTACTGGCTCGCCGTGATGGCGTCCAACACCACCGCCGACATCTACGCGACCCCGCCGCGGCTGACGTTCGGCGGGCACCTGTTCGCCAACATCGGCGAGGTGTTCGCGAAGATCGACTTCTTCGGCTCGCTGCTCAACACGCTGATCGTCGCCGTGGTCACCACGTTGCTGGTGCTGTTCTTCGACTCGCTGGCGGCGTTCACCTTCGCCAAGTACGACTTCCCGGGCAGCAGCGTGCTCTTCGGCATCCTGCTCGCAACGTTCGTGGTGCCCACGCAGCTCTCGGCGATCCCGCAGTTCACGTTGATGGCGAACTTCGGCTGGGTCGGCGACCTCAAGGCACTCATCATCCCGGCCGCCGCCAACGCGTTCGGCATCTTCTGGATGCGCCAGTACGCCCGCGGCGCCATTCCGGACGAGCTGCTGGAAGCGGCCCGGATGGACGGCGCGGGGTTCTTCCGCACGTACCTGTCGGTCGGGCTGCCGGTGCTGCGCCCGGCGCTCGCGTTCCTCGGCATCTTCACCTTCGTCAACGCCTGGAACGACTACCTGTGGCCGCTGGTCGTGCTGATCGACTCCAACCACGTGACGCTGCAGGTGGCGCTCTCGCAGCTGCAGGGTGTGTACGTGAAGGACTACAGCGTCGTGATGGCCGGGACGCTCGTCGCGATCGTGCCGCTGATCATCGTGTTCCTCTTCGGTGCCCGTCACTTCATCCGCAACATCGCCGCCGGCGCTCTCAAGGGCTGAAAGGAACCCATGTCGTCGTACGTCGAAGACCCCGCCCCCGGCCACGGCTCGCTGCCGGCCCGCGCCGCGTTCTCCTCGGACGCGCGGTCGGTGAGCCTGGCCGGGACGTGGCGGTTCCGCCTCTCGCCCTCTCCGGCGGCCGCGCCCGAAGGGATCGCGCGCGACGACTTCGACGACAGCGGCTGGGACACGCTCACGGTGCCGGGTCACTGGCAGCTGCAGGGCCACGGGAAACCGGCCTACACCAACGTGCACTACCCGTTCCCGGTTCAGCCGCCGCTGGTGCCTTCGGACAACCCTACGGGGGATCACCGGCTCACGTTCGACCTGCCGGCCGGCTGGCCGGATGAGCCGGCGGTGCTGCGCTTCGACGGCGTCGACTCGTGCGCGAAAGTGTGGCTCAACGGCGAGGAGCTCGGCGTCACGCGCGGCAGCCGGCTGCCGTCGGAGTTCGCGGTGGGCCACCTGCTGCGTGCGCGCGGAAACGTGCTCGCCGTGCGCGTGCACCAGTGGTCTTCGGGCAGTTACCTCGAGGACCAGGACATGTGGTGGCTCTCGGGCATCTTCCGCGGAGTCACGCTGCTCTCGCGCCCGGTGGGCGGCGTCGAGGACTACCAGCTGCACGCCGACTTCGACCACGCCAGCGGCCTCGGCACGCTCTCGGTCACCGCCGCCGAGGGCGTGCTGCTGAGCGTGCCCGAGCTCGGCGTCGAGAACCTGCCGGCCGGGTCGCCGGTGGAGATCGCCGTGGAGCCGTGGAGCGCCGAATCGCCGCGGCTCTACCACGGTGAGGTGCACACCCCGGCCGAACGCGTGCCGGTGCGGATCGGGTTCCGGACCGTTCGGATCGAGGACGGCGTGCTCGAGGTGAACGGACGGCGGGTGCTGTTCCGCGGAGTCAACCGGCACGAGCACCACCCGCGGTTCGGCCGCGCGCTGCCGCGCGAGTTCGCGCTGGCCGACGTGCTGCTCATGAAGCGCCACAACGTGAACGCGGTGCGCACCAGCCACTACCCGCCGGACCCGTACTTCCTCGAGCTGTGCGACATCCACGGCCTGTGGGTGATCGACGAGTGCGACCTCGAGACCCACGGCTTCGGCGATCTGGGCTGGGCGGGCAACCCGAGTGACGACCCGCGCTGGGGCGAGGCCTACCTCGACCGCATGCGCCGCACCGTCGAGCGCGACAAGAACCACCCGTCGATCGTGCTGTGGTCACTCGGCAACGAGGCCCACACCGGCCGGAACCTCGCCGCGACGGCGGCGTGGACGCGGGAGCGCGATCCGTCGCGGCCGGTGCACTACGAAGGCGACTTCGAGTGCGAGTACGTGGACGTGTACAGCCGCATGTACGCCGACCACGCGGAGGTCGACCGGATCGGCCGCCGCGACGACCCGAACGAGCGCCGCCGGTCGCTGCCGTTCCTGCTCTGCGAGTTCGCGCACGCGATGGGCAACGGGCCGGGCGGACTGCTGGAGTACCGCGAGCTGTTCGAGCGGTACCCGCACGTGCAAGGTGGGTTCGTGTGGGAATGGCTCGACCACGGGCTCGCCCGGCGCGACGCCGGAGGCCGCGAGTACTTCGCGTACGGCGGCGACTTCGGCGAGCAGATCCACGACGGCAACTTCGTGATCGACGGCCTGGTCCACCCCGACCGCACGCCCTCGCCCGCGCTGGCCGAGTTCGCGAAAGTCTTCGAGCCGGTGCGGATCGACGCGAGTGCCGCGGGGGTGCGGATCTCGAACCACTACGACGTGGTCGGGTCGGCGCACCTGGTGTTCCGCTGGAGCTTCGAGGACGACGGCGTCGAGTTGGCGGCCGGCGAGCTGGCCGTGCCCGAGGTCCGCGCCGGACAAAGCCTCGACCTGCCGCTCCCCCGGCTGCCCGACACGTCGGGCGAAGGCGTGCTCACCGTGCGAGCGGTGCTGGCGGCCGACACCGGCTGGGCGTCCACGGGCCACGTCGTGGCGTGGGGGCAGCTGCCCGTGACGCCCGCGACCGACCCCGTGCCTCCCGCGGTGGGTGCGCCACTGCTGCGTGAACGCAGACTCCTGCGGCTCGGGCCCGGCGCGTTCGACGCCGCCACCGGCCGGCTCGTCGCGCTCGGCGGCCACCGCGTCGAGGGGCCGCGAGTGGACCTGTGGCGCGCGCCGACCGACAACGACCGGGGTTCCGACGACCCCGAAGCCGCGCGGTGGCGGGCCGCGGGCCTGCACCGGCTGCAGCATCGCGTGGCCGAGGTGGACGGGCAAGCGTCGGCTCTCGTCGTGCGGACGCGGGTCGCGCCGCCCGGGCTCGGGGTCGGCATGTTCGCCGAGTACCGCTGGGCCGCCGACGGCGACCGCGTGCGCCTGCGTGTCGAGCTGGAGCCGGACGGCGAGTGGCCGTGCACGCTCCCCCGCCTGGGCCTGCGGATGGCGGTGCCCGGCGCGTTCGGCGGTGTCGAGTGGTTCGGCGCCGGCCCGGGCGAGGCCTACGCCGACAGCCGCCAGGCGGCGCGGATCGGCCGGTTTTCCTCCACTGTGGACGCTTTGCAGACGCCGTACGTGTACCCGCAGGAGAACGGCAACCGCGCCGACGCGCGCTGGCTGCGCCTGACGTCCGCGGGCGGGGCCGGGATCCGGATCGAGGGCGAGCCGGTGTTCGACTTCACCGCGCGGCGCTGGACTTCGGAGGACCTCGACGCCGCTCGCCACACCGTCGACCTGGTGCCGGGTGAGCTCGTGCACCTCAACCTCGACCTGGCCCAGCACGGGCTCGGCACCGCCTCCTGCGGGCCGGGCGTGCTGCCGCGCTACCGCCTGCACGCCCAGAAGGCGAGCCTCACGCTCACGTTCTCCCCGATCACGCCCGAAGGAGCCGCCCGATGACCAGTGCGCCCGAGGTCCGCCTCGTCCCGCACACGCACTGGGACCGTGAGTGGTACGAGCCGTTCCAGCGGTTCCGCCTGCGCCTGGTCGACCTGCTCGACGAGGTCCTCGACCGCGCCGAGGCCGACCCGCGGTTCCGGTTCACGCTCGACGGGCAGATGGCGGCCGTCGACGACTACCTGGAGGTGCGCGGCGAAAATCGCGACCGGGTGGCCGCGCTGGTCGCGTCCGGGCAGCTCGCGGTGGGGCCGTGGCAGATCCTGCTCGACGAGTTCCTCGTCTCGGGCGAGAACATCGTGCGGAACCTGGAGCTCGGCTGGGCGCGCGCCACCGAGCTCGGCGGCGCGATGCGCGTGGGCTACCTGCCCGACGAGTTCGGCCACTGCGCGCAGATGCCGCAGATCCTCGCGGGCGCCGGGTTCGAGCACGCGTGCGTGTGGCGCGGGGTTCCGTCCGGAGTGGACGGCCACGCGTTCCGCTGGACGGCGCCGGACGGCAGCTCCGTGCGCGTGGAGTACCTGGCCGACGGTTACGGCAACGCGGCCTACGTCTTCTCCGACCCCGGCTTCTTCGCCTCCCGCATGGCCGAGCTCGGGCGGCGGCTGCGGCCCTCGTTCGGGGCCGACCCCGTGCTCGCGATGTACGGCACCGACCACTCCGCGCCCGTCGGCTCGCTGGTGAAGCTCGTCGCCGGGCTCGATCCGGCGTCGGTCGACGTGCGGATCAGCACGCTGGCCGAGTACGTCGGCGCGCGCGACGCCACGGACCCTTCGCTGCCCGTGGTGCGGGGTGAGCTGCGCAGCCACGCCGCGGCCAACATCCTGCCGGGTGTCCTTTCGGTGCGCCCGCAGCTCAAGCAGGCGATGGCGCGGGCCGAGCGGCTCGTGGAGCGTTATGCCGAACCGTTCGCCGCGCTGTTCTCGGCCGAGTGGCCGCAGCGGTTCCTGGAGCTGGCGTGGTGGCGGCTGGTCGACGCGTCGGGACACGACTCCGTGACCGGCTGCGGGGTCGACGAGACGGCGACGCAAGTGTTCGCGCGGATCAGCGAGGCGGGCCACCTCGGGCAGGCGGTGCGCGACCGCGTGGCCGGCCGGCTCGCGCGCTCCGTCGCACGGGATTCGCTGCTGGTGCTCAACCCGACGCCCGCTGCTCGCCGCGACCTGGTGACACTGGACGTGGAAGCGCCGTGGGCAGAGATCGCGCTGGAGCTGCCCGACGGCACGCGCCTGCCCGCGCAGGTGGAGGCTGTGGCCGGCGAGCTACTGCACGAGGAAGCGGCTTCAGGCGCCGACCTGGTGCTTTTCCTGCCGCGCATCCACGGACGTGAGCTGTTCGGCAGTGAGATCACCGGCTGGCGGTGCGAGTCTTCAGCGCGACTGCTGGAGTTCTCCGTCGCGCGGCACGGCGGCGAGGAACCCTTCGACGTCGAAGCCGTGCGAGCGGCGGTGACCGACGCGACGGGCGCGTGGACGATCCGCATCCGCCAGGCCGAGCGGCGGACGGTGACCGCGTTGGTCGACGTGCCGGCTCTCGGCTGGACGACCGCGCGCGTGGTGCCGGGCTCTGTTCCGGTCACTGCGCCCGTCGTCGCCTGCCCGTTGCTGAGCAACGGCCTCGTGACGGTCGAGGTGCACGACGACGGCACGCTGCGGATCACCGCGGCCGACGGCACTGTCCTCGACGGCGTCGCCACGATCGTCGACGGCGGCGATCGTGGCGATTCCTACAACTACGCCCCACCCGGCACGGACACCGTGGTCACGCGGCCGGACTCGGTGCGGGTGACACCGGGCGTCGAGGGGCCGCTGCGCACGACGTTCACCGTGGAGCGGACCTACTCGTGGCCGGCGGAGATGGACTGGGCGGGCGATCGGCGCAGCCCGTCGACTTCTCGTGGCACGGTGACGATGGCCGTCGAACTGCGCGCGGGTGAGCCGTTCGTCCGCCTCGACCTCACGATCGACAACGCCTCGCGCGACCACCGCGTGCGGTTCCACGTCCCGCTCGCCCGCGCCGCGTACACCTCGCACGCCGAGGGCCAGTTCGCCGTCGTCGAACGCGGGCGCACAGCCGAGGGCGGCTTCAGCGAGTACCCGATCCCGACGTTCCCGGCCCACGGCTTCGCCGACGCCGGCGGCGCCGGACTGCTGCTGACGCAGGCGTGCGAGTACGAGCTCCTGGATGACGCGCTCGCCCTCACCGTGCTGCGCACGAGCGGCCGGCTCAGCCGCAACGTCCACCCGTACCGCGAGGAGCCCGCCGGTCCGCAGATCGCGACGCCACTCGCCCAGCAGATCGGCACCACCACCGTGCAGCTCGCCGTCCTCCCGCACACGGGCGACTGGCGCGCCGGTGCCCTGCTCGACGCCGCCGAGCGCTACCGCCATCCGCTGCACGCCACCCTCGGTGCGGGCCCACTCGACGCGCCGCCCGCGTCCCGGCACGGGCTCACCGTCGAGGGCGCGGTGCTCACCAGCTTGCGGCGTCGCGACGGCTCACTGGAGGTGCGGCTGGTCGCCCAGTCTCCTGAGGCGACCACCGCGGTGGTGCGCGGTCCGTTCGCCTCGGCGTGGCGAGTGGACCTGCTGGGCAAGCCCGGCGAAACCGTGCCGGTGACCGACAGCGAGCTGCGGCTTTCCCTGCGGCCGTGGGAAATCGCGACACTCCGCGGCCGTGGGAAATCGCGACACTCCGCCTGTCCTGAACCTCAACCGCGGGTGCGCAGCATCGGCGGCGACAGCAGCTCGGCCGGCCCCCTCCGGTACAGCCGGGCGGGGCGGCCGCCGTCGCGAGTCGTGGTGGTGCCGACGGGTTCGAGGAGTCCTTCGGCGCCTGTGACCTTGCGGTGGAAGTTGCGCGGGTCCAGCCGCGCGTCCCACACCAGCTCGTAGACGCGGCGCAGCTCGGCGACCGTGAACTCGGGCGGGCAGAACGCCGCGGCGAGCGGGGTGTACTCGAGTTTCGCTCGAGCCCGTTCGAGGCCGTCGGTGAAAATCTTCGCGTGGTCGAAGGCGAGCGTCGCCGGGTCGAGGCTCACGACGGGGGTCCAGCGCGCCTCCGCCGCGTCCGTGCCGGCCTGCGGCACCGGCAAGTCGGGCGCGAGCGCCAGGTAGGCGATGGTCACCACGCGCAGCCGCGGGTCGCGGCCCGGGTCGCCGTAGCCCGCGAGCTGTTCGATGTGGACGGTGCCGGCGGCCAGGCCCGTCTCCTCCGCCAGCTCGCGCCGCGCCGCGGTGTCGAGGTCCTCGTCGGCGAGGACGAAGCCGCCGGGCAGCGCCCAGGCGTCGCGGAAGGGCTCGATCCCCCGCCGCACCAGCAGCACGCAGAGCTGCTCCCCCGTGATCGTGAGCACGACGAGGTCCACGGTGACCGCGCTGGGCGGGAACTCCTCCATGTGTCGCACACTACACCGTAATCGTCAGCTTGACGAAAAGACCGTCGGGCCCATGTCGTCACGGCGACGATAAGGAGGCCCCATGGTGGACATCAAGCGCCGGTTCGGGTTCCGGCACCTGCGCGGTGTGCCGACCGCGCACATCCGGCACCTGCGCGGCGGCAAGCTCGTGCACGACGGCACCGGGCTGTCGTTCTGGTACCGGCCGCTGGCCGCGGCCCTGTCGGAGATCCCGGTGGACGACCGCGAGCTGCCGTTGCTCTTCCACGCGCGCACGGCCGACTTCCAGGACGTGACGGTGCAGCTCGCCCTCACGTTCCGCGTGGTCGACCCGGCGCTCGCCGCCCAGCGCCTCGACTTCTCCGTCGACCCGGATACGGGCCGCTGGCGCGGCGACCCGCTGGCGCAGATCAGCGGGCTGCTCACGGAGAACGTGCAGCAGTACGCCCTCGACGTGCTCACCCGCACGCAGCTCGCGGAGGCCCTTGTGGACGGTGTCGGCGCCGTGCGCGACCGCATCCGCGCGGGGCTGGCCGAGGAGGACACGCGGCTCGCGCAGACGGGTTCGGCCGTGCTCGACGTACGCGTCGTCGCGATCCGCGCCGAGCCGGAGGTCGAGAAGGCGCTGCAGACGACCGCGAGAGAGAAGGTGCAGCAGGAAGCCGATCGCGCGACCTACGAGCGGCGCGCGCTGGCCGTGGAACGCGAGCGCGCGATCGGCGAGAACGAGCTGCAGAACAAGATCGAGCTCGCCCGGCGCGAGGAGCAGCTGCTCGCGCAGCGAGGCGCCAATGCCCGGCGTCAGGCCGAAGAAGCCGCGGCGGCCGACCACATCGAGACCGAGGCGCGCGCGAGCCGGGACACGCGGCTGGCGCAGGTGAAGGCCGAAGCCACGCGCACGCTCGGCGAAGCGGAGGCGGCCGGCGAGGCCGCGCGGCTGGCCGCGTACCGCGACCTGCCGGAGCCGGTGCTGCGGGCGTTGGCTGTGAAGGAGCTGGCGGCGAACCTGCCGAAGATCGACAGCCTCGTGCTCACGCCCGACCTGCTCACACCGCTGCTGGCCCGGCTGGGGATCGGGTCGTGAGCCTCGCCCCGCGGGCCGTGGTGGTGCACCGGCGCACCGAGCTCGACGAGCTGCTCGCCCGCCATGGCACGCTCGGCCAGGCGGAGTTCTTCCTGGCCACGCGCGGCCGTTCGCTCGACGACCGCTCCCTGGGTGACCTGGTGGCGCAGGACGCGGCGCTGCGGCGGACGCTGACCGCGGTGTCGGCCGCCATTCCCCTCGACTGGCGCCGCGGCAGCGTCGAGCGAGCGGACCTGTCGCGCTTCCTGTTCACGCCGGAGGACGTGGTGCTCGTCGTCGGGCAGGACGGGCTGGTCGCGAACGTCGCGAAGTACCTGGCAGGCCAGCCTGTCGTCGGCGTCACGCCCGGTGAGCCGGGCGTCCTGGTGCGCCACCCGGCCGCGGCCACGGCGGACCTGCTGCGCTCGCTGGACTCCGTCGAGCCCCGCACGATGGTCGAGCTGACCGCCGACGACGGCCAGAAGCTCTTGGCGCTCAACGAGATCTACCTCGGCCACCCGAGCCACCAGACCGCGCGCTACCGCCTCGGCCCCGAGCGGCAGGCGTCGTCGGGCCTGCTGGTCGGCACCGGCACCGGTGCCACGGGCTGGTGCCGGTCGGTCTGGCAGGAACGGCACAGCCCGCTGCGCCTGCCGGCCGTCGACGAACGCCGGCTCGTGTGGTTCGTCCGGGAAGCGTGGCCCTCCCCCACGACCGGGACCTCGCTCACCGAGGGCGAGCTCACGACTTCGGCGCTGACGATCGACGTCGAGTCCGATCACCTCACCGCGTTCGGCGACGGCCTCGAGAACGACGCGGTCACCGTGACACGCGGGCAGTCGGTGACGTTCGCCCCTGCGGCTCAGTCGTTCCACCTCGTCCGCTGAGGCCCTCCGACAGCTTCCGGAGAGCCTCGGCCGACCGCGTGCCGGGTTCGGCGTGGTAGATCACCATCAGCTGGTCTTCGGCGCCGCTGACCGCGAACTTGTCGTACTGCAGCTCCAGCTCGCCGACCCGCAGGTGGTACAGGTGGTGGGTCCCGCCGCCCGGCTGCGGACGCACGTCGTGGCGGGGCCAGAGGCTGCGGAACAGCTCGCTCTCCTCCGACAGCTCCGCGACCAGCCCGGCCAGCCGCGGATCATCCGGGTCGCCGGCGGCGCGCAAGCTCGCGACGAGACCGCCCACCCGCCTTTCCCACCCGGTGAAGAACTCCTGCGCGGCGGGGTCGAGGAGAACAGCGCGCAATAGGTTCGTGCCCGGCGTGTACACGGGCGACAACGCGGCGGCGATCGCGTTGGCGGCGAGGACGTCGAGGTGGCGGCCCTGCACGTACGCCGGCGTCAGCTCCCACGACGCGATCAGCCGCGCGACGCTGGACCTGACGTGCTCGTGGCTCTCCGGAGCGCGGCGACGGCGCGGCGCGGGGTCGGCGAGGTCGTGCAGGTACGCGGTGGCCTCGCGGTCGAGGTGGAGCCCACGCGCCACGGCGTCGAGCACCTGCGCCGACGGGTGGCGATCCCGGCCCTGCTCCAGCCGCGTGTAGTACTCCGTGCTGATGCCCGCGAGCATCGCCAGCTCGTCACGCCGCAGACCCGGCACGCGCCGGTGGCCGTTCACGGTGATCCCGACGTCCTCCGGCCGCACCTGCTCGCGCCGCGCGCGCAGGTACTCGCCGATCACGTTTCCCGCCATGTCCCCCACGATAATTCGCCGAAGGTGGCCCTGCCGGCACCCCTGTCATCGGAGTCTGGTTGGCCGCGCAACCGCGGCCCAGGCTGAAGACATGACACGAACCTGGTTCATCACGGGCGTGAGCACCGGCTTCGGCCGGCACCTCGCCGAACAGCTGCTTTCCGCCGGCGACCGTGTCGCGGGCACCGTCCGCCGCCTCGACTCGGTGGCCGACCTCGTCGAGTCTTACGGCGCCGCGTTCCAAGTCTCTCTGCTGGAGATGACCGACACCGGTGCCATCCGCCCGGTCGTCGACGCCGCGCATGCCCACTTCGGGCGCCTGGACGTCGTGGTCAGCAACGCCGGCTACGGCCTCATGGGCGCCGCCGAGGAGCTCACCGACGAGCAGGTGCGCCACCAGCTCGACACCAACCTGCTGGGCTCCATCCAGCTCGTCCGCGCCGCCTTGCCCCACCTCCGCGCCGACGGCGGCGGCCGCGTCCTGCAGCTCTCCTCGGTCGGCGGCCAGGTCGCCTGGCCGGGCGGCTCCCTCTACCACGCGACGAAGTGGGGCATCGAAGGCTTCGCCGACGCCCTCGCCGACGAAGTCGCGCCCTTCGGAATCGGCGTCACCCTTGTCGAACCGGGCGGCGCCCGCACCGAGTTCCGCTACGGCAACTCCAGGCTGGCACCCAAGATCGACGCCTACGCCGTGTCCCCGGCGTCCCGCATTCGCCAGGTCCTGGAGGAACGCACCAGCCTCGCCATCGGCGACCCCTCCCGCATGGCGGCGGCCATGATCGCCACCGTGGACCAGACCCCGGCGCCCCGCCGCCTGGTCCTGGGCAGCGACGCCTGGACGGCGATCACGAACGCCCTGGAAGCACGGCTGGCGGAGGTGCGGGAGCAGAAGAGCGTGGCGTTCTCGACGGACCTGTAGGCATTCCAGTGCGACCGCCACACGCGCTGTGCTGGTGCTTCACCACCGGAGACGCGTGACGTGTTGCCGGCCCGCAACGCTCGACGCCGGCCGCGTTTTGCCGGACCTCCGCCGCCGGTCGGGTGCGGGCGCGCATCAACGGCCAAAGCCGGGCTTGCGCACGATGCTCCGCGTCACCTCCTGCGAGCTGCGCGCACGAGCCACCGCCTCATCAGGCGGGCCTCAGTTGCCGTAGCGGTCCTTCACCACCGAAGGCGTGTCGAGGTTGTGGCCCGCGTCCATGCTCTGCGCCAGGCGCAGGTACTGGCCTTCGGCCCACATCAGCGGTGCGGCGCTGCCCGTCGGGCGGCCGAGGGCGAAGCAGCCACTGGAGCGGTCCCACACCTGCTCGGGGATGAAGTAGCCGTCGTTGGCGGCGTCGGCCATGGACTTGAGGTAGAGCGCGGCCGAGCGGCCGTTGGCGAGCTCGTACTCGCCGCGTTCGCCGGACAGCACGGGCCACAGCCGCCCGAAGCGTTGCGGGCCGCCGGCGGGCCAGCCGGTGCAGGCGGAGGTGCTTTCGCCGTAGTTGTCGTGCGGGTAGCGGTGGAAGTAGACGTCCCCGTCGGGCAGGGTCACCTGCATCGGCGCGTTGCCGTCCGACGCGGCGGCCGTCGGAGCGATCGAGGCGGCGATCGTCGGGTCGGCCGGCGCGCGCACGCCGAGCCGCACGAGATCGAGGAAGCCGAAGTCGACCACGTCGTGCTCGTAGAAACAGCCTTCGTCGAAGCAGATCTGGCCGCCGTCGTCGGGGTCGGTGCCCTTGTCGAGCCGTTCGTAGTACGTGTGGCCGCCCCAGAAACCGGACGTCGTCACGGTCCACGAGTCGAGCGACGCCCCCCATGAGTCCGCTGTGGACTCCCACGTGGTGGCGCTCGCGGTGTCGCCGTTCGCGCGGGCGATCGCGCCGGCCGTCACGAGTCCCGCGATCTCCGCGGCGATCGACGAGGGCGACCGGCCGTACTGCTCTTCCCAGCGTTCGGTCGTTGCGGGACCGCTCGTGCGCAGGTGCTCGGCGGTGACCTTGACCTTCGCGTACGTGGCGGCGTCGGTGAGACCGGTCAGCCAGGCGAGCACGATCGCGTCGGCGTCCTGGTCGAGCTGCTCGCAACACCCGAGCTGCTGGGCACTGGCGCCGGCGACGCCGCTCACGGGGCTGTAGCGCGGGAAGGCGCCGGCCGGGTACGTCGTGCCGTCGCCGGCGGTCGGCGAGCCGATCCACTGCGAGCCCCACAGGAACTGCGCCATGCGTTTCGGCTGCGCGGTGTCACCGGCGGCCAGGAGACCGGTGGCCTGTTGGTAGAGGTCGCGGCCCCACACGCGGTGGTAACCGTCGCCGAGGCTGTCGCCGTTGACGACGTCGCCCCACGGCGTCGCGAGCCCGGCCACGCCGGCCCCGCGGAACGTCTTGTCCTCGGCCGCGTGCAACGCCATCGCGGCGACGTAATACGCGCGGCGCCGCTGCTGATCCCCCGCGACGCTGGCGGGCGCGGGCTTGAGGCTGCCGACGTAGGAGTTCCAGCCCGTGCGGTAGCCGGATTCCAGCGAGCCGAACCCGGCGGCCAGTGAACCGGTCGCCGCACTCGTCGCGGCTTGTGCGCTCGAGCCGTACCCGAGGGCGGCGGTGAAGGTCGTGTCCGCGGCGACCGGGATCTGTCCACACTGGACGACGTTGCCGGCGCCGGAGACGGAGTCGAACCCGTTGTCCAGCGTGCGGTCGGCGCGCAGGTCGACGAGACAGTCGCTGGCGGCACCGGAGTATCCGTTGTCGTGCGCGGAAAACCCGGTCGACACCCGCAGCGAGGACACGACGGTGGTCGTCGTGCCGAAGAGGTTCTCCGTGCCACTCGCCACGAGGCCGCTGCCGTCCCACGACGCGATGTCCCCGCCCGCGCCACCCGCCATGGACGGGTTGGCGAGCAGGTAAAGCCGATACGTGCCACCGTCGAGCGACTGGAACCGGGTGCGGGTCACGAGCGTCGCGCGGGCCGGGTCGGTGACATACGTGGTCGTGATGCGGTAGCGGCCGCTCTTCGCGGTGTTGGTGACGGTGTATTCGAGGGACTTCTCGTCGGGCATCGAGACGACGTGGTTCGTGGCGTCGCGTTCGAGGTCGACGAAGGAGGATCCGTCGGTGATCACGTACTGCATGTCCTGCGTCTCGGGGACGTCCAAGCGCGGGTAGAAGACCTCGGACGTCACGCCGTTCGCGACGGTGAACCAGACGGGGCTCTGCGTCGTCGCCGAGGTGCCGAGAGCGGACTTGTCCCCGGTGGTCCAGGACGAGGGGCCACCGCAGCAGTCGGTCGCGGTGCCACTCGCGGGGGTTGCCGCAGTGGTTGCCGCTGTGGTTGCCACGGTGCTCGCCACCACCGCCAGCGCCAGCACTCCCGCGCGCGCCTTCTTCCAGCTCCTCATCCGCTCCCTCTCCGCAGCCTCGGCCGCCCATCGTGCCGTGGTGGCGCCGATCCGGCCACGGCCGAAGGAAGGGTTCCGGCACACCACCTAATGGGGTGACGGCCACGGTCGGAGAAACTGTCGTACCCGGATGGTCTCCTGAATCCCGGAAGCGGCCCTCACCCCGGGGTGCCGCCGGAACCCGAGGAGAACACCATGGCCGGAGACACGGTCGTCACCATCGTCGGCAACCTCACGTCCGACCCGGAGCTGCGCTTCACCCCGTCCGGCGCCGCAGTCGCCAACTTCACCGTCGCGTCCACCCCGCGCACCTTCGATCGCGCCTCCGGCGAATGGAAAGACGGCGAAGCCCTCTTCTTACGCTGCGCGCTCTGGCGTCAGCCCGCGGAAAACGCCGCGGAATCCCTCACCCGCGGCGCGCGCGTCATCGTCCAGGGCCGCCTCACCCAACGCTCCTACGACACCAAGGAAGGCGAGCGCCGCACCGTCGTGGAACTCCAGGTCGACGAAATCGGCCCCTCCCTGCGCTACGCCACGGCGAAAGTCAACCGCGCCAACCGTTCCGGCCCGCCCGCTGGTGGTTCCCCGGAGAGTTCGGCCGGCTCCGACAGCCCGTGGTCCCCAGCCGCCCCGATGCCGGTCGCGGCGGGTGCGGGGGATCCGCCGTTCTGACTTTGCCTGCCGGCGCACGGTGAAGCGCGCGACTCGATCAGGGTGCCGTTGCCGCGCGCGGTGGCATCGGGCGAGCGACGATGAAGGCTTCGCCGCCGCAGTGCCGCGCGGCTGGACGGAGGATCTGTAACCACACGATCCCTGTACGGAGGACAGGGCCCGCCGCGGCGTGCGGATACTGCGGATCAGTTGCGACGACGCCACTTTGGTGCTGAGGCAGCCAGCCCCGGCACCACACCCCGACCGGTGGGGCGAATCCGGAGTGCACCACCGGTTGTCCGCACCACCCGCGACGCCGCTATGAAGAGTAAGCCGGCCCCGGTGCCCCGCCCTGACCGTTGATGGGGCGGACTCGAGCGCAACACCGGCCGTCTCGGATCAAACGCGTCTACGCGCTTTCGGTGCTGGGGTTGCCAGCCTCAGCACGTCGCCTCGACCATAGGGGCGAACCGGAGCGCGCTACCGGCCGCCGCGAACCGGCAGCGACGCCGATTGGTGCTGAGGCAGCCAGCCTCAGCATCCCGCCCCGGCCACTGGGTTGGAGGCGGACCGGATCGCGCCGCTCGCCGACGCGGGACACCAGCGACGCCGCTTTGGCGCTGAGGCGCCCAGCCTCAGCATCCCGCCCCGACCGATGGAGCGAGCCTGACCACACCACCGGCCGTCGCGGAACAGCAGCGACACAGCTTGGCGCCGAGGCACCCAGCCTCAGCGCCGCACCCCGGCCAGTGGAGCGGCCAGATCGCGCCGCTTGCCGACGCGGGCACCAGCGACGCCCCTTTGGTACTGAGGCGCCCAGCCTCAGCACCGCGCCCCGACCGATGGAGCGAGCCTGACCACACCACCGGCAGTCGCGAACCGGTAGCGACGCCGATTAGTGCTAAGGCAGCCAGCCTCGGCGCCCCACCCCGGCCAGTGGGGCGGAGGCGAACCGGATCGCGCCGCTCGCCGACGCGGGACACCAGCGACGCCGCTTTGGTGCTGAGGCACCCAGCCTCAGACCCCAACCCGCCCGGTGGCGCGCGCCGGAGCGCACTGTCGGCCGTCGCGGAGCACCAGCGACATCGCTTTGGTGCTGAGGCACCCAGCCTCAGCAACCTCAACCCGACCGATGGAGCGAGCCTGACCACACCACCGGCCGTCGCGGAGCACCAGCGACACAGCTTGGCGCCGAGGCACCCAGCCTCAGCACCCCACTCCGGCCAGTGGAGCGCGCCGGAGCGCGCTGTCGGCCGTCGCGAAGGCGCGGCGGCCGACTGGCGGCACTCGGTCCGCTGCAGTCGAGGTGGCCCGCATTGTCGTTACCGTTCAGTCCGCGCGGGATGGCCCGGCTGGCCATCAGCGCCGCCGGTACGGCGGTCGAGCCTGCCCGGTGGCCGCCGTGTCGGAACGCCGTGCCGGTTATCGCGGCCGCGCTGCGGCCAGTGGCGGCAGTCGCCCCACTACCGCCGCCGCCGGTGGCCGAGATTCGTCGTCGCCGGGTCCGTCCACACAGGACGATCCAGGCTGTCGTCCGCCAGGTGTCAGCCGAGTTCCGCGAGCATGGCCTTGAGGATGCGGCTCAGCGTCGCCGCGTCGTCCGGACTGGTGGCCGAGGAAAGGAGTTTCGCGAGGCCCGCCGCGTGGTCGGTGAGGGTCGCGTCGATGACGTCGCGGCCGGCGGGGGTGAGGGTGATGCGGAAGCTGCGGCGGTCGGCCGGGTCGAGGCTGCGCTCGACGTAGCCCGCTGCCTCCAGGCGGTCGAGGCGGTTGGTCATGCCGGCGCGGGAGGTCATCAGCGCGGCCGAGAGCTCGGAGGGGGTGAGCGTGTAGGGCGGGCCCGTTCGACGCAGCGCGGCGAGCACGTCGAACTCGCCGGGGCGCAGGCCGTGCTCGGTGAACACGCGCTCCACTGCGGACTCGACCAGCCGGGTCAGCTGGGCGAGCCGGCCGAACACGTCCATGGCGGACAGGTCCAGGTCCGGCCGTTCCTGCCGCCACTGCGCGATGACCTCGTCGATGGCATCGCAAGACTCACTCACACCCGAAGTCTAGGCGAACGAAGGGAGCGCCCACCGCCCGAGACACACCCCGACGCCGGCTCGACTACCCGGCTTCCCCCGCGCGGTCCGCGACCCCGAGCCGCAGGTGTTCGCTGTGGTAGACGGCTTCGTCGAGCAGCTGGGCGACGTGGTTGTCGTGCAGGCTGTAGACGATGCTGCGGCCGTTGCGGGTGCCCACGACCAGCCCGAGGTTGCGCAGCAGCCGCAGCTGGTGCGACACGGCCGACTGCTCCATCCCGACCGCGGCCACGAGGTCCCCGACCGCGAGGGGCTGCTCGCGCAGCGCGCTGAGGATCAGCAGGCGGCTCGGGGTCGCGAGCGCCTGCAGCGTGGTGGCCACCGCGGCCGCGGTGGTCGCGTCGAGCGGTCCCGCGGGGCGGCGTCGCCCTTCGACCCCGTGTCCCATGGAAAGGAGACTAGAACACCGCAGGAGACATGAACACATCTTCATTCGTTCTGCTACCGTTCCGGACATGAAAAGCGCAGGACACGGGCATGGGCACGGCCACGGGCACTGGGGCCGGCTCAAGCACGCCCTGAAACCGCACAACCACGAGTCGGCGGAGCTCGTCGACGACACGCTCGAGGCGAGCCGCTCCGGGATGCGCGCGTTGTGGCTGTCGTTCGCCGGGCTGCTGGCGACGGCGGTCGCCCAGCTCGTGGTGGTCGGGTTCACCGGGTCGGTCGCACTGCTCGGCGACACGTTGCACAACTTCGCCGACGCGCTGACCGCCGTGCCGCTCGCCGTCGCGTTCTTGCTCGCGCGGAGGCAGGCGACGCGCCGCTTCACGCACGGGCTCGGGCGCGCGGAAGATCTCGCCGGCCTGGTGATCCTGGTGGTGATGGCCGGGTCCGCGGTGCTCGCGGGCTACGAGGCGATCGACCGCCTGCTGAACCCGCGCCCGATGACGGGCGCCGGGTGGGTGGCGCTCGCCGGCGTGATCGGTTTCGTGGGCAACGAGCTCGTCGCGCGCTTCCGCATCCGCGTCGGGCGGCGGATCGGGTCGGCGGCGCTCGTCGCGGACGGGCTCCACGCGCGGACCGACGGGTTCGCAAGCCTCGCCGTGGTGCTCGCGGCGGGCGGGGCGCTCGCCGGCTGGACATGGGCCGATCCGGTGGTGGGCCTGCTCATCACGGTGGCGATCGTGCTGGTGCTGCGCGACGCCGCGCGCGAGGTGTTCGGCCGGCTGCTCGACGCAGTCGACCCGCATCTGGTGGACGACGCCGAGCACGCGCTCGCCGAGACGCCCGGCGTGCTGGGCGTCGACGCGATCCGGCTGCGCTGGATCGGCCACACCCTCGCGGCCGAGGCGGAGGTGTCGGTCGACCCGGGCCGCACGCTCGCCGAGGCACACCGCATCGCGCACGCCGCCGAGCAGCACATGGCGACAGCCTTGCCGCGGCTCGCACGGGCGTTGATCCACGCGCACCCGGCGCGTGACGTCAACGTCGTTCCCGCGGGCGTCAAGGAAGCGTGAGCGCCGGAGGCGAGCCGGGACATGCCGCCGCACGCTGGGGTTCGTCAGGGTGACGCGTGGGAAGAAGGCGTGCGGTGAGTGATCTCGACGGTTCGGTGCTGCTGGTGGGCGTGTTCATCGCGTTCGCGGTGGTGCTGCGGGGGTTGCAGTGGTGGCTCGGCCGCGACCGCGGGCTGGCGCACACTCAACAGCAGCGCTCCCCGCGCCAGGCCTCGCGGCCCTCCCGCACCGCGGCCACCGCGATGACCAGCGCGACGACCGCATCGGCCCAGTACCAGCCGGACAGCGTGTTGAGCAGCAGCCCGGCCGGCAACACCGCCGAGAGGTAAGGGCACAGCAGGGTCTTCTTGTACGCGCAGCGTGCAAAGGCACAGCAGGGTCGGCTTGAACGCGCAGCGCGCAAGGCACAGCAGGGTCGGCTTGGAGTCGGCCACGGCGCTCGCGGCGCCGGGCTCGCGGCCGGCCCTGCGCTGCGCGCCGACAGGATCGGCACCGCCGACGCGGACACCACCACTGAATCCCAGCCCGAACGCCATCAGCGCACCCGAGCCCACTGCCTCCCCCGCGACCAGCGCGAGCACGGCCTCGACCACGTTGTGCGCGATTCTCACCGGCCACCGGCCGCCGCACCCTCCGAGCCAATACGCGTCGCCACTCCCCCGGGCACCGCCGACGCCCGACGCCGATCGCCCGGCACCGCCGACGCCCGGCACCGCCGACGCCCGGCACCGCCGTCGCTCGACACCGCCGACGCTCGACACCGCCGACGCTCGACGCCGATCGCCCGAGGGCGCCGGTTCGTGCGCACAGCAGCCGGCGCCGCCGCAGCACTCGTCGGCAGCCGCGGGTTCGACCCGTGCCTCGTGACTGATCACGCCGCCTCCGTGCCGAGCAGGTCGCCGCCCACACAACCGGCCCCAGCCAGGCGTTGCCGGTTGGCTGAAGCCTCCGGCACAGCGGAAGACCGGCCGAATCGCACCCGACTCTCCTCGACAGCCGCCGGCGCCTGCAGCGGCTCGGGAGCAATCGGGCGAACTCCGCGGCAGGCACTTCCTCATCCGCGAACTCGGCTGTCCGGGCGACGGCGACCTGTGTCAGTACGGAGAGGGCGTGGGGCAGGTGTGGGTCGGCCGGCGTGTAGCGGAGCTGGCGGCCCTCTGAGGTGGCGAGGACGAGGCCGCAGCCGCGCAGGCAGGACAGGTGGTGGAGACGTTGGCCTGCTCAACCCGAGCGTCTCGGCCAAGCGCGCCGGAAACGCCACACCGTCCAGGAGGGCGACGAGGATGCGGCACCGCATCGGGTCTGCCAGGGCGCGGCCGACTCGCGCGTGGGCTGGTTTCACGGCTCAGTGTGTGCCGACCAGTACAGCAATGGCTGAGCTATTCGACAGACCCTGAACAGCACTCTCCGAACCCCTGAGCGCGGCCGTGCACACCGGGGACGCGCGGCGGCAAAGGCCAACGCGGAACGCCGTAGAATCTCGAAGCTCTCCGCGAAACCCGCGGTTTCCCCCAACGCAAGGAGACCGATGTCCTCGACCGCCTCGGCGTCTGGTGGGGTTCGGCGGGGCGCGGCGCGCGTCGCGACGGAGGTGCTGGCGCCGTGGGTGTGGGTGCTGGGGTTGCCGCTCGCGGTGGCGTGGGAGGTGACCGGCCACCGGGTCGGGGCGACGGTTCTGTGGGGGCTCGTCGTGGGCGTCACGGGGTCGCTGATTCCCATGGCCGTCATAGTGCGGGGGGCGCGGCGCGGGAAGTGGGACTCGCACCACGTGACCAACAGGGCGGGTCGGGTGGTGCCATTGGCGGTGTGCCTGGCCTCGCTGGCGACCGGGTTCGTGGTGCTGATCGTCGGTGGGGCGCCTGAGGAACTGGTCGCGCTGACGGCGACCGAGCTGGCTTGCCTTGTGGTGGCGGTGGCGATCACGTTCGGGCTGAAGTTCAAGATCTCCATCCACGCCGAGGTCGCCGCGGGCGCGACGGTGATGCTCGTGTGGGTGTACGGGCCGTGGCTGCTCCTGCTGGTGCCGTTCGTGCTGTGGGTCGCGTGGTCGCGCGTGGAGCTGGGTGACCACACGACGGCCGAGGTGACCAGCGGCGTCTTCGTGGGCGCGGTGGTGGGCGGCGCCGTCTACTTCGGACTCCTGGCCGCGCTCTCGTAGACTGTCGGGCGTGGACAACCTCCTCGGCGACTAACTCCGGGCGCGGCGCCAGCTCGTGTCGCCCGAAGACGTCGGCCTGCCCGCCGGCGGGCGGCGGCGTGTGCGCGGCCTGCGCCGCGAGGAGCTGGCACTGGTGGCCGGGATCAGCAGCGACTACTACATGCGCCTCGAGCAGGGCCGCGACCAGAACCCGTCTGCGCAGGCCCTCGACGCGCTGGCCCGCGTGCTGGGCCTCGACGACGACGCCACGAACCACCTCCACAGCCTCACCGCCCCCGCGCCCGCCACGGCCGTGGGGCCGCCGCCGGTGGTGCCGCCCAGCATTGCCGAGCTGATCGGCACCTGGCCGGCCACGCCCGCGTACGTGCAGGACCGCCTCACCAACGTCCGCGCCGCCAACGCCGTCGCCACCGCCCTCTCGCCCCACTACGCGGCCGGCCACAACCTCCTGCGCGAAGTGTTCCTCGACCCCGCCGAGCAGACTTCCGCGTCGACTGGGACGAAATGACGGCCGACGGCGTGGGCGGCCTGCGCGCCTCACTCGGCCACGACGTCGGCGACCCCGCCGCCACCGAACTCGTCACCGAGCTCTCCGCGAAGAGCGAGCGCTTCCGCGAACTGTGGTCCCGCCACGACGCCAAGCCCCGCACCGGCCACCTCGCCCGCTTCCGCCATCCGGCCGCCGGCCCCCCTCGACCTGCACGGCGACAAGCTCACCCTCCCCGGCCCCGACGCATTGTCGCTGGTGGTCTTCCACGCCGCCCCGGGCAGCCGCCACGCCGAAACGCTCGCGTCGCTGGCCGGCCTCGTCGACAGCAAGTAGAAAGCAAGAAAGCACTGCCGCGGGCGGGTCCCGCACACCCGGACCCGCCCGCGGCAGAAACCCAGCTCGCGCTCTCGAACGAATTCACCGCCCCGAGCGCCGCACCCATCGCCCAGTTGGCCTCGCGCTCGATCATGATCTCGACGAGCACCGGCCGGCGCGTGCGCCCGGCTTCCTTGCGCGCCAACTCCAGCGACGACCGGACCTCGCCCCTGCCGGCCACGTGCGTGCCGGAGCAGCCGTAGGCCTCCATGATCTTCACGTTGTCCGTGCCGGGAAGCCGAAGGTCACACCCTCATCGGCGAGCACGTCGACGGCCGCTTGTCTGGCGGGGACTCGGGCCGTCGTCTGCTCTCCTCGTCAGTCGCGTCCGGAGAGCTCTTCGACGACCTTCAGCAGCGCCGAGTGGTCCAGCGAGCCGTGGCCCATGGCGCGCCCCGCGGCCACGAGCTGGGCGACCAGCCCGGTCAGCGGCAGGGCGACGTCGGCCTGGCGCGCGGCCGCGAGCGCGATGCCCATGTCCTTGTGGTGCAGGTCGATCCGGAAGCCCGGCTGGAACTGCCGCGCGACCATCGACTTGCGCTTGAGCTCCAGGATGCGGCTCCCGGCGAGCCCGCCCGCCAGCACGTCGAGCCCGGTGCCGGCGTCCACCCCGGACGCCTCCAGCAGCACGATCGCCTCGGCGACCAGCCCGTAGATGCCGCCGACCACGAGCTGGTTGGCCGCCTTCACGACTTGGCCCGCGCCGTGGGGTCCCACGTGGACGATCGTCTTGCCGAGCACCTCGAAGATCGGCTTGGCCGCCTCGAAGTCCCCGGTCTCGCCACCGACCATGATGGACAGTGCGGCCTGCTCCGCGCCCGCCTGGCCCCCGGAGACCGGCGCGTCGAGCACCCGGATCCCCTTGGCACCACCGGCCTTCGCGACGGCGATCGACGTCTCCGGGCGGATGGTGCTCATGTCGGCCAGCAACGTGCCCGGCTTGGCGACGTCGAGCACCCCGCCCGCCGCCAGCACCACCTGCTCGACCTGCGGGTGGTCGGGCAGCATCGTGACGACCACGTCCACCTCGGCCACCGCGTCGGCCACGTCGGACGCCGCGCGCCCGCCCGCGGCGGTCAGCTTCGCCAGCGCGTCGGCGCTCAGGTCGAAACCGCTCACGTCGTGTCCCGCACCGGCCAGGTGCGCGGCCATCGGCGTGCCCATCACGCCCAGGCCGATGAATCCCACCTTGCTCATTTGTCTCCCCTTCGCTCTTCCGGCAGCCAGGCCAGCGACGCGAGCGTGGGACCGTCCGGTTTGTACTCGATCCCCACGTGCCCGCGGTAGCCCGCCGCCTCCAGCTTTTCCAAGTGCCCCTCGAGGTCCAGCTCCCCCGTGCCCGGCTGGTGCCGGCCCGGCGCGTCGGCGATCTGCACGTGCCCGGTGCGCGAGGTGTACCCGGCGATCACGGAGTCGAGGTCGTCGCCGTTCACCGCCAGGTGGTAGAGGTCCGCGAGCAGCAGCACGTTGTCCAGCCCCAGCCGGTCGGCCACCGCGACCGCGTCGGCCGCCGTCTTCAGTGGGTACGCCGGCGTGCCCGACAGCGGCTCGAGCACGATCTGTGCCCCGATCTTGCCCGCCGCCTCCGCGGCCGTGGCCAGGTGCTCCAGCGCCAGCGCGTCCTGTTCGGACGGTGCGACGCCGTCGAGCCGGTTGCCGTACAGCGCGTTGAAGCTGCGGCAGCCGAGCCGGTCCGCGATCCCGATCGCGATCGTCAGGCTCACCGCGAACTCGGCCTCGCGCCCGACCCACGACACGAGCCCGCGCTCGCCCGCGGCCATGTCGCCGGCGAACAGGTTGAGCCCGGTCAGCCGCACGCCGGCCTGCTCGATGGAGCGCACGAACTTCTCGACCTCGACCGGCCGCGGGTCGGCGCTGTCGAACGGCCACCAGTACTCGACCGCGGTGAAGCCCGCTGCCCGAGCGGCCTGCGCGCGCTCGAGCAGCGGGAGCTCAGTGAACAGGATCGACAGGTTGGCGGTGTAGGGCAGCGAGTGCCGCGCCCCGGCGGGACCGGTCATCGGATACCTCGGCTCATCGGATTGCTCGAACCTCTTCATTTCGCATTGCGGAAGCTTTCTTCCGTATATCGAGAGTATGCCGCCTGGCGGGCACGCGGTCAACGGCCACGGGGCAGAGCGCACGCGGTGAGAAGCATGCGGTTAGAGGGCAGAGTGCAGTTCCGCCACCACGCCACAGTCGACGCGGGCCGCGAGGTCCACCACGGTGTCGACGGTCGGCTCCAGCGCGCAGTGCGCCCGTGCGTCGCGGAAGCACCGTTCCAGCACGGCGTCGCCGGGGTAGGCCGAGGACAGCCGCAGGGCCGCCTCGGTGATGGCCGTGACGGCTTCCCCCGCGGACAGCCAGAGGTGGAAGAACTTCGCCAGCGCGTGGACGGGGTCCCAGCTGTACGTCGCGAACGCGTCAGCGGCCAGCACCCGCACGGCCGAAGCCCGCAGGCGCATCCGGGCCGGCTCCGCCCGCGCCGCGCCGCTACCACCCGCGGCGACCCGCTCGATCGCGGCCTCCGCGAGCCCCAGCGCAACGGCCGCACCGAGGCCGAGGAACCACGGCAACGCCAGATCCAGCACCACCTCGGCGCCGTCGCCGTCGCGCCCGAGGACCGTGTTTTCGGGCAGCTGCACGGGATCCGCGCACACCGTGGTAGCCGCGGACGCCCGCAACCCCAGGCCGCCGCCCGAAGCGGGCACGAACAAGCCCGGCGCGTGACCGGGCACGAACCACAGCGTCGCGGCGCCCCGGCCGCTCGCCGGCCGGGTCGACCACACGTAGCTGTCGGCCTCGCCCGCCGCGATCACACCCGCCTTCCGGCCCGCCAGGTCGACGACCCCGCCGTGGGCACTGGCCACGCCGTCGGGTGCGAGCAGCCGGCTGCCCTGCGCCGCGTCGGACAGCGCCAGCGTGCTGAGGTGGCGGCCCGCGGCGAGGTCTGCGCGCACGGATTGGTCGGCGTGCACCTCCAGCACCGCGACGGCCGCGAAGTGCGAACGCAGCACCGTGGCCGTGCTCGCGCACGAACGCGCCACCACCTCGACCACCCGCGCGGCTTCCGCCAGCCCGTGGCCACCGCCGCCGAGGCGTCGCGACGCCGTCATCGCGAGCACACCCTTGCGGCTCAAGGCGGCCACCGCCGCTCGGGGGAACCGCGCGAGCCGGTCGGCTTCGGCCGCGGCCGGCGTGACGGTGGCGGCCACGATTCGGGAGATTTCTTCGACAGAAGGCACCATTGCCCCCTTCGTTCGGGGTTTGCCGCGAGGAAAAGAGCGCGCGAGACCCGCCGTCCCGCACGTCCGCGGTGAAGGCGGCCGGGACGGGAGACGGCGGGTCCGTGGGAATGCGGTCCGGGACCGCCCTCAGGTGTTCTGCACGTGCTGCCAGCCGAAGCGGCCCTTGATGCAGAGGTTTCCGTGGGTCACGGAGCTGTCGTGCGGGCTGGTGACCTTCACGATCTCGTTGTCCTGCACGTGGAGGGTGAGGTTGCAGCCGACTCCGCAGAACGTGCACACGGTCGTGGTTTCCGTCTGCCGGGACTCGTCCCAGGTGCCGGCCTCGCGTTTGTCGTGCTCGGCCTTGAAGCTCAGCGCGCCCGTGGGACAGACCTCGACGCAGTTTCCACAGTAGACACACGCGCTGTCGGGCAGCGGCGTCGAGAACTCCGTGGAGATCCGCGCACCGAACCCACGCCCGGCCACTGAGATCGCGAACGAGTTCTGCCACTGGTCTCCGCAGGCATCCACGCATTTGTAGCACAGGATGCACTTGCTGTAATCGCGCACGTAGAGCGCGTTGTCCACCTTGACCGGCTGACGCACGGTGGCCGCGGTGAGGCCGTCGACGGGCTCGTGCTCGCCCGGCAGCGCGTCGTCGCGATCGTCGGAAGGCGGCGCCGGCGGGCCGAACCGCTCGGGGTCGGCGCCCGCCTCCGCCATCCACTCGGCGACGCCGGGAGTGGTCGACAGGTCGGTCGCCGACCCGAGCAGCTCCAACACGACCTTGCGACTCGTCCGAGTGCGCTCGGAATCCGTGTGCACGACCATGCCCGGCTCGGCCTTGCGCGAGCACGACGGCACCAGGGTCCGCGAGCCCTCGACCTCCACCATGCACACGCGGCACGCGTTGGCGGGTTTGAGGGTGTCGCCGTAGCACAGCGTGGGGATCTCTTTCCCCACTGTCGAGCACGCGTCGAGAATCGTGGCGCCCTCGGGCACACTGACGGTCTGACCGTCCACAGTGAACTCCACGAGGCGCGTCGGCAGCCCCAGTTCGACGATCGTCATGGCTCCTCCACGGTAAAGAGTGTGTCGTCGGTGGTCATGACTCCGCTTCGTTCAACGCACCCAGCCGCTCGACGGCCGACTCGATCGCGTTCCACGCCGTCTGCCCCAATCCGCAGATCGACGAGTCCCGCATCACCTGCCCGACCTCCCGCAGCAACGCCAGATCGTCCGCACCGGTGCTCAGCTTGCGCCCGCCCACGATGCGGCTCACCGCCTCCTCCTGCCGGACCGTCCCGATCCGGCAGGGCACGCACTGCCCGCACGACTCGTCGCGGAAGAAGGACGCGATGCGCAGCAGAAACCCGCCGAGGTCGGCCTGGTCGTCCAGCGCCAGCACGACGCCGGAGCCGAGCGTGGTGCCGGCGGCCCGCGCGTCCTCCATCGTCAGCGGCAGGTCGAGCTCGTCGGGCCGCACGAACCCGCCGGCGGCGCCGCCCAGCAGCACTGCCCGCAGCTCACGGCCTTCCGGCACTCCCCCGGCCAGCTCCATCAGCTCACGCAGCGTGGTGCCGAACGGGACCTCGTACACGCCGGGCTTGCGCACGTTGCCCGACAGGCAGAACAGCTTGGGCCCGGCCGATTTCTCCGTGCCGATCTCCCGATACGCCGCATGGCCGACGGTGAGGATCAGCGGTACGTTGACCAGCGTCTCGACGTTGTTCACCACCGTCGGCTTGCCGAACAGGCCCTGCTCGGTCGGGAACGGCGGCTTCGACCGGGGCTCCCCGCGGAAGCCCTCGATCGAGTTGAAGATCGCCGTCTCCTCGCCGCAGATGTACGCACCGGCGCCGCGGCGGATCTCGATGTCGAACGAGAACCCCTCGTGGCCCATGATGTCGGTGCCGAGGAATCCGCGCTCGCGGGCGACGTCGATCGCGTTCTGCACGAGCCGTCGCGCCCGCGGGTACTCGCCGCGCAGGTACAGGTAGCCGAGGGTGGCGCCGGTCGCGAACCCGGCGATCGTCATCGCCTCGACCAGCGCGAACGGGTCGCCCTCCAGCAGCACGCGGTCCTTGAACGTGCCGGGCTCGCTCTCGTCCGCGTTGCACACCAGGTAGTGCGGCAGAGCGGGCTGGCGCGCCGCGCCCTCCCATTTGCGCCCGGTCGGGAACGCGGCGCCGCCGCGGCCCATCAGCCCGGAGTCGGTGACCTCGCGGATCACGCCGTTCGGGCCGAGCTGCAACGCGTTGCGCAGCGCCGCGTAGCCACCGGTGGCGCGGTAGTCGTCGAGGCTTTCCGGGTCGACCGCCCCGATCCGGTGCAGCAGCTTGAGCGACTCCCGGTCGGTCTGGTGCAGCACCGGCGCGGCGCCCTCCTCCGTGGCCGGTGACCGCCCGGCGGCCAGCACCACCTCCGCACCGGTGGCGGGCGCGAGCAGCTCGGTGCCCGCCGGGTCGCCGGCCTCGAACGCCAGCGCCGCCGGCGCCTTCTCGCACACACCCAGGCACGGGCTGCGCAGCCACGTGACCCCGCCGCGTGCCTTGCCCGCCGGGCCGACGTGCTCGGTGAGCGTGTCGCACACCGTGTCGGCCCTGTTGACCCGGCACGCAAGGTCGGTACACACGTGCACCACCCGCTCCGGCCGTTCGGTGAGCGAGAACAGTGAGTAGA
Organism: Amycolatopsis sp. NPDC051373; assembly: GCF_040689465.1. Lineage (NCBI taxonomy): Bacteria > Bacillati > Actinomycetota > Actinomycetes > Pseudonocardiales > Pseudonocardiaceae > Amycolatopsis > Amycolatopsis sp. NPDC051373. Next base: position 367,786 of record NZ_JBFBAE010000004.1, on the reverse strand, counting down.
AGCTCGCCACGCCGTACGCGTCGGCCGGCGGCACGTGCAGCTTCTCGCAGATGTAATTCAACGCGCCCTGGCTGATCCAGCCCACGCGGTCGTTCACGGCGTGCAGCGCCGGCAGCAGCTGATCCCGTGCCGCACCCTCGGGCAGCGCGTCGACGGCCGCGCGTTCTTCGAACGTGGCCTTCGCGTCGAGGAACTGGAGATCCATCCCCGCCCCCCTCAGCCCGCGACCGCGTCGGCGGGCAGCTTGTCGACCCGGATCGCCGCGGCCTTGTACTCCGCCGTGCCCGCCACCGGGTCCGTCGCCTCGATGGTGATCACGTTGACGTCGACCTCGTCCGGGAAGTGGAACGTCATGAACGCCAGGCCGGGGCGCAGCCCCTCGTCGATCCGCACCGGCGCGACGATCGCACCGCGCCGCGATGAGACCTGCACCATTTCGTCCTCCACCACACCCAGCTGCGCCGCGTCGGCCGAGCACAGGTCGAGCGTCTCGCCGCGCCGGCGCGGCGACGGGAACCCGCCGGACTGCACGCCGGTGTTGTACGAGTCGAGCCGCCGGCCCGTGGTGAGCCGCAACGGGAACTCGTCGTCGAGCACGTCGACCGGCGGGCTGTGGCGCAGCACGGTGAACGGCGCCGGCCGGCCGCGCTCGGCCGGGTCCTCGGCCCACAGGCGGGCGTGCAGGAACGACGGCTCCAGCGTGTCCTCGCTGTAGCACGGCCACTGGATGCCGCCGAGCTCCTCGAGACGCTCGTAGCTCATGCCGGTGTGGATCGGCGAGAGCGACCGCAGCTCGTCCCACACCTCACGGCTGTCGTCGCCGCTGTAGTGCCAGTCGTGCCCGAGACGACGGGCGAGCTCCGAGAGCACCTCGATATCGTCGCGCGCGCCGGCCGGCGGGTTCACCGCCTTGCGCACGCGCTGCACGCGCCGCTCGCTGTTGGTGAAGGTGCCGTCGCTCTCGCACCACGCGGCCGACGCGGGCAGCACCACGTCGGCGAGCTGCGCGGTCTTGGTGAGGAAGATGTCCTGCACCACCAGGTGCTCGATGTTCGACAGGCGCTTGATCGTGTGCTCGCAGTCGGCCTCGGACTGCACCGGGTTCTCCCCGATCACGTACACGCAGGTGATCAGGCCGTCCTCCATCGCCTCGAGCATCTGCGTGAGGTTTTTGCCCTTGAACGGCGGGATGTGCGAGCCCCACGCCTCGTCGAACTTCGCGCGCACGGCCGGATCGAGGATGTCCTGGAACCCGGGCATCCGGTCCGGGATCGCGCCCATGTCGCCGCCGCCCTGCACGTTGTTCTGCCCGCGCAACGGGTTCAGCCCGGCACCGTAGCGCCCGACCTGCCCGGCCAGCAGCGACAGGTTGATCAGCGACAGCACGTTGTCGGTGCCGTTGTGGTGTTCGGTGATGCCCAGCGTCCACGACATCTGCCCGCGGTCGGCGCGCGCGTAGGTGTGGGCCAGCTCCTTGATGAGCTCGGCCGGCACCTTCGTGACCTGCTCGGCGACCTCGAGCGTCCACGGCTCCACGGAAGCGGCGAACTCCTCGTAGCCCTCCGTGGCCCGTTCGATGAACGTGGTGTTGGCCAGTCCGGAATGGATGATCTCCCGCGCGATCGCGTTGGCGAGCGGGATGTCGGTCCCGACTTCCAGCTGCAGCTGCCGGTGCGCCCACTTCGCCGTGCTCGTCCGGCGCGGGTCCACCACGAAGAGCTTCGCTCCCTTGTGGACGGCCTTGAGCACGTGCTGGAAGAAGATCGGGTGCGCCTCGCGCGGGTTGCCGCCCCAGATCACGATCACGTCGGAGTCTTCGATCTCCGCGTACGACGACGTGCCGCCGCCGCTGTCGAACACCCGCGCCAGACCCGCCACGCTCGGCGCGTGGCAGGTCCGGTTGCACGAGTCGACGTTGTTCGTGCCGATCACCGCGCGGGTGAACTTCTGGGCCACGTAGTTCATTTCGTTCGTGGACCGCGCGCAGGAGAACATGCCGAAGGCCTCGGGGCCCTTCGTCTCCAGCGTGCGCCGGAACCCCGCGGCGGCGCGGTCGAGCGCCTCTTCCCACGTCGCCGGCCGCAGCACACCGGAGTCCCGCACCAGCGGCTCCGTCAGCCGGGCGTACGGCGTGGTGTCCTTCCTGCGCTTCATCTTCTGCCTCCAGGAGGTGGTGGGATGGGTGTCAGCCGACCGGCACGGCGGTGGCCGTGCGGTTCAGCAGGCCGATGGCCGCGTGCACGTGGCGCAGAGCGGGTGCGGGCACCCCGGTGAGCTCGGCCAGCTCGACGACGGCGCCGATGATGGCGTCGATCTCCAGCGGCTTGCCGGCCTCGAGGTCCTGCAGCATCGACGTCTTGTGGTGGCCGACGCGCCAGGCGCCGTCGATCCGCTTCTCCACGGAGACCTGGGGATCCGCCCCCGCGGCCCGGGCGATCGCGAGGGTCTCGGTCATCATCGTGGCCACGAGCCCGCGCGTGTCTTCGTGCTCGCACATCTGCGCCATCGTCGCCCGCGTCAGCGCGCTCAACGGGTTGAAGGCGACGTTGCCCATGAGCTTGACCCAGATGTCGTCGCGCAGGTTGGGCTCGACGGGCGCCTTGAGGCCGCCCTCGATCATCGCCTCGGACAGCGCGACGCAGCGGGGTGAGACCCCGCCCGCCGGCTCGCCCAGGGAGAACCGCGTGCCCTCGAGGTGGCGGATCACGCCCGGCTCCTCGATCACGGTGGAGCAGTAGACGACGCACCCGATGGCGCGCTCGACCGCCATCACCCGGCTGGTCTCGCCGTCCGGGTCGACGGTCTCGACCCGGTGGCCCTCAAGCGGATGTCCGGTCAGGCCGTGGAAGTACCACCACGGGATCCCGTTCTGCGCCGCGACGAGCGCGGTGTCGGGGCCCAGCAGTGGCTCGAGCAGCTCACCGCTGCTCGGGTAGGAATGGGCTTTGAGCCCGAGGAAAACGAAGTCGACCGGGCCGATCTCGGCCGGGTCGTCGGTGACGTGGGGACGCGCGGTGAAGTCTCCGCGGGGACTGAGCACCCGCACTCCGTGTTCGCGCATCGCCTCGAGGTGCGCCTTGCGCGCGACCAGATGGACCTCGGTGCCGCCTCGGTGCATAGCCGCACCCACGTAGGCGCCGATCGCGCCCGCGCCCAGAACAGCAACCCGCATGGTGTGCCTCCCGCTCGGTCGAACACAGCGATTGCATACAGTATCCCGAGAAGTGTCCGGGCACCAGGATCCGGTGATGGAATTCGCCGATGACACCCGGGCGGAGCAGGCAGACCCGATACTGATTGTCATTTCAGACCTGTCCGATTGATCCACTTCGGGTGAGATCCAGACCACAGAGTGAAGAGTTGGGATTTTGCATACCAAAACCTGTATTCTTGGATCAGCTCCACGAAATCCCGCGGCTTTCCCGCGTTCCCGCGGACCGCGTCTACCCAGACCAGAGGTGCCCCGTGACCCAGACCGCCTCTCCCCTGCCCGAGCGCGGGCCCACCGGTCGGCGAACGGCCAAGGGGTCCCTCGCGGCGAAGTCCGCCCAGCGTGTGGAGCGGCCGGCGCCGCTGCGCCAGGTCGTGTACGACGCGCTGGCCGAACTCATCATCAACCGCACGCTCGAGCCCGGGCAGCACCTCGTCGAAGCCGACCTGGCGGAGTACCTCGGCGTGAGCCGTCAGCCGGTGCGCGAAGCGCTGCAGCGCCTGCAGACCGAGGGCTGGGTCGACCTGCGGCCCGCGCAGGGCGCGTTCGTGCACATGCCCACCGACGAGGAGGCCGACCAGCTGCTCGGTGTTCGCGCGGTGCTCGAGACCCACTCCGCCCGACTGGCCGCCGCGTGCGCGACCGAGGCGGACGTGGCCCGGCTGTGGGAGCTGCAGAACGCCGGTCTCGAAGCCCTCGCCGCCGACGACAGCGAAGGCCTGGTCTCGGCCAACGCCGACCTGCACTCGTTCCTCACCGAGCTGACCGGCAACGCCGTCCTGGCCGAGCTGATCGGGCTCGTCGACCGCCGCGTGCGGTGGTACTACACGCCGATCGCCCGGCCCCGCGGCCACGACGCCTGGCACGAGCACGCCGAGCTGATCGAGGCCGTCGCGGCACACGAGGTCGACAAGGCGGAGAAGATCATGGCCCACCACACGGAACGCACGCGCCGGGCGTTCCACGAGCGGCCCGAAGCAGCCCGGGAGTGACGGGGCGGGCGTCAGCCGCCCCCTCACTCCCGGGCCCTGTACCGAAAACCCCGGCAGGCGTCAGCTGCCGGCGGTCCCGGCGGCCGGTGAGGCCTGTGCGACCACGCCGGTCTGCTCCGAGGCGGTCGGGCCGCTGCGGCGACCCGGCTGGCGCAGGAACAGCACCATCACGGCCGAGAGCAAGGCGATGCACCCGGCCAGGATGTACGCACCGGTGTAGCCCCACGCCGCGATCACGCCCGCGGCCAGACCACCGCCGCCGACACCGCCGATGAGCTTGGCGCTGTAGACGAGGCCGTAGTTGGTCGCGTTGTGGTTCTCCCCGAAGTAGTCCGGCACGAGCGCGGCGAACATCGGGTAGAACGCGCCACTGCCGAACCCGGTCAGGATCGCGAAGAACATGAACCAGAACAGGCTGTGCGTATTGCCGGACCACATCACGCCGAACTGCGCGACCGCGGCGATCACGAGCACCCAGAACAGCGTCTGCTTGCGGCCGATGCGGTCTGAGGCCCAGCCGACGAGCGCGCGGCCGGTGCCGTTCACGATGGCCAGGAGACCGGCCGACGACGCGGCCACGAACGGACCGAAGTTGCTCTGCTCGGCGAACGGCACCTGGAAGTTGATGCCGAACAACGAGACACCGCCGATCACGATCAGCGTGACCCACATCAGTGGGAGCATGCCGGTCCTGATCGCTTCCATCGGCGTGAACTGCCGGACGGCCGGTGGGTTCTTCTCGAGGCTCTTCGCGTTGCCGGTCGCCTTGCCCTTCAGCCAGGCGATCGGGTCGACCTCGGCCGGCCACCAGTTCTTCGGCGGGTCCTTGAACAGGAACCCGCAGATCCCGACGACCAGCAGCATGTAGAGGCCGATGGCGTCGAGCGTGATGGTCAGGTTCTCGTGCCCCAGGAAGGCGCTGAACAGGTAGATGAACGGCACCGAACCGTAGGCGAAGCCGCCGTTCACGAAGCCGGTGCGGGCACCGCGCTTCTCGGGGTACCACTTGCCGACCATGTTGATGCAGGTGGCGTAGACCAACCCGGCGCCGGTGCCGCCGAGCACGGAATACCCGATGAACGCGAGCACCAGGTTCCCGCTGTGCGCGATGGTGAAGTAGCCGATCCCGGAGCAAAGCGCGCCGATCAGCATGGCGGTCTTCGCCGAGACGATGTTCTTCTCGCGCAGCCGGCCGGCCGGGAACGCGACCCCGGCCTGGAACACGGCCCAGATGCTGGCCAGCCAGAACGCGTCCGACAGCGACCAGCCGTATTTGTCTTCGAGTGTGCCTTCGACGGCTCCCCAGCCGTACTCGAACACACTCACCGCCATCATGGCGACCCACGGCAGCCAGACCATGAATGCGCGTGAGCGGCCCATGATGTCTCTGGGACTCTCACCGATCCGGTACTTGCGTCCGTTGTCGTCGACGATCTCCTGGTACGTCGGTAAGGCTGCGGTCATGAGAGTTCTCTTTCGTCAACGTTGACTTCGGTTCCCTCTGAGTGGGGTGGCTCCTTGCCCCCCGCCGGGCGCGACCGCGCGCGCCCGGCGCTTCGTGCGTGTGCTCGTGTCCCCCGCTTGGCCGACGGCTAGGTGTCCGGCAAGATACGCCTCCTTCCCTCTCGCCGGAAGTGATCAGCCGAGCAGTCCGGCCGACCGCGCCCAGCGGTACTTGGCACCGAGCACCGCCACGGGCTTCTCGGTCGTGTAGGAGTAGGCGACGATCCCGTTGGCGTAGAGGTGGTCGCTCGCCTGCTCCACCTCGACATCGCCCGAGAGCGACGCCACCACCGGCTTGTGGATCCCCTTGCGGCGGAACTCCTCGACCACGTCCACCACGAGCTCGGCGAACACCATCGGCGGCGTGACGATCGTGTGCCAGTAGCCGAGAATCAAGGAGTGGATGCGCTCGTCCGAAAGGCCGAGCGCGATCGTGTTCCGGTAGGTCGACGGCGGCTCGCCACCCGTGATGTCCACCGGGTTGCCGGCCGCGCCGAACGGCGGGATGAACTTCCGGAACGCCTCGTCGAGGTCACCGGGGATCTCCATCAGCGAAAGGCCGTTGTCCACGCAGGCGTCGGACAGCAGCACACCCGAGCCGCCGGCGCCGGTGATGATCACGACGTTCTCGCCCTGCGGAGTGGGCAGCAGCGGGATACCGCGGGCGTACTCGAGCATGTCGTTGAGCCCCGGCGCCCGGATCACGCCGCTCTGGCGCAGGATGTCGTCGTAGACCTTGTCGTTGCCGGCCAGCGCGCCGGTGTGCGAGCTCGCCGCCTTGGCGCCCTGGGAGGTGCGCCCGGCCTTGAGCACGACCACCGGCTTCTTCGCCGACACGCGCTTGGCGGTCTCGGCGAACGAGCGGCCGTCCTTGAGGTCTTCGAGGTGCATCGCGACGAGCTGAGTGTTCTCGTCGTGCTCGAAGAAGGTGAGCAGGTCGTCCTCGTCGATGTCCGCCTTGTTGCCCACGCCCACGATGGACGACACACCCATGCCCGCCGAGCGGCTGAAGCCCAGGATCGCCATGCCGATGCCGCCGCTCTGCGAGGAGAGTGCGACACCGCCCTTGACGTCGTACGGCGTGCAGAACGTCGCCGACAGGTTTTCGGGTGTGTAGTAGTAGCCGTAGATGTTGGGGCCGAGGACGCGCACGCCGTGCTTGCGCGCGATCGCGACGACCTCGTTCTGCAGCTCGATGTTGCCGGTCTCGCCGAACCCGGACGGGATCAGGATCGCCCCGGCCACGCCCTTCGCCCCGGCCTCTTCCAGCGCGGCCGCCACGAACTTCGCCGGGATGGCGAACACCGCGACGTCCACGTCTCCGGGTACGTCCGAGATGCTCGCGTACGCCTTGCGGTCGAGGATCTCCGACGCCTTGGGGTTGATCGGGTAGATCTCCCCCGCGTAGCCGCCGTTGACGAGGTTCTTCATCACCGAGTTGCCGATCTTGCCGGCTTCGGCCGAAGCCCCGATCACCGCGACGGCGGCCGGCTTCATGATCCGGTTCATCGACGCGAGGATCTCCTCCTGCGTGAACCGCACCGGCTCTTTCGCGGCGTCCGGGTCGACCAGGATGCGCACGTCGACCGCGGTCGCGCCGTCGGCCGTGGCGAGCACCGGGTTGAGGTCGACCTCGGCGAGCTGCGGGAAGTCGCTGACCAGCTGCGAGAGGTTGTGGATGATGGCCGTCAGGGCCTTCTTGTCCACCGGCTCGCTGCCGCGGACGCCGTTGAGCACCTCGGCCGCGGCGATACCGTCCACCATGGACAGTGCCTCGTCCTCGCTGGTCGGGGCCAGCCGGAAGGTCACGTCCTTGAGCACCTCGACGAGTACGCCGCCGAGGCCGAAGGCCACGATCTTGCCGAAGGTCTGGTCGGTGACCGACCCGATGATGACCTCCTGCCCCGTGGTCAGCATCTGCTGCACCTGCACGCCGATGATCCTCGCCTCGGCGTTGTACGCCTTGGCGTTGGCCAGGATCGTGGCGTACCCGTCGGCCACCTGCTCGGCCGTGCGCAGGCCGACGAGCACTCCGCCGGCCTCGGTCTTGTGCAGGATGTCGGGCGACACGATCTTCAGCACCACCGGCAGGCCGATCTCCTGCGCCTGCGCCACGGCCTCGTCGGCCGAGGTCGCGAGGCGCTCCTGCGGGGTGGGGATGTCGTAGGCCTCGCAGACCGCGCGGCCTTCGGGAGCGGTGAGCGACGAACGTCCCTCGGCCGCCGCCTGTGCCAGGATCTTCTCGACCGCTTCGCGGCCGGTTCCCGTGGTCATCCAGAATCTCCTTAGATCACGCCTGCGGTGCGCAGCCGCTCGAGGTCGTCGGTCGCGTAGCCGAGCTCGCTCAGCACCTCGTCGTTGTGCTCGCCCAGCAGCGGCGAACGGCCGATGTCCACCGGGGAGTCGGACAGCTTGAGCGGGCAGCCCACGGTCTTGAACTTCCCGCGCTCGGGGTGGTCGATCTCGACCACGGAACCGAGCTCGGCCAGCGTCTCGTCCTCGATGAGCTCCTTCGTGGACAGGATCGGGCCGCACGGGATGTTGTGGGCGTTGAGCTGCTCCATGACCTCCCACTTGGTGTGGCGCTCGGTCCACTGCTCCACGAGCGCGAACACCTTGTCCAGTTTGGACAGCCGGGCTTCGGGCGTGGCCCACTCGGGGTCCTCGGCGAGCTCGGGCTGGCCCAGCAGCTCGGTGAGCGGCTGCCAGCCGACCGGCTGGATGATCACGTAGATGTAGTCGTTCGGGCCGCCGGGCGCGCACCGCACCGCCCAGCCGGGCTGGCCACCGCCGGAGGCGTTGCCCGAGCGCGGCACCTCGTCGCCGAACACCTCGTTGGGGTACTCGCCGAGCGGGCCGTGCGCCAGGCGCTGCTGGTCGCGCAGCTTGACGCGGCAGAGGTTGAGCACGGCGTCCTGCATGGCCACCTGCACCCGCTGCCCGCGGCCGGTGTTCGTGCGCTGGTAGAGCGCGGCGAGCATCGCGGCCACGAGGTGGATGCCGGTGCCGGAGTCGCCGATCTGCGCGCCGGTCGCGGTGGGCGGGCCCTCCTCGAAGCCGGTGGTGCTCATCGAGCCGCCCATGGCCTGCGCGATGACCTCGTAGGCCTTGAAGTCGGCGTAGCGGCCCGGCCCGAAGCCCTTGATTGAGGCGTAGATGAGGCCCTCGTTGATCTCCTGCAGTTTCTCCCAGGAGAAGCCGAAGCGGTCGACCACACCGGGACCGAAGTTCTCCACGAGGATGTCCACACCGGACACCAGTTTGGTGAAGATCTCCTTGCCCTCATCGCTTTTCATGTTGAGCGTGATGCTGCGCTTGTTCCCGTTCAGCATCGTGAAGTAGAGACTGTCCACTCCGGGCAGGTCCCGCAGCTGGCCGCGCGTGATGTCACCGCGGCCCGGCGTCTCCACCTTGATCACGTCCGCGCCGAGCCAGGCGAGGATCTGGGTCGACGACGGTCCTGATTGGACATGGGTCATGTCGAGGACGCGGACGCCCTCAAGTGCCTTTCCCATTTTTCCTGCCTCCCGACTACTTGTACATCGTCTGGTTCATGGTTCCGGGGGCGTACGCGTCCGGGTCGACCCAGACGTTGATCAGCGACGGCTTGCCCGACTCGCGGGCGCGCTGCAGCGCCGGCGCGATGTCCTTGGGGTCGCGGACCTCTTCGCCGTAGCCGCCGAGCATGCGGGCGAACTGGTCGTAGGGGACGTCGCCGAGGGTGTTGCCGATGCGTTCGCGCGCCAGGCCGTACTTCTGCGCCTGGCCGTAGCGGATCTGGTTCATCGACGAGTTGTTGCCGACGATCCCGACGAACGGCAGGTTGAACCGCACCAACGTCTCGAAGTCCCAGCCGGTGAGGGAGAACGCGCCGTCGCCGAAGAGCGCGACGACCTCCTTGTCCGGACGGGCGTGCTTGGCGGCCATCACGAACGGGATGCCGACGCCGAGGGTGCCGAGCGGGCCGGGGTCCATCCAGTGGCCCGGCGACTTCGGCTGCACGACCTGGCCGGAGAAGGTGACGATGTCGCCGCCGTCACCGATGTAGATCGAGTCCTCGGTGAGGAACTCGTTGATCTCGTGCACGAGCCGGTACGGGTGGATCGGGTTCGCGTCGGAGTGCTGCTGCGGCAGGCGCTTCTCCTTCGCCTTGTCCTCCACGGCGCGCAGTTCTTCCAGCCACGGCTTGCGGGCCGGCGCGCCGTTGTCGACGCGGCCCGACGCGGCCTGCGACACCCCGGCGAGGATCTGTCCCGCGTCGCCGACAAGGCCCAGGTCGATGTCACGGTTCTTGCCGACGGTCTTGTAGTCGAGGTCGATCTGCACCACCGTCGCTTCGGGCGAAAGCCGCTTGCCGTAGCCCATGCGGAAGTCGAACGGCGTCCCGACGATCACGATCACGTCGGCGTTGTCGAACGCGTACCGGCGCGAGAGCTGGAAGTGGTGCGGGTCGCCCGGCGGCAGCGTGCCGCGGCCCGCGCCGTTCATGTAGGCGGGGATGTTCAACGTGCGCACGAGTTCCGCCGCCGGCTCGGCTGCCCGGGTGGTCCAGACCTGGCTGCCCAGGAGGATCACCGGCTTCTTCGCGTGCACCAGCAGGTCGGCGAGCCGTTCGATGTCGGCCGGGTCGCCGGCGCTGCGGGTGGACGCGCGGTAGCGGCCCGCCTCGGGGATCCGCGCGGCCGACAGCGGCACGCGAGCGTCGAGCACGTCGCGCGGGATCTCCAGGAACGCCGGGCCGGGCGCGCCCGCCAGGGCTTCGCGGAACGCCATCGACACGAGGTCGGCCGCGCGGGCGGTCGAGGGCACGGTCGCGGCGAACTTGGTGATCGGGTTCATCATGTCCACGTGCGGGAGGTCCTGCAGTGAGCCCATCTTGTGCTGGCTCAGCGCGCCCTGACCGCCGATCAGCAGCATCGGGCTCTCCGCGCGCAGCGCGTTGGCCACACCCGTCACCGCGTCCGTGGTGCCCGGGCCCGCGGTGACGACCGCGCAGCCGGGCCGGCCGGTGATGCGCGCGTAGCCGTCGGCGGCGTGCGCGGCGACCTGCTCGTGGCGTACGTCGATGACATTGATGCCCTCGTCGACGCAGCCGTCGTAGATGTCGATGATGTGCCCGCCGCACAGCGTGAAGATCGTGTCGACGCCCTCTGCCTTGAGCGCCTTGGCCACCAGGTGCCCGCCGGAGATCGTGTCCGGAGCCGGCTGGCCGCCGTTCGTCGCAGGGGCGGCCCGGTCCTTGTCGACGTTCTGGCCGGTCGTGGTTGGCGCCATTGCTCAACTCCTCTGGTCTCACGCCGGACCTCTCTGATCCGGGCGCTCGTTCCGGTGCGCTCCCCGGTCTGCACTGCCGTCGGTCCACAGCCGCGGCGAAGGGCATCCCTCCAGGTCAGCGGCACCTTCACCGAAAACTGTAGATTGCATACCGTATGAGGTAGGCATTAGAATTACTCCCCGAGCGACCCGCTGTCCAGGGCCATCCGCAGGTTTGTCCGGAGGTTTTTTTCGCCGGAGCCGCTGCGGATGACGGCACGCCGGACGGCCCTTTCCTCCCCAGTCCCGTTCGCGGCCCACCCGGGCCCGCCAGGAAGGACTCAGATGGATCTCTTCGAACACGAGGCGCGCGAGCTGTTCTCCTCGCACGGCGTACCGGTCCCCCGCGGCCGCGTCGCCACGAGCCCGGAAGAAGCGCGCGCGGCCGCCGTGGTGATCGGCGGCACCGTCGTGGTGAAGGCCCAGGTGAAGACCGGCGGACGCGGCAAGGCCGGCGGCGTCAAGCTCGCGGCCACCCCTGACGACACGGAACAGGTCGCCGACGACATCCTGGGCATGGACATCAAGGGCCACACCGTGCACAAGGTGCTGGTGACCGAGGCGAGCGAGATCGCCGAGGAGTACTACGTGTCCTACCTGCTCGACCGCGCGGAGCGGACTTTCCTCGCCATGGCTTCGGTGGCCGGCGGCATGGAGATCGAGGAGGTCGCGGCAACGCGGCCCGAGGCGCTGGCCAAGGTGCCGGTCGACGCGCTCACCGGCGTGGACCGCGCCAAGGCGGCCGAGATCGTCGCCGCGGCGCAGTTCCCGGCCGAGGTGGCCGACGACATCGCCGACGCGCTGGTGCGGCTGTGGGACGTCTTCGTCGCCGAAGACGCCACCCTCGTCGAGGTCAACCCGTTGGCCCGCACTCAGGGCGGCGCGGTGATCGCCCTCGACGGCAAAGTCACGCTCGACGCCAACGCCGAGTTCCGCCACGCCGACCACGCGGCGTTCGCCGACCCGGACGCCGGCGACCCGCTGGAGCGCGAAGCCGCCGAGCAGGGGCTCAACTACGTGAAGCTCGACGGCGACATCGGCGTGATCGGCAACGGCGCCGGCCTGGTGATGTCCACATTGGACGTCGTCGCGGCCGCCGCCGCCGAGCTGGGCGCGCGAGGACCGGCGAACTTCCTCGACATCGGCGGCGGCGCGTCGGCCGGGATCATGTCGGCCGGGCTCGGCGTGATCCTCGGCGACCCCGACGTGCGCAGCGTCTTCGTGAACGTCTTCGGCGGCATCACCGCGTGCGACGCGGTGGCCGACGGCATCGTGCAGGCGCTGGGGATCCTCGGCGACCGCGCGACGAAACCGCTCGTCGTGCGCCTCGACGGCAACAACGTGGCCGAGGGCCAGCGCATCCTCGCCGAAGCCGGCCACCCGCTCGTGACCGTGGTGGAGACCATGGACGACGCCGCCCGCGAGGCGGCCAAGCTCGCGACCGTTACTGCTAGCGCGGAGGCCTGAGAAGTGGCGATCTTCCTGGACGAGAACAGCCGTGTCGTCGTGTCGGGCATGACCGGCGCCGAGGGCATGAAGCACACCAAGCGGATGCTCGCCGCGGGCACGAACGTGGTCGGCGGCGTGAACCCGCGCAAGGCGGGCCAGAAGGTGGCGGTCGGCGAGCACGAGCTGCCCGTGTTCGGCAGCGTCGCCGACGCGATGGCCGAGACCGGCGCCGACGTGGTGGTGCTGTTCGTGCCGCCGCCGTTCGTGAAGGACGCGGTCATCGAGGCCGTCGATGCCGAGATCGGCCTGGCCGTGGTCATCACCGAAGGCGTGCCGGTGCACGACTCGGCGGTGTTCTGGGCGCACGCCGTGGCCAAGGGCGGCAAGACGCGGATCATCGGCCCCAACTGCCCCGGCATCGTCTCCCCCGGCCTGTCCAACGCCGGCATCATCCCGGCCGACATCACGGGCCCCGGCCGCATCGGGCTGGTGTCGAAGTCGGGCACGCTCACCTACCAGCTCATGCACGAGCTGCGCGACATCGGCTTCTCCACCTGCGTCGGCATCGGCGGTGACCCGGTGATCGGGACCACGCACATCGACGCGGTCGAGGCCTTCGACAAGGACCCGGAGACCGACGTGATCGTGCTGATCGGCGAGATCGGCGGCGACGCCGAGGAACGCGCGGCCGCCTTCGTGAAGGCCAACGTGAGCAAGCCCGTGGTCGGTTACGTCGCCGGGTTCACCGCGCCGGAGGGCAAGACGATGGGCCACGCCGGCGCGATCGTCTCCGGCTCCGCGGGCACGGCCGTCGCGAAGAAGGCGGCGCTGGAGGCGGCGGGCATCCGCGTCGGCCGGACCCCGAGCGAGACCGCGCGGCTGGTGCGCGAGGTCCTCGCGGGAACGCCGTAACCGTGGGCGAGATCGACGCGCTGGTCGCCAACGCCGGGCGCTACCACCGCGGTCTCGACCACACCCGACTGGTGAAGCGGCCACGCCGGCGCGTGGCGGTGGTGGCGTGCATGGACGCGCGGATCAGCGTGTACCGGTTGCTGGGCCTGGAAGAGGGCGACGCGCACGTGATCCGCAACGCCGGCGGCGCCGTGACCGACGACGCGATCCGGTCCCTGGCGGTGAGCCAGCGGCTGCTGGGTACCCGGGAGATCATCCTCGTCCACCACGAGGACTGCGGCATGCGAACCTTCACGGACACGGAGTTCGCCCGCCAGGTCGAGCAGGGCACCGGGATCCGGCCGCCCTGGTCGGCCGAGGCGTTCACCGACGCCGAGCAGGACGTGCGCCAATGCCTGCGCCGCGTGCGCAGCAGTCCGTTCCTGCCGCACACCGCGTCCGTGCGAGGGTTCGTGTACGACGAGCGGACCGGGGCGATGACCGAGGTCGGCGCCGCGGGCCGGCCGGACTAGGAGGTACACCATGCACCGGGGATGGGCCGAGGCCCGCCGGATCGCCCGCGACGCGGTGAAGCCGCTCGAGGCGGTGGAACTGCCGCTGAGCGAAGCGCTGGGCCGGGCGCTGGCGAGCCCGGTCCGTGCCCTGGTGCCGATGCCGGCGTACGACAACTCGGCGATGGACGGGTACGCCGTCGCCGGGCCCGGACCCTGGACCGTGGTGGGCGCGGTCCGGGCCGGCGGCGCGCCGTACGCCGGGGTGCTGGCCCACGGCACGGCGCTCGAGATCGCCACGGGCGCCCCGGTCCCGGCCGGCACGCGGGCGGTGCTGCCGGTGGAGCACGCCGTCCACAGTGGACGCCGGGTGAGCGGCACCGTGGTGACCGGCAAGCACCTCCGCCGCCGGGGTGAGGACTGTCCCGAGGGCGAGGAGCTGCTCACCACGTCGACCACCGTGACGGCCGCGGTGCTCGGCGTGGCGGCGGCCGTCGGGCACGACACGCTGCTGGTGCACCGCCGGCCGCGCGTGTCGGTGGTCGTGACCGGCGACGAGGTGCAGACCTCCGGCCTGCCGGAGCCGGGCCGCGTGCGTGACGCGATCGGGCCGCTGCTGCCCGGCCTGCTGCGCGCCGGGGGTGCCGACGAACACGGCCTCGTCCGGCTCGCCGACCGGCCCGACGCCCTCACCGCGGCGCTGACCGACGACGACGCGGACGTGGTGGTGGTCTGCGGCGCCACCTCCCAGGGGCCGGCCGACCACCTGCGGGGCGTGCTGCGTGCGCTGCTCGCCGATGTGCGTGTGGACGGTGTCGCGGTCCGGCCCGGGCACCCGCAGCTGCTGGCGGTGCTGCCGGACGGCCGGTGTGTGGTCGGGCTGCCGGGCAACCCGTTCGCGGCGCTCGGGGCCGGGTTGACGCTGCTCATGCCGTTGCTGACCGAGCTCGGCGGGCACCGCGAGCCGGCGCCCGTCACGGCGTGGGCCGCCGAACCCCTGCCGCCACACCCGAGCGACACCCGGCTCGTACCCGTCGTGCGCTCGGGCGGCGACGTCACCCCGGTGGGCCACGACCGGCCCGGTTCGCTGTGGGGCGCGGCGCTCGCCGACGCCCTCGCCGTGGTGCCGCCGGGCTGGCGGGGCGGTGACGTCGAACTGCTGCCCCTGCCCTGACCACGAGCACCCGAGGAGGACCGCGGATGGACCTGCGGCAGCTGGAGATCGTCGTCGCGGTCGCCGAGGAGGGCGGGTTCACCGCCGCGGCGCACCGCCTGCACACCGTGCAGTCGACGGTGTCCACGGTGGTCCGCGCGCTCGAACGCGACCTCGGCACGTCGTTGTTCGAGCGCACCACCCACCGCGTCGCGCTCACGCCGGCGGGGCGGGCGTTCCTGCCCGCCGCGCGCGCCGCGTTGAAGGCGGCGGAACATGCCCGGGCGACTGTGGACGGGGCGCGCTGGAAACTCGACGGCCGCGTGCGGATCGGGGTGATGCCCGGCGCGTGGCCCGACCCGCACCGTGCCCTGGCGGCAGTGCGCCGGGAGCACCCCGGGGTGCAGGTGCAGGTCCTCCTGGTCCCGCCGCGGCAGCTGCGCTCGGCGGTGCACGAGTCCAGTGTGGACGCTCTCGTCGCCGTCGAGGACTGCGTGGCCGGTGACGGTCTGGTCAGCCGGCCGCTGCGGCGCGAGGCCATGGTGCTGGTGACTCCCGCGGGCGATCGCGGCGCCGACCGGCCGGTCACCGCCGCCGACGCGGCCGCGGCGGCGGTCGTCGACTTCGCTCCGGGCTGGGCCAACCGCGAGGCGACCGACCGCGCGTTCCACACCGCGCAGGTGCGTCGCACCGTAGCCCACGAGGTCACCGACGTCGCCGCCGCGGCGGAGCTCGTCCGCCACGACCTCGGCGCGTGCATCCTGCCCGCATCCGTGGCCGCGCGGTTCGCCGATCTCACCTCACGGCCTTTCTCCCGCGGCGGCCCGACCTGGCACATCACCGTGACCCGTCCGGCGGGTGATCCCCCGCCGGCGGTGGCGGCCGTGCTGCGGCACCTGACCTGACGCCGCAAGACCTTTCCGCGGTCCCGGGCCTGCGCCATGATGAGATGTGCTGCTACGCCAACTGGAGTACCTCGTCGCACTCGCGCGAGAACGTCACTTCGCCCCCGCCGCCGACGCCTGTCACGTCTCGCAGCCCTCGCTGTCGGCCGCGATCCGGAAGCAGGAGCACGAGCTGGGCGCGCCGATGTGCGCCGCGGCCGGCGGTTCGAGGGCCTGACGCCCGAAGGCGAGCGCGTGCTGCGGTGGGCCCACCGGATCCTCGCCGAGTGCGACGGCCTGCGCCAGGACCTCTCCACGATGCGCAGCAGTCTCTCGGGTGTCCTGCGCGTCGGCACGATCCCGACGTCGCTCACCGCCGCGACGTTGCTCACAACTCCGTTCTGCGAACGCCACCCGCACGCCCGCGTGACGCTGGAATCCCCTCCGTCGCGGGAGATCACGCGCCGGCTCGCGGAGTACGAACTGGACATCGCCCTGACCTATGTGGACGACGAGGAGCTCGGCGCCGTCCGCACCTACCCGCTCTACTAGGAGAGGAGCGCTACCTGCTCCTGACCCCGCGCGACGGTGAGCTCGCCGGGCGCGAGCGCGTCCGCTGGGCCGAGGTCGCGACGATGCCGCTCGCTCTCCAGGGCCCGCATGATCGCGTCGCGGTCGGCGATGCGGGCGCGGGCGGTGTTGATCAGGTACGTCCCGCGCTTCATCGTGGCGATGAGCTTGTCGTCGAACAGGCCCTCGGTCTCCGCGTGCAGCGGCGCGTTGATCGTCACGACGTCGCAGAGCGGCACCATGTCCGCGGCGCTCTCGTGGAACGTCACGCCCAGCTCCTGCTCGACCTCGGCCGGCAGGCGGTGCCGGTCGGTGTAGTGCAGGTGCACGTCGAACGGCTTGAGGCGGCGCAGCACCGCGGTGCCCATGCGGCCGGCAGCGACCGTGCCGACGTGCATGCCCTCGAGGTCGTAGGAGCGCGCGACGCAGTCGGCGATGTTCCAGCCGCCGTCGAGCACCGTCTGGTAGGAGGGCAGGTAGTTGCGCACCTGCGAGAGGATCATCATCACGATGTGCTCGGCGACGCTGATGCTGTTCGAGTACGTCACCTCGGCCACGGTCACGCCGCGGGCGATCGCGGAGTCGAGGTCGGTGTGGTCCGAACCGATGCCGGCGGTGATCACGAGCTTGAGGTTCTTCGCCGGTACGCCGATCCGCGACGAGTACCTCATCGTCGACGGCGGCAATCTCGCCGGCACGGGTGCGCACTCGTACTCGGCCAAGCGCTGAACCCTGCGACAATGGCCTCTTTCGCCGCGATTGCCCCGCGGCGAAAGAGGCCTTCCTCGTGCGTGGCGCCGGTGCGCAGCCTTCTGGATCTCGCTGCGGGACCTCAGCGCTCGACGAGCTGCAGCGGGTCGTGCAGGCCGAGCCGGTCGGCTCGCGTGTAGACGTTCATCGAGCTGCCACGCAGGAACCCGACGAGTGTGAGCCCGACCTCCTCGGCCAGCTCCACCGCCAGCGACGAGGGCGCGGAAACCGCCGCCAGCAACGGGATTCCCGCCATCGCCGCCTTCTGCACCAGCTCGAACGACGCCCGCCCGCTGACCATCAGCATCGTGCCGGTCAGCGGCAGCCGGCCCTCGCGCGCGGCCCAGCCCACGACCTTGTCGACCGCGTTGTGCCGCCCCACGTCCTCGCGCACGCACAGCAGCTCTCCGGCGGCGTCGAAGAGCCCGGCCGCGTGCAGGCCGCCGGTGCGGTCGAACACTTTCTGCGCCGATCGCAACGCGTCGGGCAGGCCCGTCAGCACCTCCGGACCGACGGCGAGCTGGTCGGCGGTCACCGGCCACCGCAACGTCGTGCGCACAGCGTCCAGGCTCGCCTTGCCGCAGAGGCCGCACGAGGACGTGGTGTAGAAGTTGCGTTCCATCGACGGGTCGGGCAGTGGCACGCCGGCGCGCAGCACGACGTCGACGATGTTGTAGGTGTTGGAACCGTCCACAGTGGCCCCGGCGCAGTACCGGATCCCGGCGATGTCGGCGCCCTGGCGCACGATCCCCTCGCCCACCAGGAACCCGGCGGCGAGGTCGAAGTCGCTGCCGGGCGTGCGCATGGTGATCGTGAGCGCCTTGCCGGCCACGCGGATCTCCAGCGGTTCCTCGGCGCTGAGCGTGTCCGGGCGCATCGTGAGCTCGCCGTCGACGACGCGGAACACGCGGCGTCGGCTCGTCATCCGGCCCATGGGGCCACCTCCGGGATCAGCGCGCGGGAAGCAGGGACTTGGGCCGGCCCGGCTGCGTCAGCCGTCCGGTGAGAACGGCGCCGGCCAGGCTGAAGATCCCAGCCGCGGCGAAAGCGCCGAAGTAGCCGTGCGCCGTGACCACGAGGGCGGCGAGCCCGATGCCGAGGAGCGCGCCGACGGCCTTGGCGCTGTAGAGCACACCGAAGTTCTGCAACGCCGACTCCTCGCCGAAGTACTCGCGCACCAACCCGGTCAGCAGGGTATAGCAGCAGCCGTTGCCCAGCCCGGCGAGCGCGGCGCCGAACACGAGGCCGAAGGCCTGCCGGTGCTCGCCGGAGTAGAAGAGCACGAACTGGCCGATACCGCCGGCCACCAGGGCCAGCTGCAGGATCCGGCGGCGGCCCACGCGGTCGGACAGCCACCCGAGCAGCACGCGGCCGGTGCCGGTCACGCCGGCGAGCACCGCGAGCGCGACCGCCGCGAGGCCCGTGCCGCCGCCCTGCTCGGCGACGAACGTGGCGAGATAGGCGAGGTCGAACAGCAGCACGGCGGCGGCCAGCACCACTGTGACGTACAGGGCGAAGGTCGTGCCGCAGCGCAGGAGCTCGGCCGGCCGGTAGTGGCGGACGGCGGGGCGGTTGACCGAGACGGTGCGGTTGCGGACCTTGTCCCGCGCCCACTCGCGCGGGTCCGGCGCCCCGGACGGCCACCAGTTGCGCGGCGGATAGCGCAGGAGCACGCCCGCGCCGACCACGATGACGAGCACGAGTGCCGCCGTCACGTCGAGCAGCACGCCGCGGTTGCCGAAGCTGAGACCGAAGCCGGCGACGAGCACGAAGGGGACGCTGCCGTAGGCGAAGGCGCCGCTCACCGCGCCGACTCGGGTGGCGGTGTGGTCGGGGAACCAGCGCATCACGGCGCCGACGCACGTCCCGTAGACCAGCCCCGTGCCGATGCCGCCGAGCAGCGAGTAGCCCACGAACACCACGGCCAGGCTCGACGCGTGGCCGAGCGTCACGAGCCCGATCGCGCACAGGATCCCGCCCAGCACCACCGCGAACGACGGCGAGAGCCGGCCGCGGTCGCGCAGCCACGCGGCGGGGAACACCACGCTCGACTGGGCCACCGCCCACACGGCGAGTGACACCACCACTTCGGTGAACGTCCAGCCGTGCGCGCCGGTGAGCACCGGCGCGATGGCGCCGAAGCCGTACTGCTGGAGCCCGGCCGCGAACATCGCGGCGCCGCTGAGCCAGAGCATCCAGCTCCTGGATCGGCCGAGCAGGTCCAGATCGCTTTCCCCGACCCGGTACCGGCGTCCGTAGACGTCCTTCAGTTCGCGAACCGCGGTGGTGGTCCGGTGCTCGGACATGGCGTCACCCGCTCGACTGGATGTTGTATGCAGTATGGAGTAGTCCGGTTATAGCACCCACACTGCACCCTGTCCACGGGCGTCGCCCGACGGGCGGAGCGGGCTCAGGCCCCCAGCACACGCGGCGCGGGCAGCACGGCTTCGGCCTCGATCGGTTCCCACCTGAGCAGACCATCGGTGCCTCGCCGGACGCGGCCGAACGCCTGGTCCCCGAAGTGGATGCCGAATCCGATCGCGCCGGGCCGCTCCAGCTCCTCCACGATCCGGCGACGGGCGGCGAGCACGCCCGCGGCGTCGACGTCGGGCAGCGAAGGCCAGTCGGGGTGCGTGATCTGCGCGGGAATGTGGAAGACGTCGCCGAACGCGATCACGCGCTGCTCCCCCGCCTCGATCACGTAGGAGGTGTGACCCGGGCTGTGGCCGGGTGTCACCAGCGCGTGGACACCGGGGAAGACCTCGTCGCCGTCGCCGATCACCTGGTGCGTGCCCGCCAGCGGCTCGATCACCTCGGCCCGGCCCGGCGCTCCCGGGATGAGCTCCCCGCGCCCGTGCGGCGCCCACTCCTGCGCGGCGACGAGGTAGGTGGCCGCCGGGAAGAACTTGCGGCCGTCGACGAACGCCCAGCCGGTGTGGTCCACGTGGAGGTGCGTGAACGCCACGGCCTCGATGTCCTCCGGCTTGTGGCCCAGCGCGGTGAGGGTGTCGGGCAGGGCGCCGGAATCGCTGAAGGCGACCGGTTCGCCGCCGATTTCGACCGGGTCGGTCGCGACGCCGAGCCCGGCGTCGACGAGCAGCGACCGGCCGTCGCGCTCCACGAGCAGGCCGCCCGCGGACGCCGTGACACGTCCCTTCGCGTCGAGCACCTCGGGGTGTTCGGTCCAGTAGGCGGCCGGGATGGCGGGGAAGAACGCGCCGGGCACCATGGCCAGCGCGCCGTCGACCACATAGGTGAACCGCACTCCCCCGAGTTGCAGCACCCGTACCGCCGACTGCTCGTTCAGCGCTCCCGCCATCACGCACTCCCCTCTCGGACTCCTCGAGTTGATCATGCCTCCGTCAGCGCCCGGCGAGCGAGCGGATCCCGGGCGGGAGGTGACCGAGCCCACCTCCCCCGGCCAGGAACCGGACAATCTCCTCCTGCAGGGCGCGGGCGGCGCGCGTGAGCTCGACGTCGCGGCGGAAGGCGAGCCGGACGACGCGGCTGAGGCCGGGTTCGGTGAACTGCGTCATCCGGAACCGGTCCCCCACCACGGTGCTCGGGACGACGGCCAGACCAAGACCTGCCTGCACGAGCTCGAGCACGGCGTCCATCTCACCGCCCTCGATGGCGAAGGCCGGGTCGAAGCCGGCGGCGCGGCAGGCGTTCACGGTGGCCTCGCGCAGGTCGTAGCCGCGGCGGAACATGACGAGCGGCCGGCCCTTCAGGTCCTGGATGGCGAGCCGCCCGCGCACCGGCGCCGGCTCGTGCTTCGGCGAGATCACCACGAGCTCCTCGACGAACAACGGCGTGCTTTCCAGTCGGTGATCGTCGCGGACCCGGCTGTCGACGATCATCGCGAGGTCGAGCCCGCCTTCGGAAAGGTCGGTCTGCAGGTCGCGAGAACCGCTCTCGTGCAGCACCAGCTCGATGCCGGGGTAGGTGCGCCGGAACGCCGCGAGCATCACCGGCAGCAGGCCGGTGCACAGGCTCGGCGTCGCGCCGAGGCGCACCCGGCCGCGGCCCAGTTCGTCGAGCTCGCGGATCGCCCGGTACGCCGTCTCGGTCTCGGCCAGGATGCGCCGCGCGATCGGCAGGAGCGTCTCGCCGGCCTCGGTGAGCGTGACGTTGCCGCGGACACGGTGGAACAGCGTGGCGCCGACGTCGCGTTCGAGCGCGCGGATCTGTTGTGACAGTGAGGGTTGCGCCACACGCGCCTGCTCGGCCGCGCGCGTGAAGTGCCTCGTGTCGGCCACTGCCAGGAAATATGCCAGCTGCTGGAACTGCATGGAGCTCATCATAGGCTTTGGCTCTGGGCACGAGAGGAATCATGTGTTTGCCCTCTCGTTGACGCGGACCTAACGTCGGAGCCGTGGCAAGTGAACTCGCCACCGCCCGGCGCAAACGCTCGGCGGTGCGGCTTTTCTGGGAATCGTCGATCGGCAAGAAGGTCGTGATGGCGGCGACCGGACTGCTGTTCGTGGTCTGGCTGCTCGCGCACATGGCCGGCAACCTGAAGATCTTCTTCGGGCCGGAGACCTTCGACCACTACGCGGCCTGGCTGCGCACGATCGGGGAGCCGGCGCTGCCGTACGCGTGGTTCCTGTGGGTCCAGCGCGCGGTCCTGGTGGTGGCGCTGGTGCTGCACGTCACGGCGGCGGTACAGCTGTCCAAACGCGACCGCCGCGCGCGGCCGGTCCGGTACGCGCACGGGCAGCGGCCGCGGGCGACCTTCGCCACGCACACCATGCGCTGGGGCGGCGCGACGCTCGCGGTGTACATCGTGTGGCACATCCTCGACCTCACCGTCGGGGTCGCGAACCGGGACTTCGTGGAGGGGCAGCCGTTCCACAACGTCGTCGCCGACTTCCAGGTGTGGTGGGTCAACGTGATCTACCTGGTGGCCCTGCTGATGCTCGGGCTGCACATCAACCACGGGTTCTGGAGCGCCACGCAGACGCTGGGGATCAAGAGCGCGACCAAGGACCGCACGGTCAAGACCGTCGGCACCGTCCTGGCCGTGGTCATCACCGGCGGCTTCATGATCGTGCCGATCTCCGTCATGACTGGATGGGTGAGCTGAGCATGCTCGACTACACGATCGGCGAGCCGATCACCGACACCAAGGCGCCGTCCGGACCGATCGACGAGCGGTGGAGCGCGCGGAAGTTCTCGGCGAAGCTGGTCAACCCGGCGAACCGGCGCAAGCACCGCGTGATCGTGGTCGGCACCGGCCTGGCCGGTGGATCCGCCGGGGCGACGCTGGCCGAGCAGGGTTACCACGTGGTGCAGTTCTGCTTCCAGGACTCGCCGCGGCGCGCGCACTCGGTCGCGGCCCAGGGCGGCATCAACGCGGCGAAGAACTACCGCAACGACGGCGACTCCGTGCACCGGCTGTTCTACGACACGGTCAAGGGCGGCGACTTCCGATCACGGGAGTCCAATGTGTACCGGCTGGCCGAGGTGTCGGCGCAGATCATCGACCAAGCCGTGGCGCAGGGCGTGCCGTTCGCGCGCGAGTACGGCGGGCTGCTCGACACGCGCTCGTTCGGCGGTGTGCAGGTGCAGCGGACGTTCTACGCGCGGGGCCAGACCGGGCAGCAGTTGCTCATCGGGGCCTACCAGGCGTTGTCGCGGCAGATCGACGCCGGGAACGTCGAGCTGCACCCGCGCACGGAGATGCTCGACCTGATCGTGGTCGACGGCCGGGCCCGTGGCATCGTCGCGCGCGACCTCGTCACCGGCGAGGTCACCACGCACCTGGCCGACGCCGTCGTGCTGGCCACCGGCGGGTACGGCAACGTCTTCTACCTCTCCACCAACGCCAAGGGTTCCAACGCCTCGGCGATCTGGCGGGCCCACAAGCGGGGCGCGTACTTCGCCAATCCCTGCTTCACGCAGATCCACCCGACGTGCATCCCGCGCTCCGGCGACCACCAGTCGAAGCTGACGCTGATGAGCGAGTCGCTGCGCAACGACGGCCGCATCTGGGTGCCGAAGGAGAAGCAGGACCCGCGGCCGCCGTCGGAGATCCCGGAAGACGAACGGGACTACTACCTGGAACGCCTCTACCCCAGCTTCGGCAACCTGGTCCCCCGTGACATCGCGTCGCGGGCGGCGAAGAACATCTGCGACGCCGGCTACGGCGTCGGACCCGGCGGGCTCGGGGTGTACCTGGACTTCGCCGACGCCATCCAACGGCTCGGGCGCCCGGCCGTCGAAGCCCGCTACGGCAACCTCTTCGACATGTACCAGCGCATCACCGCGGAGAACCCGTACGAGGTCCCGATGCGCATCTACCCCGCCATCCACTACACGATGGGCGGGCTGTGGGTCGACTACGACCTGCAGAGCACGATTCCCGGCATGTTCGTGATCGGTGAGGCCAACTTCTCCGACCACGGCGCCAACCGCCTCGGCGCCTCGGCGCTCATGCAGGGCCTGGCCGACGGCTACTTCGTTCTGCCGGCGACCCTCAACGACTACATCGGACAGGGCGGGTTCACCGACGTCGCCCTGGACGACCCCGCCGTCGTCGAGGCGCAGACCGGCGTCCGCGACCGCCTCGACCGGCTCCTCGCGGTGAACGGCACGCGGTCGGTGGACTCGTTCCACCGCGAGCTGGGCCTGATGATGTGGGACCACTGCGGCATGGCCCGCACCGCCGAAGGCCTGCGCAAGGCCCTCGAACGCGTCCCGGAACTGCGAGCCGAGTTCTGGCGCGACGTCCGCATCCCCGGCACCGGCGAGGAGCTCAACCAGGAGCTGGAGAAGGCCGCGCGCGTCGCCGACTTCCTCGAGCTCGCCGAGCTCCTGCTGCTCGACGCCCTCGTGCGCGAGGAGTCCTGCGGCGGGCACTTCCGGGAGGAACACCAGACTCCCGAGGGCGAGGCCGCCCGCGACGACGAGAACTTCTCGCATGTCTCGGCCTGGGAGTTCGGCGAGAAACCCGTGCTGCACAAGGAACCCCTGAACTTCGACTACGTCCACCCGACCCAGCGGAGCTACACGTGAAACTCACCGTGCGTGTCTGGCGCCAGTCCGGCCCCGACACCGAAGGACGGCTCGTCGACTACGCGATCGACGGCATCAGCACCGACATGTCCTTCCTCGAAATGCTCGACACGCTCAACCAGCAGCTCATCGAGGCGGGCGAACAGCCGGTCGCGTTCGACCACGACTGCCGTGAAGGCATCTGCGGCTCCTGCGGTGTCGTCATCAACGGCCAGGCCCACGGGCCGGAGACGACCACGACGTGCCAGCTGCACATGCGCGCGTTCTCCGACGGCGACGTGATCGACGTCGAACCGTGGCGCGCCAAGGGTTTCCCCGTGATCAAGGACCTCGTCGTCGACCGCTCGGCGTTCGACCGCATCATCCAGGCCGGCGGCTACATCACCGCCCCGACCGGTGCGGCCCCCGACGCCCACGCGACGCCGGTGCCCAAGCCCGACGCCGACCTCGCCTTCGACAACGCCACCTGCATCGGCTGCGGCGCCTGCGTCGCGGCTTGCCCCAACGGCTCGGCAATGCTCTTCACCGCCGCGAAGGTCAGCCACCTCAACTCCCTGCCGCAGGGCCAGCCCGAACGCGCGCAGCGAGTGCTGGACATGGTCGACACCATGGACGCCGAAGGCTTCGGCGGCTGCACCAACAGCGGCGAGTGCACGCTGGCCTGCCCCAAGGGCATCCCGCTGACGAGCATCACCACGCTCAACCGCGAGTTCCTCAAGGCGGCGCGCAAAGCCGGCAAGTGACCTGCTCGGCGGTCCTACTCAGCGAAGACGCGGCGTAGCCAGTTGGCCCGGCTCGCCCGCGCCTCGCGGGACATCGGGGCGTGCGGGACGACCTCGTCGAAGCCGTGACACCCGCCCGGCCACACGTGCAGCTCCGCCTGCCCGCCCGACTGCCACAGGCGTGAGGCGTAGGCGACGGCCTCGTCGCGGAAGGTCTCGACCGAGCCGACCTCGATGAACGCGGGTGGCAGGTCCGAGAGATCGGCGGCGCGGGCGGGCGCGGCGTACGGGGAGACATCCGGACCACCGGCGGCGGTACCCAGGAGCGCGGACCAGCCGGTGGCGTTGGAGACGCTGTCCCACACGCCTTCACCGACCAGTTCGGTGCTCGACGGCGTGCTCGCGCGGTCGTCGATCATCGGGCACACCAGCAGCTGCCCCCGCAGGGGCGGGCCGCCGCGGTCGCGCGCCATCAGCGCGGTGGCGGCCGCGAGCCCGCCGCCGGCGCTGCCGCCCGCCACCACGAGCCGGGCGGGGTCGATGCCCAGCTCGGCGAGGTGCTCGCCGACCCACGTCAGACCGGCGTAGCAGTCCTCGACGGGCGCGGGGTGCGGGTGCTCCGGCGCGAGGCGGTAGTCGACGCTCACCACGACCATCGGGATCTCCGCCAGCCAGCCGAGCAGCCAGTCGGCGCCCGTGCGGTTGTTGCCGGCCATCATGCCGCCGCCGTGCATGAAGTACACGCCCGGCAACGGCACGGTGGGGTCGCTGCCCTTCGGCCGCAGCACCAGCAGCGGAACGCCGGCGTCGACTTCCTCCACGTCGGCGTGCTCGCCGATCTCGCCCACGGTCATCGTGTGCCCGGCCGCCGTCAGCTCACGCAGCCCGCCCACGAGTTCCGGCGTCACCGACGACGGCAGCGCCTCGTTCACCGCCACCAGCGCCGCCGCGATCTCGGGGTCGAACGGTGGGTGCACCCTCTGCATGCCGCCTGCTCCTCTCGGGACGTCGACCCCCGACGCTAGGGCCCGAGCCCGCCCCGGTGAACCCGGCACGCGGCGGCCGTTGCCCGCCACGCGGCGGTCAGCGACTCCGGCGGAACCGGCGCAGCACCAACGCCACCGTGAGCCGGGTCCGCCCGGCCGGGGAGGCGAGGCCGTAGCCCAGCGCCTGCGCGAGCAGGTCGACGCGGCTCTGCAACGTCGAGTGGTGCACGTGGAGCGCTGCCGCGGCCGCCCGCAGGCTGGGCTCCGCCGCGACCGCGGTCAGGGTGGCGAGCGCCCACGGGTGCGCGGCGAGGACGCGTTCGAGGTGCGTCACGTCCGCCGCGGCCGCCGGCGAGTCGCACCCGTCGGCGAGCGCCAGCAACCCACCCACCTCGGCGGCGTCCACATGGGACGGCCCCGGTTCGTCGACGGCGGTGAGCCGCAGCGCGAGAACCGCCTGCCCGTAGGACACCGGCAGATCCCGCAAGGCGACCGCCGGTCCCGACGCCGACCGCACCGCCGGGCCGGCCCTCGCAGGTGATCCGGCCGGGTCGATCGTCACCACCAAGCCGCCGAGCCGGGCCGCACCGGGCGGGTGCGGGCCGCCCGCGCAGACCGTGACGACGAAGGAGCCCTCCGGCGACAACCCGAGCCGCCGGGCCGCGGCCAGCCGGGCGGCTTCGTCGGCGGTGGCGTCCACCAGCAGCTCCACCGCCGCCGGGTCACCTGACGGGAACCCGGCACCCGTGCGGTCGAGCACGATCCCGACCGTCGCGGCGAGCCGGTCCACGAGCACGCGGTCGAACTCCGCCCGGCCCGGCTCGTCAGCCATGCGTTCCACCCACACGAGCGCGCCCGCGTAGCCCGGCAGCGGCACCGAAAGCCCGGCGACCTCGCCGTCCACACGCCGGCCGTCCGGTTCCACTCGGACGCGCAAACGGCGACCCGGAGCGACGAGACCCGCGGCGCAGCCGGCGAGCACGGCCGCGGCCCGCACCGTCGCCTCGAGACCGGCGCGGGCTTCCACGAGGGCGTCGAAGTGGGCGACCACCTGCAGGGCGGCCCCGGCTCCGGGGTCGATCGCCCGCATGCGCCCGGCCAGCTCACGCAACGTCGGTCACCTCCACGGCGCCCAGCGTACGGGCCGCCGCCGGCTCAGAAGCCCGGCGCGTTGCGCAGGTTGGTGCGCGCGAGCTCGATCATCTTGCCCACGCCGCCGTTGAGCACCGTCTTGCTCGCCCCGAGCGCGAAGCCGCGGACCTGCGCGCCGGTGATGTGCGGCGGGATCGACAGCGCGTTGGGATCGGTCACGAGTTCGACCACGGCCGGTCCGGGGTGGACGAACGCCTTCGCCAGCGCCTCCCGCACATCGCGCGGGTCTTCGACGCGCGTCGCGTGGATACCGCACGCCTCGGCGATCGCGGCGAAGTTCACGGGTGCCTGGTCGGTGCCGAAGTCGGGCAGGCCGTCCACGAGCATCTCGAGCTTCACCATGCCGAGCGTGGCGTTGTTGAACACCACCACCTTCACCGGGATGTCGTAGGCCGACAGCGTGAGCAGGTCACCCATCAGCATCGCGAGGCCGCCGTCGCCCGAGAGCGACACGACCTGGCGGCCCGGCTGGGCGAACTGGGCGCCGATCGCGTGCGGCAGCGCGTTGGCCATGCTGCCGTGGCGGAAGGAGCCGAGCACGCGACGGCGGCCGTTGGGCGTCAGGTAGCGCGCGGCCCACACGTTGCCCATGCCGGTGTCCACGGTGAACACCGCGTCGTCGTCGGCCACCTCGTCGAGGACCGCGGCGGCGAACTCCGGGTGGATGGGCCGGCGGTGCTCGATCTTCGTGGTGTAGGCCGAAACCACCTTCTCCAGCTTCCGCACGTGCTCGCGCAACATCCGGTCGAGGTAGGTGCGATCGGTCCGTTGGCGCAGCAGCGGCAGCACGGCCTCGATCGTCGCCTTCACGTCACCGTGGACCGCCAGCTCCAGCGGAGTGCGGCGGCCCAGGCGCGCGACGTCGGTGTCGACCTGGATCGTGCGGGCTTGCGGGAGGAAGTTGTCGTACGGGAAGTCCGTGCCCAGCAATACGATCCGGTCGGCCGCGTGCATCGCGTCGTAGCAGGCGCCGTAGCCGAGCAGGCCGCTCATACCGACGTCGAACGGGTTGTCGTACTGGATCCACTCCTTGCCGCCGAGCGAATGGCCGACCGGAGCGTTGAGCCGCTCGGCCAGGGCCAGCACCTCGTCGTGCGCGCCGCGGGTCCCGGCGCCGGCGAAGAGCATCACCTTCTCGCCGGAGTCGAGCAGGCGCGCCAGCTCCTCGATCGTCGCGGCCGGCGGCACGACGGGCGACGGCGTGACGAGCTGGACCTTTTCCGCACCCGGCTTCGCGGGCTTGCGGTCGGCGATGTCGCCCGGGATGGTCAGCACCGACACGCCGCTCTTGCCGACGGCCGTCTGCATCGCGATCCGCAACATCCGCGGCATCTGCTCCGGCTGGGACACGAGCTCGCTGTAGTAGCTGCACTCGGTGAACAACTGCTCCGGGTGCGTCTCCTGGAAGAACCCCGTGCCGATCTGCGCCGACGGGATGTGCGACGCGATCGCCAGCACCGGCGCGCCGCTGCGGTGGGCGTCGAAAAGCCCGTTGATCAGGTGCAGGTTGCCCGGGCCGCAACTGCCCGCGCACACGGCGAGCTTTCCCGTCACCTGGGCTTCGGCCGCGGCCGCGAACGCCGCCGCTTCTTCGTGGCGCACGTGGACCCACTCGATGCCGTCGGTGCGGCGCACCGCGTCGACGATCGGGTTCAGGCTGTCGCCGACGATGCCGTAGATCCGTTCAACACCGGCATCGCGCAGGGTCCGCACGAGCTGTTCGGCCACAGTGGCCATGAGCCACGCTCCTCTCTCGGAAAACCTGCCTCCAGCATGTGCTGCCTGCCGGTATGCGTCCAATGCCTCTTTCTCCTCGATTCCATGCCGTGGCAGTATGGATGGCATGGATCTGCACGTGCTGCGACTCTTCCGGGAGGTGGCCCGCGGGGCGACGGTGACCGACACGGCGGCCCGCGCGCGGCTCACCCAGCCCGCGCTTTCCCGTGCGCTGCACCGGATCGAGCGCGAGGCCGGCGCCGCCCTGTTCCAGCGTTCGGGCCGCGCGCTGCGGCTCACGCCCGCGGGCCACGCCTTCGCGACCCACGTCGACGCGATCCTGGAGCGCTACGACGAGGGTCTGCGCGCCGTCGCCGAAGCCGTCGATCCCGAGTCCGGCGTGATTCCGCTGGCGTTCCTGCACACGTTCGGCACCTGGCTCGTGCCGCCGGTGGTGAGCAGCTACCGCGCCGCGCACCCCAGGGCACGGTTCGAGCTGCGTCAGCACGGCGAGGAAGGCCTGGCGCGCGAACTGCTCGACGGCACGGCGGACCTCGTGCTCACCAGCGGCGACCCGGGTGACCCGCTGATCCACTGGGTCCGGCTGCTGGAGGAACCGCTGCTGCTGGCCGTGCCGCCGAAACACCGCCTCGCACGCCGCAAGCAGGCCCGCCTGGCCGACGTCGCCGAGGAGTCGTTCATCCTGCTGCGCCGGGGATACGCGCTGCGCGAGACCACCGAACAGCTGTGCGCGCAGGCCGGGTTCACGCCGCGCGTCGGGTTCGAGGGCGAGGAGGTGGAGACCCTGCGCGGGCTCGTCGCGGCGGGGCTCGGCGTGTCCCTGCTGCCGCTCCCCCACACCGCGACCTTCCCGCCCGCGGCGACCGCGCCGACGACCCCGCACCTGCGCGTCACGGACGTACCCGCGGCAAGAGACATCGGTCTGGCCCAGCTCGCCGGACGGGTGCTCCCGCCGGCGAGCGAGACGTTCCGCAAGCACGTGCTCGCCACGGCGCCACGCGCGTTGCCGACCTGAACGCGTTGCCGAGCAAGAAAAATCCCCGGCACCACGCGGGTGCCGGGGTTCTCCGGAAAGGTCAGCTCACGGCTTGCGGCCGACGACACCCGCGACGCACTTCGCCGAGTCGCTGAGCGGGGTGAGCCGCGGGCCGTCCGGCCACCACTCGTCGCAGACGGACATGCCGGGGCCGCTGGTCGCGTTGGGCGGCAGCAGTTCCAGGCCCGGCAGCATCCCTTCGATCTCCGCGCGTGTTCGGAAGCGGCCGGCGCCGAGCGGGCCGGACACGAGGATCTCCTCGATCCGCTTCGCGACGGCGGTCAGCTCCGGCACCTCGGGGTCGTAGAAGTGCGCGAGCGCCACGAACGAACCCGGTGCGAGGGCGTCGATGTACTGGCGCATCACCTCGACAGCGCCGTCGCCCTCGAAGTGGTGGATGGTGCCGATGTGCAGGAGGCCCAGCGGCTGCGAGAAGTCGATGTACTCGCGCACGGTCTTGTTCTCCAGCACCAGTTCCGGCCGGAAGATGTCGGCGTCGACCATGTGCGTGTACTCGTTCTCGGCCAGCAGCGCGCGGCCATGGGCGAGCACCACCGGGTCGTTGTCGACGTAGACCACGTGCGCGTCGCGGTGGGCGCGCTGCACGATCTGGTGGGTGTTCTCGGCGGTCGGCAGGCCGGAACCGCAGTCGAGGAACTGGCGGATGCCCGTCTGGTTGGCCAGCATCCGCAGCGCGCGGTTGTGGAAACCGCGGTTGCCGCGCGCGATGTGCACGGCCTCGGGGACGGCCTTGCTGATCTTATCCATGACCGCGCGGTCGACCTCATAGTAATGGTTGCCGCCGAGGAAGCCGTCGTAGATCCGCGCGATGCTCGGCCGGTTCGGGTCGACCCCCACGGGAACCTGGCTGGGCGACAGCGTGGACGGCGGAGCGCTGGGCATGGGCACCTCGCAAGGCGGCTCGGGGGCGGCTTTGACCCACTCAGAGTAGTACCTTGACCCCCTCCGGTTACGTGAGGTCGTCCGTTCAGCTGCACGTCGGGCGCGGAAATCGGTGCTACCTGCGCCTTCCGCGCCCGTCAGCCGCGGTGGCGGCTCGGTGGCTGCTGGTGGCGGCTGCTCCAGTCCTGGAGGTACGAGCTCACGGCCGAGCTCCAGAGGTCCCCCGACGTCGTGCCTGCCGACGTCCCGTGCGGCGCGCTCGGGTGCTCGCCGGCCGGCTGCCGCGAGGACTTCTGCCCCTCGGTGGTGCGCACGGTGGTGTGGTCCACCTGGTCGGTCGCCGTCGGCAGCGTCGGGCTCGCCGTCATGGTGGTGACCGCCGGCGGCGCCGACGAGGGCTTCGACGGCGCGACCGGCACTTCCGCGGGCCGACCGGCCGAGCCGCTTTCCGGCGCGGGCCACAGCGCCCACGTGCCGAGCCCGGCCAGCGCGACGACCACCGCGCCGGCGATCACCACGTACCGCGTATTGCGCCGGTTCGCCACGGGCGGCGAGGTCTGCGTCCGTTCGGCTTCGTGCTCGGGCCCCGCGGCGGAGAACATCGCGTCGAGCCCCAGCGGCAGCTCGCCGACGATCGACTGCGGTTTCGTGACCGGGCCCTCGCCCGAGGTGCGCGGCGCGGTGGCGGGCTCGGGGTACAGCCCGCTCGGATCGGGCTCGGGCTTCGGCCGCTTGACCAGCGGTGGCCGCTCGCCGTCGATGCGCGGCATCGGCGCCGTCTCCGACAGGCTCACCAGCTTCGCGACCGAGTCGAGCTCATCGCGACCTGCGCCGGGCCCCGTGCCTGCCATCCAGACCTCCAGACCGCCGGGGCCGCGAGCCCGCGGCACGACCGGCGGCAAGATCTTATGAACCTCCGCCCGATCGGGTAAACCCGCCCCCACTTGCTCACCCAGGGTGACGGAATTTCACGGGTGACCCACGGCCCCACGCACCGGCATGGGCCGGCTGAAGTACACCTCGACACCGTCCGTGCCCTGGATCTGGAAGCAGTACTTGCGCACCGGGTCCACCGGCACCTTCATCGTCAGCACGCGCTTCGCGAGCACCACGTGGTTCAGCTCGCCTTCACCCGACACGACCACCGCGAAGTCCAGCTCACGCGAGCTGGTCCAGGTCGGCGCGATCTCGTCGCCCAGGTCCTGCGGCGGCGCCAGGTCGACCCGCGCCCCGTCTTCACCGGCACCGCCGCCCGTGCTGCGCTGCGGCGACCTGGAGCTGGACCCGGCGCGGTTGGAAGCCCGGCGCGGCGGGGTGCGGCTGAGCCTCACCCGCACGCAGTTCGCGCTCCTGGAACTGCTGCTCTCGCGCCAGGGCACGCCGGTCAGCCACACCGACCTGCTCGACCACGGCTGGGACGCGATGGTCCACCCGGACTCCACCGTGCTGCCCGGGCAGATCAGCCGGCTGCGCGGCAAGCTGGGCGACCCGCCGCTGATCCACGCCGTGCCCGGGGTCGGCTACGTGCTGGCCCCCGGCTGATCCGGAACCGTCCACAGTGGAGTCCCCCGATCGTCGGGGACCCCTCCCGGAAGGGCCGGCCTAGTCTGCGCCCACCGGGGGAAGGGAGTCGGAGATGCGGGTTCGGTCGGCGGTCGTGCTGGGAGCGGTCGTGCTGGCCGCGGCCGGGTGCACCACGGGCGGGCACGCGCTGCCCGCGCCGTTGCCCCCGGTGCCCGCCGCCGCCCGGGCGCTCGTGGCGTGGTCGCAGACGGTGTGCACGAGCGTGCAGGCGCTGCAGGGCCTGCAGGCCGGGATCGACGAGGTGAACCACACCGCGGCCGACCCGTCGCAGGCCGACTTCCTCGCCTCGGAGATCAGCTCCTACGTCAGCGGCATCACGGGGCGGATCGGCCAGGCCGGGTCGGGACTGAAGTCCATGCCGCCGTCGGGCGTCAAGGCCGCGGACGCCTTCGTCACGCAGCTGCGCAAGTCACTCGACGACGTGACCAAGAAGGCGCCCCCGGAGACCACCGCGCAGCCGACGCTGGCGCAGGCCCGCGAGCTCGCCACCGCCGTCGCCGCGCTGAAGCCGGCGGCCGCCGACCTGACGACGGCAGTGCGCGGCGACGCGAAGCTCAACGCGTCGTACAACGTCGCGTCCGCCTGCGCGCCCCTGCGGCAGTTCGGTCCCGTGGACGACGCCGCGCCGACGCGCCCGCTCGTGGCGTGGGCGGACACGATGTGCGGCGCGGTCACCGCCACCGCGGCTCTGAAGGCGCAGAAAATCGAAGACCTCGTCATCACCGATCCGCGTTACGCCCGCCTCAGCGGCTTCGACCTGAGCAGCTTCATCTCTTCGGCCGGCTCCGGCGTCGCCCAGCTGGTCGAGACGCTGGGCACCGTCACACCCTCGGGCATCCCCGCGGCGGACAAGTACCACGACAGCCTGCTCGCCTCGCTGCGCGCGGTGGTACCGAAACTGCCGTCGAGCGATTCTCGGATGCCCGACCTGGACTTCCAGCCCGTCGAGCAGCTGAAACCACAGGCGCAGCAGATCATCGGGGTGCTGGCGACGATCGCCCTGCCCACGCCCGACCTGCCCACGATCGCGGCCGCGAACCCGGTGCTGGCCCACTCTCACGACGTCGCCCCGCAGTGCCGCCCGCTCGGCTCACCGCCCCCGACGCTGCCGCCCGCCGCCAACGGCACCGATCTGGGCGCGTGCGCCGGCGGCAAGTGCCAGGTCCTCGTGACCGGCCAGGCCGACATCACCGCGAGCGGCATGACGTTCACCGCGTCCGTCACCTCGAGCGGCGTCCGCATTCTCCAGGCCTCCGGCGAGATGAGCTTCGGTGTCGGTGGCAGCGGATCCTTCGGCACGGCGGGCCACATGGTGACCGTCCGCCTCTCCGGTGTCCTCGACGGCAAGGCAGTGCTGGACATCTCCACGGGGTGATCAGCGCCGGAGGGTGAGCTCGAACTCGCGGAAGCCGTGCCGGTGGTAGAACGCGAGGGCGTCGGTGTTGGCGGCATAGGCGGTTACCTCGAATCGGTCCGCACCGTTGTTTCTCGCCCATTCGTCGAATCGCTCGACGAGCGCGGTGCCCATCCCGGTTCGGCGTTTCTCAGCGGCGACTCGCATGCTTTCGAGAATCGCCGTGACGGCACCGGGGCGCAACGAGTCGTGCCGCCGGAGCCGGCCGACGAGGTGCCCGGCGACGCCGTGTTCTCCCTGTGCGACAAGGCAAAGCGCGTCCTCGTCGGTCAGCAGCGCGGTGTAGTAGGCGGAGCCTTCGCGCCGCGGCCAGGCGAGGTCCATCCGGTCGTCGTGGCGGCCGCCGTCCTCGCGGAACAACGCGTCCACCGAGGACACGAGCGCCGGAATCAGTTCCGCGGATACCGCGGTGACGATGTGGTCCATTCAGGAAACGGTAACGATGTCGATTAATCATGTAAATATCGAATGTGTAGTGACCTCAACCGGCGAGCTGGAAACGCACGCCGAGGCGACCGCCGAGACGTGCCGGCGGACCTGAGCGCTTCGCGGGCTCTTCCCGGGCCACCGACACCCTGGAGGATCCCGCCATGGCCCCGTTCCCGCCGCTCGAACCGTATGCGCACGGCCTGCTCGACGTCGGCGACGGCAACCGGATCTACTGGGAGACCAGCGGCAACCCCGACGGCAAACCGGTGGTGTGCGTGCACGGCGGCCCCGGCGCGGGCGGGACACGCAACAGCCGTAAGGGGTTCGACCCGGAGAAGTTCCGCATCATCCTGTTCGACCAGCGCGGCTGCGGCGAAAGCGTACCGAACATCGCGGACCCGGCGGTGAGCCTGGAGCACAACACCACCCATCACCTGATCGCCGACATGGAACGCCTGCGTGAGCACCTCGGCGTCGAGAAATGGATGCTGTACGGCGGCTCCTGGGGCGCGACGCTCATGCTCGCCTACGCCGAGCGCCACCCCGAACGCGTTTCGGATCTGGTTCTGATCGCCGCCTTCACCAGCACTCCCGACGAGGTCGACTGGCTCTACCGCGGCCTCGGGCGGCTGCTGCCCCGCGAGTGGGAGGCCTTTCGCGCCGGCGCACCCGAGGCCGAACGCGACGGTGATCTGCTCGCCGCGTACTCCCGTTTGCTCGCTTCGCCCGACCGAGCGGCGCAGCTGAAGGCCGCGCGCGACTGGTGCGCCTGGGAAGACGCCGTGATCGCGCACGAGATCAAGGGCAAACCCGGCCAGTACAGCGATCGCCCGGAGGAAGAGCTCATCACGCTCGCCCGCATGTGCGCGCACTACTACGGCCACCACGCGTGGCTGGAAGCCGGCGAGATCCTGGGGAACGTCCACCGCCTCCACGACATCCCCGCCGTGTTCGTCCAGGGCCGGCTCGACCTGAGTGTGCCGCTGCGGGCGGCGTGGAACCCTCGTGCAGGCCTGGCCGTCCGCCGACCTCGTGGTGATCGACGACTCCGGCCACACCGGCAGCCCCGCCATGGGGGAGGCGGTCACGAAGGCGATCGCCGGCTTCGAACCCGCGTGAGTCAGGCGCGGTCGAACGTCACGTCCAGCCGGTACGGACTACCCAGGCTGAGCCCGACCTGCCGCCGGATCTCCGCACCCGGGGCGAGGCTGAACCGTGTGGTCCGGGCCAGCAGCTCCTCGAACGCCACCGCCAGCTGAATACGCGCGAAGTGCAGGCCCAGGCAACGGTGGATGCCGAAGCCGAACGACACGTGCGGCACGTTCGGACGGTCGAATACCAGCTCGTCGGGCCGCTCGAACCGCGCCGGATCGCGGTTGGCCGCGGCGAAGAACACGGCGACGCGCTCCCCCGCCTTCACCGGCGTGTCCCCGATCTCGGTGTCCTGGGTGGCCGTGCGCGCCATGAACGCGACGGTGGTCTCGAGCCGCAGGAACTCCTCCAGCTCCCGCTGCCAGCCGCCGGGATCGCGCAGGATCGGCTCGACGTCGTCGCGGGTAGCCAGGTGATAGGCGATGTTCGCGATCACCCCGCGCGTGGTGTCGAGGCCGCCGAGGAACAGCGTGGTCACCATGCCGAGCCGTTCCTCGAGGGTGAGCGCCCGGCCGTCGATCGTCGCGGTGACGAGGGCGCGCAGCACGCCGGCCTCGCCGTCGTCCGGCTTCGCTTCGGCTTCGGCCAGGGCCTCCATCGCCAGGCCCGCGAGTGTCTGGAACGCCTCGGGACTGCTGGTCACCGCGGCCTCCTTGGCGGCCGCCACCCCGCGGTCCACGAGGTCGCGGTTGTCCGTCGCGAAGACGATCCGTGCGAGCGAGCCGGCGCTGAACGGGATCGCGAAGTCGCCCACGATATCGCACGCGCCGCGGTCCACAAAGGACTCGATCGCCGTGCGCGCGAGCTCACGCAGCTGCGGCTCGTACCGCGCGAGAACGGCGCGGGTGAAGAACGGGTTGAGGATCCGCCGGTACTCACGGTGGCCGGGCGGGTCCGTGTCGATCGGGATCACCCGCACCGGCACGCCGCGGATCGCGGGCTGCGCCGAGCTGAACAGCTCCGGCGCGGCGCAGACCGCCCGCACGTCCTCGTACCGGGTGAGCAGGTGGTAGCCGCCGTCGGCGTCGGTGTGCGGGACGGGACAACCACTTCTGGCGGCCGCGGCCGCCGCCAGCAGGTTCTCGCGCTGGTCTTCGGCGTACAGGTCGACGTTCGCCAGGATCTCCTCGACCGACTTGGCCACGTGTCCTCCCCACTCCGAGGACTCACCACCGTAGGGGCGCGCGGGGCACGCGGCATCGGCCGCACGGGCGGAAAACGTCGCGCGTTCGGGTCACCGGACCCGTCACGGACGCCGGTCGGGCCGATCGGCCAGCAGCGGCCGAGTGGGGTCCCACACCGTGCCCTCGGCGTGGTCGCGGCGCCGGCGCGCGATGCCCGACAACGCTTCCAGCACCACCCGGTTCGCGAGGAAGGACGTGATGTCCGCGTGGTCGTAGGGCGGCGACACCTCGACCACGTCGACGCCCACCACCGGCAGCTCGTACGCGATGCGCCGCACGGAATCCAGCAGCTGCCGGGCGGTGAGCCCACCCGGCTCGGGCGTGCCCGTGCCCGGCGCGTGGCCGGGGTCGCACACGTCGATGTCCACCGAGAGGAACACGCCGTCGCACTCGTCGGTGGCGATCCCGAACGCCTCGGTGAGGCACTGTTCGAGCCCCCGCGCGACGATCTCGGTCATCTCGTAGGACCGCATGCCCTGCGCGGCCATCCAGTCGAGCGTCTCCTGGCCGGGCCAGTAGCCGCGCAGGCCGAGCTGCAGGAACCGGTCGCCGCGCACCGCACCCGACTCGATCAGCCGGCGCATCGGCTGGCCGTGGCCCACGAGCGAGCCGAACGCGATGTCGCCGGTGTCGGCGTGCGCGTCGAAGTGCACCATCGACACCCGCCCCTGGCCGAGGTGCTGCGCCACCCCGGCCGCGTCCGGCCACGCGATCGTGTGGTCCCCGCCGAGCACCAGCGGGATCGCGCCCGTGGCAGTAACCGCGTACACCGCTTCCTGCAGCGAGCGCACCGAACGTTCGGCGTCGCCCGAGTACATCTCGACATCGCCGGCGTCGAAGACCTTCAGGTCCCGCAACGCGTCCACCCGCAGGGCGAGCGACGGGCGCGAACCGTCGGCCGGGAGATAACAGCTCTGCCGGATGTACTGCGGGCCGAACCGGGTGCCCGCGCGGTGCGAGGTGCCGCCGTCGAACGGCGCGCCGAGGATCACGACGTCGGCGCCCGCGTAGGTGGCGGGATCGGCCCAATCGCAGCGCGCTACGCCGAGGAAGGTGAGGTCCGGGCCGAACTGGGTGCCGTAACGAGCCATGACGTCCTCCTTGCGGGCCAACCTACCGCCGTGGTGTCCCGGTTTTGCCCCGATTCGCCTCCGCTCGAACCCCCGCGAAGCTCGGTTCGGCGCTGCTCAGCTCGCGAAGTCGACGGACCGGCCGAGCTCGGCCCAGCGCTCGTCCTCCGCCATCAGCTTCGTCATCCCGGCCCGCACCATGGTCACGGCGTCGCTGCCGAGCACCAGGTGCAGCGGCGGCTCGGCCATCTCCACGACCTGGAGAAACACCCGCGCGACCGCGGCCGGGTCGATCGGCTCGATGCCCCGCTTGCTCCGCAGGTGCTCGATCAGCGGGCCCATCGTGGGCTCGTACTCCGGCTTGTAGGGCCGGACCTCCATCGACGGTCCGGACCAGTCCGTGCGCATCAGGCCCGGCTCGGCCATGGTGACCTTGATCCCCAGGCCCGATACCTCGTCGTTGAGCACACCGGAGAAGCCCTCCGTCGCGAACTTCGCGCTCTGGTAAGCGGAAATGCCGGGCGCGGTCCCCCGGCCGCCGATCGACGTGACCTGGATGAAGTGCCCCGAGTGCTGCGCCAGGAACACCGGCAGCGCCGCCTTGGTCACGTGCACAGTCCCGAAGAACACCGCCTCGACCTGCGCGCGGAAGTCGGCCAGGTCGACCTCCTCGACCGAGGCCAGGTTGGCGTAGCCCGCGTTGTTCACCACCACGTCGAGCCGCCCGAACCGCTCCACGGCCGCCGCGACGGCCGCCTCGGCCTGCGCCGGGTCGGTCACGTCCAGGGGGTGACGCAGCAGGTGATCGCCGTAACGCTCGTCGAGGTCCTTCAGGGAGTCGACGTTGCGCGCCGTCGCCACGACGTCGTTGCCTGCCGCCAGCACCTCTTCCACCACCGCCCGGCCCAGACCGCGCGAACCACCCGTGACCAGCCACACCTTGCTCATCGTTCGATCCCTCTCGCCTCGAGCGGGGAGGCTCCCCGCATCTCCAAGTTAGCGCAACGTCGTTCTCTTAACAACACAACGGCGTTGCGGTAACCTGTGCGAGTGGTCACCTCCGACTTCCAGCGGGCGCGGCGCCCCGAGCACAAAGAGCAGCGGCGCGAGGCGATCCTCGCCGCGGCACGGCTGCTCGCGACCCGCGACGGCGTGCGGGCCGTGACACTCGGGGACATCGCCGGCGAAGTCGGCGTGCACAAGTCCGCACTGCTGCGCTACTTCGAGACCCGCGAAGAGATCTACCTGCACCTCACCGCTGAGGGCTGGCGTGATTGGGCAGCCGGGCTGCACGCGGCACTGGACGAGACCACCGGCGCGTCGCCGGCCGAGGTCGCCGGCGTCATCGCGCGCACGCTCGACGAACGACCGCTCTTCTGCGACCTCCTCGCCCACGCGGCGCTCACCCTCGAACGGCACGTGTCGCTCGAGTCGGTGCGCGCGTTCAAGCTCTCCGCACTGGACGCCGTCAAGGACATCGCCGCCCTCCTGACCCGGACACTTCCGGGGCTGGGTGCGGCGGGCGGACGCCACGTCGTCGGCGCCGTGACGTCACTGGCCGCCTCGTTCTGGCAGATCTCGCACCCGCCCGAGACGCTCGCGCAGCTCTACCGGGAGGACCCGCGGCTGGGCCACGGCGTCGTCGAGTTCACGCCGCGGCTGCGCCACCTCACCGAAGCCGTCCTCACCGGCCTGATCTCGTCAGCGCACGACGCGTAGCCACAGGTTCGTCGCGAGCGGTGCTTCGGTCTGCGACTTCCGTTCGAGGCGCACCGGATCGCCGCCGGGCCGGTCGAACAGCCGCACCCCGTCGCCCAGCAGCACGGGCAAAACCGACACGAGGACCTCGTCGAGCAGCCCCGCATCGAGGCACGCCCGCGCGACGGTGGCGCCGAGGACGTTCACGTACTTCTGCCCCGCGGCCGCCTTCGCCAGCTCGACACCGCGGCGCAGGTCGTCGACGAACGTCACGTCGGGCGCCGGCTCGGCGGGCCGGTGCGTCAGGACGAACTGCGGCCCTTCCCAGGCGCCGCCGAAGGCCTTGCCCTCGGCTTCAGTGTCGCGGTACGGATCGTCGCCGCCATACGTGCGGCGCCCGACGAGCAGCGCGCCGATGTCCGCCACCAGCCGGTCGATCTCGGGGTTGGGGCCGAAGAACTCCTTCACCCACTGCATGTCACCGCCCGGCCCCGCGATGAACCCGTCGAGCGACATCGCCGCCGAGTAGAGCAGCTTGCCCATTCCACACCTCCGTGGTCGTTTCCCGTACCGACCGGCGCGGGCACGGAAACTCATCGGTGCACTTTCCTATAGGATCGTGCACTGTCCCTGCCGAGTCAGCGAGGAGGACCGCGTGGCTGTGGTCGTGAAGGCCGAGGCGTTTCTCGTCGATCTCGAGGTGGAGCAGGAGCGCACCGACGCCGTGCAGGCGTTCCTCAAGCAGGAGACGGTGTTCGTCGAGCTGACCACCGCCGACGGCGGCACCGGGCTCGGCTACTCCTACACGATCGGCACCGGCGGCACGGCCGTGCTCGCGCTGCTTTGCGACCACCTGCTGCCCCGGCTGATCGGCCAGGACTCGCGCCGGATCGAGGCGGTCTGGCACGACCTGTTCGCCTCGACGCGGGCCACCACCGTCGGCGCGATCACGTCGCTGGCCCTCGCGGCGGTGGACACGGCGTTGTGGGACCTGAAGTGCCGGCGCGCGGACGAGCCGCTGTGGCGGGTCGCCGGCGGGTTCGCCCCACGCGTGCCGCTCTACGACACCGAAGGCGGCTGGCTGCACCTGAGCACCGACGAACTCGTCGCGGGCGCCCGGAAATCCGCGGCCGCGGGGTGGGGCGGGGTGAAGGTGAAGGTCGGCAAGCCCACCGCCCACGAGGACCTCGAGCGGCTCAGGGCCGTGCGCGAGGCCGTCGGGCCGCGGTTCGACCTGATGGTGGACGCCAACCAGTCCCTCACCGCGGCGGAGGCGATCCGGCGGACGAAGGCGTTCGAGGCGGTGGACCTGCTCTGGTTCGAGGAGCCCCTGCCCGCCGACGACGTCGCCGGTCACGCCCGGTTGGCCGCGGCCACGCCGATCCCCGTCGCCGTCGGGGAGTCCCTTTACTCCGTGGCGCAGTTCCGCGACTACCTCCACCGTGGTGCGGCCTCGATCGTGCAGGTCGACGTCGCGCGCGTCGGCGGGATCACGCCGTGGCTCAAGGTCGCGCACCTGGCGGAGGCGTTCAACGTCCAGGTGTGCCCGCACTTCCTGATGGAGCTGCACGTCAGCCTGACCGCCGCGATTCCCCACGGCCGCTACGTCGAGCACATCCCGCAGCTGCGCGCCATCACGACGGGCGAGATGACGATCTCCGACGGGCACGCCGTCGCCCCGGAGACGCCGGGCCTGGGCATCCCGTGGAACCGCGACGCGATGGACGATCGCCGGGTGGCCTGACCAACGCGAGGAGACCGGCCGCGGGGACCAGCGCCAGCGCCAGTGCGGCGGTGGCGCCCCCACCGTCCGCCACTCGTCCGGCGATGGAGGCCGCGAGAGCAGAACCGGCTGCGCCGGCGGAGTTGTTCCAGGTGAACGCCTGGGTGAGCGCTGCGGGGTGCACGGACTTCTCGGTCTCGACGTTCAGCAGGACGAGTGCGGGCGGGATCGCCGCCTCGGTGAGGGCGAGGGCGGCGGCGAGCCAGAGTGCGTTGGGGGCGAGGGGAAGCAACACCGATGCACCGGTGAGGTAGGCGCTGGTTCTGAGGAGCCGGCGCCGGGCGGGGGTGCGGTGGTGGCGCAGTCCGTAGATCCAGCCGGACAGCAGCCCACTGACGCCGGCCACGGCGACGATCGGTGCGGCCGGGGCGCCGTGATCGAGGGCGAAGGCGCTCACCGAGACCTGCGTGGTGCCGAAGTACATGCCGAGGGCCAGATTCATCAGGGCGATCCGGGCGAAGGCCGGGCGAAGCAGGGTTTGTCCTGTGTGGAGGGTCTTCGCGGGCTTGGGTGCCGTGCGGTGCCGGCCGGCCAGCACCGCTCCCCCGCCGAGAATCAGGCTCGCCGCGACGGCGGTGGCCAACGTCTCGTCACCGGCCGCGCCGAACGAGGTGACCAGCACCGGCCCGAGGAGGAACGCGGTGGCGTTGGCCAGCGACTCCAGTGAGAAGGCGGTGGGCAGCTCTTCGGTCCGCTCTCGCAACAGGTACGCCCACCGTGCCCCGGAGAGCGCACCGAGCTGCGGCACGACCGCACCGGCACAACTCGCGGCTACGACCTCCGCCGCCACGCTGGAGGACCCCAGCACCACGGCGATCGCGCCGCCGTGCACGACGAGACAGCACGGCAGCACGCGCGTCTGCCCGAGCGCGTCGACGAGCCGGGCGACCTGCGGCCCCCACAACGCCTCGGCAAGAGCGAACCCGCCCCCGGCGAGCCCGGCCGTGCCGTACGACCCGGTGCGCGCATGCACCAGCCGCACCAGGCCGAGCCCCGTCATGGCAATCCCCACGCGCCCCACCGCGGCTGCCACGAAGAACGCAGCCGCACCCCGCGTGCACAACAGCGACCGATAACGACCGGCGCCCGACATCGACATTCCTTCACGCCACCCGACGGGGCGAACCACGATCGCCACGCGACCCGAGGCCCTCGTCGCCGGGGGAAGGTAAGGCCCGAACCAATGCGGGCCCGGGCGACTCCCACGAACCTAGCAGCGCACGACCGGTCGCCGGCTACCGAAATCCGGTGCGGTCAGGCGGCTCCCCCTGCCGGGCCCGACGCGAAGCGCGCCATGAGCAATCTCGCGCCCGTCGCCTGAGGACCGGTCGCGCCGCCGGGCGCGAACGGTCGAGACGGCTGAGCACCACGACTGGGTCGCGGCGACCTCGCTTCAGGCGAACGCCAGCCGGCCGGCGACCCGGCCGGCGCGGTCAGACCCGGCCGCGCTGCTTGAGCAACCGCCGCCCCGCCGAGCGCGAGCGGCCGGTGCTCGTGGCGGTGGCCTGGGCCGCGCGGCCGTCGTGCGAAGCGAATCAGTGCCCGTGCACAACCCCGATCAGTCCTCTTCGGACCGGCCGGGCCCGCCGTCGTAGGCGCTGTGCAGCCGGACCCGCGAACGGTCCAGGTGCGTCCGCATCGCGGCCGCCGCGGAGGGGCCGTCGTGCAAGGCGATCGCCTCGACGATGGCAGCGTGTTCGCGCGTCGTCTCGGCGGCGATGCCCACTCGGAAGTACAGGCGGTAGCCGTGGGTGTGGGTGTGGAGGCGGGCGAGGGCGTCGGCGATGAGAGGGTTGCCCGAGGCCTCCGCGATGACGCGGTGGAGGCGCGCGTCGAGGACGGCGAAGTCGCGATAGGCGTGGTAGTCCTCGCCGGCGGGGTGGGCGGACATGGCCGCGCAGGCGGAGCGCAGGGAAGACACCTCGGCCTTCGAGGCGGCGCCCGCTGCGAGGCGGGCGGCCTCGGGCTCCAGGAGGACACGAACGTCGAAGAGGTGGTCCAGCTCGGTCTCGTCGAGGACGGGCGCGACGACGTAGCCGGCGTTGGGCCGGGTCGCGACGAGGCCGTCGGACTCGAGTTTGGTGAGGGCCTCGCGCACGGGGGTCGGCGAGACGTCGAGGCGGCGGGCGATGCCGTCGATCGACAGGCGGCTGCCGGGAGCGACGTCGAGATCCATGAGCATCGCCTTGAGTGCCTCGTACACGCTGTCGCGCAGGATGGTGCGCGGCGGCAGCGTCAGCCTCGGGTGCTCGGGCAGGTCCACCGCAGGGTTCTTCCGTCGCGCCACCCGGAAAGCGTAGTCCCCCGCGAAGCCTCAGCGGCGCGCCAGTCGGCGGTTCACGGCGGTGTGGCAGCCGAGGCACGCGGGCACGGCCCGCACGTCGGTGCCGGACACCAGCGCGACCGTGGCACCCGGCACGGCGAGCTCGTCGCACACCGAATGGTGGTGTCCCAGTACCGAACACACGCACCGGCACAGCTGGACGGTCTGCCTCGTTTCCGCGGCCATCGGAGCCCTCCTCCCGGAAATCCCCAGTAGGAGAGTGATAGCGCCTCCGCCGCCCGAAGGGCGCCAGCGGTCTCAGAGGAAGGTCGCGAAGGGCACGGTTCGTGCGCGGATGTCAGTTTTCCCGGGTCGGCACGGGGGCCGATACGGGGGCCGGCACCGGCGGCAACCCGGCCCGGATCTGCCGGTAGAGCCGCGGCCCCGGCGACGCGAGTGCCGGAGACGGACGCAGCTCCATCGGGCCGGTGGCCGTCAGATCGCGCAGCACCAGGTACAGGTGGCTCAACGCCAGCAGCACTGGATCCTTCGCCCGGTCCCCCGGAGCCGCCGGCGTGTACGCGAACAACGCCACGTCGGCGCTCGCCAGCGGACCGCGCACCGCCGTGGCAGGCTCGCCCACCGGCGTCGCGGCCAGTTCCTCGACGGCCGCCGCCAGCGCGGTGCACGCCGCGACCGGGCCTTCCGGGTGTGCGCTGTACGCGCCTTCCGGCCAGCGGACGGCGACGCTGAGCGCGCGGCCGTGCGTGGCCAGCGCCGCGTAGAGCGCGAGCCGGTGCCGCAGCTTCGGCGAGTCCGTGCCGCCCAGGATGGGCCGGGTCAGCGGCCGCGCGACGAGCGCGAGCTGGTAGCGGCGGTGGTCCAAGGCGCGCGCGAGGGCGTCGAAATCGGGCTGCGGGTCCACGGCCTTGCCGTGCTCCAGCCGCTCGGCCGCGGCCTTGAGGATGTCGCCCAGGGCCGTCAGCAGGTTGTTCCGTGCGTTGCGCACGGTGTCCCGGGTGGACAGTGGGATCACCAGCACCGCGACGACCAGCCCCGCCACAGCGCCGGCCGCGGTCTCCTCGAGTCTCAGTACGAGCAGCCCCGCGGAGAACTCGTTGAGCACGCTGTAGAGCTGCCCGACCATGATCGTGACGAAGAAGATCATGTACGCGTACGAGATCTGGATCAGGTAGAACCCGAAGAACATCGCGCCGCAGATCGTCACCAGCACGGCGGCGGTGTTGCCCGCGGTCAGCTCCGCGAACCCGACCGACGCGAGCAACCCCACCAGCGTGCCGAGCACACGGTTGAAGCCCTTGATGAACGTCTCGGTGCGCGTGGCCGTGCCGGTGAACATGAAGAACGCCGCCAGCACCGCCCAGTAGTACCGCGCGTCGGACAGTTCCTTGCCGATGAGGATCGCGAGCCCGCCCGCGACCGCGCTCTGCACCGCCTGCCGCGTGATGAAGTCCAACCGTGCCA
Source organism: Amycolatopsis sp. NPDC051373 (assembly GCF_040689465.1). NCBI lineage: Bacteria > Bacillati > Actinomycetota > Actinomycetes > Pseudonocardiales > Pseudonocardiaceae > Amycolatopsis > Amycolatopsis sp. NPDC051373. Next base: position 322,943 of record NZ_JBFBAE010000004.1, on the reverse strand, counting down.
AGGGGTTCCACTTCGACTGCCGAGCCGGCACGTCGCCCGCCGCGGCGGGCGAGCCGGGCAGGTTGCCGAACGCGAGCCCGACGGCCGGCGCGAAGTCGTCCTCCGGTTCGGCCTCGATCTCCTCGGGCTTCGGCGCGGCGTCGAACACCGCCACGACCTCCAGGGCTGCCGCCGCGAAGTGCCGTGCGGGCCACCAACCGCCCGCGGCACCGCCGGCGCCCTCGGCGTGGCCCGCGAGCCGGTAGGCGACCTCGCTCGCGCCGCGGTCGTCGCGGCGGGCCAGGCGGTCGGCCACCTCGGCGGCGAGCACGGTAAGGCCCGAACCGCTGCGCACCAACGAGTCGGCGGCCGTGGCGAGCTCGTCGAGCAAGTGGTGCGCGTCGACCATCTGACGTCGCAGCGAAGCCGCCGAACGCCCGCGCGGCACCGCGCCCGGCTGAGCCGACCAGCCCTCGACCATCAGCGCTGTGTCGGCGAGGCGCGCCTGCCGCCGTTGCAGGCGGCGGCGCAACCGCGCCTCCTCCTTGGGCTCGCGGTTGGCGAGCAGGTCGGCGCACGCGCGCGCCACCGCCCGGCCACGCGCGTCGAACGCGCGCAACACGCGGCGCAGCGTTTTCGTCGTGTTGGTGCGGAAGACGGTCAGGAAGAGCAGCAGCAGCCACACCGTCGCCACGACCACCGCGAGCAGCAGGCCCGGGAGCGTCGCGAACGTCGCGTGAAGGAACGCCGCGAAGAAGTAGCCCATCCAGCCCATGAAGCCGTAGAAGAAGAAGGGCCCGCCGAACTTGCGGACGTACACCGACGTGAACATCACGAGCACGAACACGACGAGCATCAGGGTGCCGTTGTCACCGACGAGCACGCCAAGCGTCATGCCCGTGCCGAGCGCGACCGGGAAAAACGCCGCCGTGCGGGTCTTGACCCACGCTCCGCCGTCGCCCAGCGCCATCGAGCCCATCATCCCGACGACCGCGCCGAGCAGCATCGAGGTGAGCGTGCCCATCGCGTCGGCACCCGTGAGCTTCGCCACGAGGTACTCGACTCCCAGGGCACTGGCCATGCCGATCGTCGCGGAACCGGCCGATCTCAACCGGTTGAGACCCGGATCCGAAGCGACGACCCTGTCCCGGAACTCCCTGGCCGTGGGCAGCACAAAACCCGCCTTCCCGTGCGTTCGGAGTGATCACCGGTATGATACCGATAAATACCGGTGTCATACAGGGGTTTGGAGTCCGAGTGATCGAACCGACTTTCGCAGCCTCGAAGCTCGCGGATCGGCTCGCCGAGACCGGCGACACACTCGACGTGCTCGAACTGGCCACGGCGGTGCTCGTGCGCAACTTCGAACTGCTGCGTCGGCGCACCGACGCCTACGCCGAACTGGACCAAGCGGAGTACCTGCTGCTGCGCACTTTGGACGAACTGGGCTCGGCGGACGTCGGAACGCTCGCCGGGGCACTCGGTCTAGACCCGTCCACCGTCGGCAGGCAAGGTTCGGTGCTGCTCGGCAAAGGGCTCGTCGAGCGCAGCCCGTCGGCGGCCGACCGCCGGCGCAGCATCCTCACGCCGACCGAGGAGGGCCGTCACCGCATGCGCGTGACGCAGTCGCGCCGCCGCAACGCGTCCGCGGAGCTGCTCGGGGACTGGAGCGAAGAGGATCTGCGCTCGTTCGGCTCGCTGCTGAGCCGCTACAACAAGGCCGTCGCCCAGCGCTACCTGACAGCACCAGGCGACTGAGTACCCGACAACTGAGTGCCTTGCTCCCCCGAGGCGAGGTCCGCGTGGGTGTCGCGCAGGGTGCGCTTCACGATCTTCCCGCTCGGGTTCTTCGGCAACGCGTCGGTGAAGACCACGTATTTCGGGCACTTGTAGCCGGCCAGGTGCTCGCGCGCGTGGGCGAGCACGGCCTCGGCGGTCAGCTCCACGCCCTCGCGCGGGACGACGGCCGCCGTCACCGCCTCGATCCAGCGCGGGTGCGCGACGCCGAACACGGCGACCTCGGCGACGCCGTCCAGGCGGTAGAGGGCTTCCTCCACCTCGCGGCTCGCGACGTTCTCACCGCCGGTCTTGATCATGTCCTTCTTGCGGTCCACCACGGACAGGTAGCCCTCGTCGTCGAGCACGCCGAGGTCGCCGGAGTGGAACCAGCCGCCGGCGAACGCGGCGGCCGTCTTCTCCTCGTCCTCGTAGTAGCCGAGCGTCGCGTGCGGGCTGCGGTGCACGATCTCGCCGATCTCCCCCGGCGGCAGCGCGCGGCCGTCCTCGTCGACGATGCGTGTCTCGACGTTGAGCGAAGCCCGGCCCGCCGAACCGGCCTTCGGCAGCTGCTCGTGCGGGCGCAGGATCGTGGCCAGCGGCGCCATCTCGGTCTGGCCGTAGAAGTTCCAGAACTCGACGTCGGGCAGCCGCCGGGCCAGCTCGCGCAGAACCTCGACCGGCATCGCCGAAGCGCCGTAGTAACCCTTGCGCAGGCTGGACAGATCGGTGGTGTCGAACGCCGGGTGGCGCAGCAGCGAGATCCACACCGTCGGCGGCGCGAACAGCTTCGTGGCGCGCTCGCGCTCGACGGCCGCCAGCAGCGCGGCCGGGTCCGGGCCGGGCAGGATCACGCTGGTGGCGCCGAGATAGACGTCCACGGAGAAGAAGCAGTCGAGCTGCGCGCAGTGGTAGAGCGGCAGGGAGTGGACCTCGACGTCGTCCGCGCTCATGCCGCCGTCGATCACGCACGACACGTACTGCGCGATCAGCGAACGGCTCGAGAGCAGCACGCCCTTCGGCCGCGACTCGGTCCCGGAGGTGTACATCAGCCGCAGCGGGTCGTCGTCGGTGACGGCCACGCCGGGGTCGGTCTCGTCGCCCGGGCCGTCGATCCAGGCGTCCGCATCCTCCCAGTCCTCCCAGTCCTCGGCAGTGCCGCCGATCCGGCCACGCACCCCGTCGCCAAGGCCGGCGCGCTCCAGCGCCGCGGCGCCGGTGGCCAGCAGCGCGTCTTCCGTGATCAGCCCGGACACCCCGGCGTGGCCGAGGATGTAGGCGATCTCGTCGGCGCCGAGCATGAAGTTGACGGGCACGAGCACCACGCCGAGCCGGGCTGTCGCGAACGCCAGCACGACGTACTGCAGGCAGTTGTGGCTCAACAGCGCAAGCCGGTCGCCTTTGACGAGACCGCGCTCGGCGAGGCGGTGGGCGCAGCGGTTCACGGCCGCGTCGAACTCCGCGAAGCTCAGCCGCCGCTCGCCGTCGACAACGGCGAGCTTGCCCGGGTACCGCGCGGCCGTGCGCCGCAGCAGGTCACCGACGGAGTGCTGACGCGCGTGCTGGATCGCTTCGCCGGTTTCGGCGCTGAACGGGCTCGGCATGGTCCGGAGTTTCATCCACCGCCGCGCGGCGCGCAACCCTGGCGCGCGGCCGCGACCTGCCAGGCCGAGCGGCACTCGCGCGCCACCGGTTAAGCTCCGTCGGCGCACCTCGGGGGACGAAGAAGTGGACGAGACGGAAGCACCGACGCTCGACCGGCCGGACATCACCGGCCGGCTGCCCCGTTACCGGCTGCTGCGCCAGCTCGCCAAAACGAACATGAGCGAGGTCTTCGAGGCCTACGACCTCGTGGCGCAGCGGCCGGTCGCGCTCAAGGTCGTCGGGCCGGAGTTCATGGCGGAGCCGGGGTTCCGCCGGCGCTTCGAGCGTGAGACGAGCATCGCGCTGGCCCTGGACCACCCGCACATCGTCGCGTCCTACGACGCCGGGTTCTCCGCCGACGGGCACCTCGGGTACCTCGCGATGCAGTTCGTGCTCGGCACGAACCTCGCGCGGCTGATCCACCGCCGCGGCGCGCTGTCGTTCGAGCAGACGGTGGCGATCGGGCGCGGGGTCGGCGCGGCGCTGGACGCCGCGCACGCCCGCAACCTGGTGCACCGCGACGTGAAGCCGGGCAACATCCTGCTCGAAGACGCGACCGGTGGCGTGTACCTGTGCGATTTCGGTATCGCACGCAACCTCGACCTGACGCGGCTCACCGCGACCGGCGGGTTCCTCGGCACGATGAACTACGCAGCCCCGGAGCAACGCGAGGGCCGGCCGGTCGGAGCGGCTGCCGACGTGTACGCGCTGGCGTGCGTGCTCTACGAATGCCTCTCCGGCAGTCCCCCGCACCACCACGCCGACTTCGCGCACCCCGGCGTCGCCGCGCTGCGCCGGGCCCTCGACCGCGATCCGGCCAAGCGGCACCGCACGTGCGCGGAACTCGTCGACGACCTCGTGGCCACCACCGAGGCGGCCGAACGGGCCGGGCGCCGCAAGCGCCGATGGCAGGTGGTGGGCATCCCGGCCGCCGCGCTCGTGGTGGTGGCGGCGCTCGTACTGTGGTTCACCACCGGCGGTTCGCCGGGCACCGCGGACTCGACGCTGGCCCGCGTACCCACCGCTCTGCGCGACGGCTGCGCCGCGGCGAACCAGCCCGCGGCGGGCGCGACCGCCACGGTGACGTGCCACGACGCGTCCGGGCAGGCGGCGACCACGGCGGTCTACGCCACCCCGCAGCAGGTGACCGCCGCGTACGCCGAGGCCGTCACGCGTGCGGGCGTCGACGCGAACCAAGGCGACTGCGCCACCGCGACGGGCGGCGAGCACCGGTACCCCGCGACCGGACCCGCGCGCGGCCGCGTGCTGTGCCAGGACCGCGACGGCACGGCCACTGTGGTCTGGACCGACGAGAAGGCCCGCACCGTCACGCGGGCCGAAGCACCCGACGACGCCGCGCTGCGCAAGGCGTGGGCCGGCTGGACGGGCTGGGCGCCGGCCGCGTTCCCCACCGCGGACGAAAAGGCCGTGCTCCACGTCGCGGCCGGCTCCGCGTGCCGGCGCGCGGCACCCGCGGACCTCGACGCGTATGCCGGTGCCGTCGCGGGGATCACCTGCACACCGCAGGGCACGGGCGCGCGTCAGGTTTCGTACTTCCGGTTCGCCGGCGTAGCGGCGCTGCGCTCGGCGTTCACCGGTCTCGTCGGCGCGGCCAAGGCGCCCAGCGGGAGCGGGTGCCCGGGCGGCGCTTTCCTCGGCACGACGCGGTTCGACTGGCTCAGCGTGGACCTCGGACAGGTGCTGTGCCACCCGGGTCCCGAGGGCACGGTCGCGATGGACTGGAGCCTCGAGGCGTTCTCGATGATCGGCCACGTCACGGGTTCCTCGCCCGACGCCGTCGGCGGGTGGTGGGCGCAGTGGCACCTCGCGCCGCTGAGCCGGATCGTGAGCGAGGTGAACTCCCACGCCACGCCGGCGTTCCCGACCGACGCCGAGCGCGCGCTGCTGCAGCACGTGCCGCAGCAGTCGCGGCTCAACTGCGTGCGCCCGTCCGCGGATCAGAAGTGGCAGGACCTCGGTGCGGTGACCGCGGTCGCCGCTGTCGCGTGTGGACGGACGAGCGGCGCCGGGCTGGTGGTCTACTACCAGCTGCCCGACGCCGCGACGATGCGGCAGGTGTTCAACAGCACCGGCGACAGCGACGCCGCGTGCACGAGCCTGCCGAAGGACTTCTCGGGCGACCGGCCGTACTCCCGCGGCGGGCGCACGGGCCGGCTCTCCTGCGCGACCGAGGACCCCGGCGGCGAGCGCGTGCTCAAGTGGACGGACGACGCGACGACCATCGAGACGATCGCCCACCGCGGCAACGATCCGTTCGCGCTGATCGACTGGTGGACCCACGACGCCGGACCGGTGTGAGCGCGGGTCCTCAGCCCTGCACGGTCCCGCCGACGGACGCGCTGCCACTGATGTGCGAACCGGGCGAACCCGCGCTGCCCGCACCCGTGTGGATGCTCTCCTTGCCGTCGACGATCGAGAACATGTCGACGGTGCCCTTGGTGCCGCCCGCGTAGGAGATCTCGAGCGTCCACTGGTGCGGTTTGCCGTCGGCCGGCACGGTGAGCGACTGGCGCCACGGCAGGGTCACCGCGCCGGTCTGCTTCGTCTCGCCGTCGAGCGTGTACTTGATCTGCGTCAGCTTGCCCTCGCCCGTCGCGTTGAGCACGAGGGTGTGCGGCTCGCGGTCGGGCACCGATGTCGAGGGCGGAGCGACCGAAGAGGAAGAGGTGGGCGCGGACGCCGACGGCGCCGGTGCCACGGGGGCGGGGTCGCTCCCGCACGCGGAGAGAGCGGCGAGCAGAGCCGCGGCGGCCACGGGGCCGGCGGCCACCCGGGCAGTGGTGCGAAGATCCATGCGCGCACCGTACCGGCCTGCCACGGGACCGGTCCCCGATTCGAGAGGACCCGAGGTGACCTCGTTCCCCGCTGACGACCCCGCATCCGAGACACCAGGCGCCGTCGTGGTCCGCGGCCTGGCGGGCACGGCCGTCGTGCTGCCCGCCGAGTACGCCCGGCTGCCGTTCGGGCGCCGGCCCGGGCCGGACGGTGTCAAGGTGGGCGAGGACGACCCGCGCGTGAGCCGGGAGCACGGCGCGCTGACGTACCGGCGGGGCTGGTGGCTGCTGAGCAACTCCGGCCACACGCCGATCGAGTTCTCTCCCACGCGGCTGCTGCACTCCGACGACGAGCCCGAGCCGCTGCCCGCGGGCTTCACCACGCTGCTCGTGGTCGGCTCGGGCGGGCGCAAGCACCCGCTCGAGGTCCGCGTGAACGCGCCCGACCACAACCGGCCGATGCCCGTCACCGGCCCGACGCTGCCCGGCCGGCAGTGGGACCTCACCGCCGCCCAGCGGCTCGTGCTCACGGTGCTCGGCCAGCAGTACCTTCGGCGGGAGGTCCAGCCGCAGCCCATGAGCCGCGGCCACGTCGCCGAGATCATGGGCGCGCTGGAGCCGGACGGCGAGTGGGACGTGCGGAAGGTCGACCGCGTGATCGCGGCCGTGCGCGAGCGGCTCTCGGGTCAGGGCGTGCGCGGCCTCAAGCGCACGGAGGTGCCGGAGCCGATCGGGAACTCGCTCAACCACAACCTGCTGACGGAGCTGGCAATCACCACGAACTCGCTGACCCGCGCCGATCTGGACGTCCTGGACCGGCTCGACTGAGGCAGCACGACCCGGGCTTCCGGCTAGGAGTCCTTGGCGAAGACCCGCACCGCGACCGCCGTCGCCACGCCGACCACAGCGAGCACGATCCCGGTGATCAGCAGGCCGGACGCCGCCAGCGCCACGGCCGCCGCCGCGAACAACGCGAACTCCAGGATGAACCGCGTCGGCTCCGGTGCCCGCCGTGGTGCCTTGGGGGCCACGACGAGCGCCCAGATCGCCCCGGCCAGCACCGGCCACAGCACCCCGCCGACGACGTCCAGCAGCACACCCCCACCCAGCCGCGCCCCGGCGACCGCCAGGCCCGCCAGCAGGGCCAGCTCCGTGCAGAACCGCATGACGAGCACGAACCCGGGCAACCCCCGCAAGGCCGGACGAGTGGTGGTCATGCCCGGCAGCGTAGCGACCGGCCCCGGTCACCCGGCCGAGCTCCCCCGCCGATCAGCCGGCCAGTTTCGCCTCCAGCCACGCCACCACGCGCGCCCACGACGGGTTCGCCGGGTCGATCACCTCGAAGTGGCCGCCGCCCGTGACGTTTACCGTCTCCTGGGCGTACGGGCTGCGCGCCTGGGCCGCAGGGATGATCTCGTCCGCGTCGCCGTGCACGACCAGCAGGGGGACGCCCGTGTCGGCCGGGGTGGCGAGGGCGTAGCGGTCCGGGACGGTGGCCGGGGTGCCGCCGAGGAGGGCCGGGACCAGGCCGTCGCCGGCGAGTGCGGCGACGGCCGGCACGTACGCGGGATCCGCTTCGACGGGGGCGCCGGCCGGGGCCGGCAGATCAGGGTCGGCCAGTTCGCGGCCGAGGCGGGCGTGGGCCGCCCCGCGCAGGTCCAGGACGCCGGCGAGCGACACGACAGCGCCGGCCGTGACCTTCGGGTCTGCGCCCGGTGCGCCGGCGGGCAGGGCCGAGCGCCCGGCGGCCCAGGCGGAGAGCTGGCCGCCGGCGGAATGGCCGACGAGGACGACACGCGAGACGTCGAGCGCGGGGTCGAGGGTGGCGACGGCGTCCACCGCCGCGGCGAAGTCGGTGAACGTGCCCGGCCAGCCGCCGCCCGGTTCGCCCAGGCGGCGGTACTCGACGTTCCACACCGCGTATCCGCGTGCGAGGAGGTCGTCGGCGAGACGGGTCATCTGGCGGCGGTCGTACAGCGCCGTCCAGAACCCGCCGTGGGCGAGCACCACCACCGGGAACGGCCCGGCTCCCTCGGGCAGGTACAGCTCCCCCACCTGCGACGGCGAAGGCCCATAGGCAATGGTCCGGACCCTCGCGCCCGCCGGGTCGTCATAGCGCACGCCCCGTTCGGAGCGCACCAAAGTATCGAGCGTCGCGAAGAACGCGGCGATCTCCGGCTGGTTCGCACCCTTCGCGCGCGAGGCGTCCCAGGCCGTGTCGTCGGTCCACTCGACGAAGTCCAGCCAGGTGTCCTCCGACACCCGCACCAGGCGTGCCGACACGAACCCGCGCCGGTCCCGGCGGAAGGCCTCCACCATGCCGGGGCGGGCGTCCAGCATCGCCCGCGTCCGGTCGGAACGGACCGTGAAGGTCGTCAGCTCGATCACCGACATCGTCAGCTCCTCGGGTCGAATTAGTCACTAAAACTGACTAACTTGAACCCTGGCCACCGCGTTCCCGGAGGGCAACCCGCGCCGCGGATCACAGGCGCGCGCCACACCGTCCACTGTGGTCCCGCACACGACGGCACCGCGGACCACTACGATGCAGGCGAGCCGACAGGAGAGTGATCCGATGCCCGACGACGCCACCCCCGCCGACGGCGGCGATTCGCTCACCGAGCGGATCACCGGCCGCCTCGCCGGGATGTCGCGGGCCGAGCGCGCCGTCGCCGAGTACCTGCGCCACCACGCACGCGAGGCGATCTTCGCCACCGCCGAGCAGATCGGCTCGGCCACGGGCACGAGCGACGCCACCGTGGTCCGCACCGCCAAGACGCTCGGCTACAGCGGCCTGGCCGACATGCGCCAGCACCTCGCCCGGCAGGTGGTCACCGAGACCAGCCCGTCGATCGAGCTGCGCCACCGCCAGATCGGCGAGCCCACCGGCGAGCCCACGACCGTGCTCGCGCGCGTGTTCACCGAGGCGACGGAGCGGCTGGCCGAGACCTGGCGCCTCATTTCGGAGGAGGACTTCGAGAAGGCCGTGGACCTGCTGGCCGGCGCGCGCGAGGTGCTGGCCTTCGGCATCGGCCCGTCGAGTTTCCTCGCCGGGTACGTCGCGCTGCGCCTGGGCCGGATGGGCCGCCGCGCCCGTGCCAGCGGCGCCACCGGCTTCCGCCTCGCCGACGACCTGCTCGGCCTCGGCGAGGGCGACGTCGTGGTGCTGTTCCTGCCGAGCCGGCTGCTCGGCGACATCGAGGTGCTCCTCGACCGCACGCGTGAGGTCGGCGCCCACACGCTGCTGATCACCGACTCGCTCGCACCCGTCTTCGGCGACCGCGTGGCCGTGGCTCTGCAGGCCACGCACTCCCCCAGCAACTTCACCGGCGAGATGCTCAGCGCCGAGGTGCTGGCGGACGCGCTGCTGCTCGGGCTGGCCTCGCGCGACGAGGACCACGCCAACCAGACCTCGGAGCTGCTCACCACGTTGCGCTCGCGGCTGATCCAGGGCGACAGCCGCGACTACGTGCCGCGGCGCAAGTCGGGCCACCCCCGCAAGGGCTGACCGCGCGCCCGGATTGTCCGGGGTTCACGGCCGTCGCGAACGCATTTGTACGGCGCGTGTATCGGCTCGGGCGAACCTGGTTCCCACACCCACCGGGGATCAGGAGGACCGAGGATGAGAATCGCGAAACGCACACTGGGCCTGGTCGCGTTCGCCGCGGCGCTGACGCTGTCGGGCATCGCGCCGGCACTGGCCGCCGACGCCAACGGCACCGTGCACACCGACTCCGGCGCGCCGCTCACCGTGCGTTCGGCGCCCGGCACCGGCGCGAGCTCCGTCGGCACCATCGCCGACGGCACCGCCGTGGTCATCGACTGCCAGACCACCGGCGACACCGTGACCGGCAAGTACGGCACCAGCAACATCTGGGACCATGTCGCCGCCAAGGGCGGCTACATCACCGACACCTACGTCTACACCGGTTCCGACGGCCGCATCGCCCCGGACTGCACCGGCGTCCCGACGCCGCCGCAGAGCACCTGCTCCACCACCGGGCTCGGTGACGCGAAGACCTGCGCGCAGGCCGTGGCCTACGCCAAGACCCGCGTGCACACCAACAACGTCGCCTCCTACGACGGCTGGTGCGACCGCATCAACGCCCAGAACTACGGGTTCTCCGCCAGCGGTTCCGAGACCGCGTACGTGCACTGGACCCAGATCCCCGCGCAGTACAAGCACGCCGGCGACCAGAACGTGCCGGCCGGCGGGCTCGCCTTCTTCTCCAACGGCGGCGCGGGCCACACCATGATCTCGATCGGCGGCGGCCAGTTCCTGTCGAACGACATCCACGGCGCGGGCAGCTACACCCAGACCACGATCTCGGAGATCAAGAGCTCGTGGGGCCAGACCTACCTCGGCTGGTCGCAGCCGTGGTTCAAGGTCAACCACTGACCGGTCCGGTACTCGACGATCCGGCACCGCACGATCCAGCACCGCTCGGTCAACGGCCGAACGGTCGACCCTGATCCGCTCGGGGAGCGCACCACGGCCCCGCCCGGCACTCGCCGGGCGGGGCCCTTTCGTGTGTCAACCCCTTGAGCAGCACTCGTTTTCGCGGTGTCCCGGACAACGGGACGCGCCCAGCCGGATCTCGATCGCGGGCTTCCGTACGCTCGCGTGGGCGATGTCCACACTCGAGGTTGTCCGAACCTCACCGATTTCGCGCCGTCCACCCTCCATGCGGACCAGCCCGTACCACTGGACCGGGTCGCGCCCCGTCTCGCGGACAGTTTCTGTCCGCGTCCCTCGCCCCGGCGAGGTCTTCACGAACAACCGCCACGGCGAGACAAACCCTGCCCGGTAAAGGTTTTCCGGTGCGCCACCTGCACTTTTGCGCCGCGCGCCAGTAACCGGCCTGACACGCAGCGTCAGACTCCCCGTCGCGTTTACAACGTCTTGGCAACCGGCTTGACACCAGCTGTGGTCCGGACCACTCTCTCAACATTGGTCTACACCATTTGTCACTCGACCGGCCTGGGGGCCGGACACCGAAAGGACAGACAAGTGAAGCGCTGGCTCAAACTGGCGGCGGGTGCCGCCGCCCTCACCCTCGCGACAGCCGGGTGTGCCGGTTCGGGCGGCGGTGACACCGCGTCCGGCTCGGGTGGTTCGGACGGTGGCACGCTCACGGTCTGGCTGATGGACGGCTCCGCGCCGGACAGCCTCACGGGCGCCCTCAACAAGGAGTTCGAGGCGGCCCACGCCGGGGTCAAGGTCAACTACCAGATCCAGCCGTGGAACGGCATCCAGCAGAAGCTGACCACCGCGCTCGCGAGTGACACCCCGCCCGACGTGATCGAGGTCGGCAACACCCAGACCCCGGCGTTCGCCTCCGACGAGGTGCTCACCGACCTCTCCGCCGACGTCAACAGCTTCAACGGCGCGCAGTGGCTGACCGGGCTCAAGGCCTCGGGCGAATTCGAGGGCAAGACCTACGGCGTGCCGTTCTACGCCGCCAACCGCGAGGTCCTCTACCGCAAGGACATGTTCGCCCAAGCCGGTATCACCGCACCGCCGACCTCGAACGCGGAGTGGCTCGACGACATCGCCAAGCTGAAGGCGAAGTTCGGCAGCGACAAGGACTTCCAGCCCCTCTACCTGCCGGGTCAGTACTGGTACACCCTGCTGTCGTTCATCTGGGACAACGGCGGCGACGTCGCCCAGGCCGACGGCAAGGGCTTCAAGTCGACGCTCGACTCGGCCGGCGCGAAGGCGGGTCTCGAGTTCTACAAGCAGCTCGTGGACGCCTCCGGCACCACCGCGCCGAAGGACAATGACGAGGCCACGCCGCAGCAGGCCGGCATCTACGGCGGCGGCAAGGTCGCGATGTTCATCGGCACGCCGGGCGAGGTCGCCACGGCCGCGAAGACCGACCCGAGCATCACCGACAAGACCGGCGCGTTCCCGATCCCGAGCAAGACCGCCGGCCAGACGGCCCCGGTGTTCCTCGGCGGCTCGAACCTGGTGATCCCGCTCAACAGCAAGCACGCGGACCTCGCCAAGGAGTACCTGAAGCTGCTCACCAGCACCAAGTACATGAGCCAGATGGCCGCCGCCGGCTACGTGCCGGGCACCTCGACCGACACCAGCGCGCTGGACAAGGACCCGCTCGGCGGCGTGATGGCGAAGGCCTCGAAGAACGGCCGCGCGGTGCCCACCAGCCCGAAGTGGGGCGAGGTCGAGTCGGGCCAGAATCCGCTGAAGGACATGCTGACGGCGTACCTGACCGGGAAGAAGTCGATCGACCAGGCCACGGCTGACGCCAACGCCGCCCTCGACAAGATCATCGGCGGATGACCGCCACCAAAGACGTGCCGATGCCGGCGGGGGCCACCCCGCCGGCATCGGCGCGCGTCACTCCCGCGAAACCGCGGCGCCGGGGTGGGTTCGGCGAGCGGGCCACGCCCTACCTGCTGCTCCTGCCCGCCCTCGTCGCCGTGCTGGTGCTGCTCGGCTGGCCGACGATCCAGATGCTCGGCATCAGCCTGCGCAAGCTCGACCTGCACGAGCTGGTGACCGGCAAGGCCGTATGGGTCGGGTTCGACAACTACACCGAGGAGCTGACCGACCCGGACTTCTGGGCGGTCGCCGTCCGGACCGTCGTGTTCACCGCCCTGCTGGTGGCCGCCACGCTGCTGGTCGCGCTGGTCATCGCGGTGCTCATGCGCCACCTCAACCCGGTAGTCCGGATCCTCCTGCAGATCTCGCTCGTGCTCGCCTGGGCCGTGCCGGTGATCGCGACGACCACGGTATTCCAGTGGATCTTCGACCAGCAGTACGGGATCCTGAACAAGACGCTGGACCGCCTGGGGTTCCACTCGTTCATCGGCTACTCGTGGTTCTCCACCGGGGTGAGCACGATGACCGTCGTCGGGCTGCTGGTGCTGTGGCAGGCCGCGCCGTTCGTGGCATTCACGCTCTACGCGGGCCTGATCGGCGTGCCGCGCGAGCAGTACGAAGCCGCCGGCATCGACGGCGCCGGGCCGTGGCAGACGTTCCGCGCGGTCAGCTGGCCCGCGATCCGCCCGATCCTGACGATGGTCACGTTCCTGTCGGTGCTGTGGGACTTCAACATGTTCGGTCAGATCTGGGCCATCCGCCAGGGCGGGCCCGACGGCGCGAGCACGACGCTCGCGATCCTGCAGTACCTCAAGGGCATCGCGGGCAGCCATTTCGGCTCGGCCGCGGCCATCGCCACGATCATGCTGGTGATCCTGCTGCTGGTCACCGCGCGCTACGTGCAGTTGCTGGTGCGCTCGAAGGACGGTGAGCTCGCGTGAAGAAGTCGCTGACCCAGCGGATCACACTGTCGGTGGTCGGCGTGCTCATCGCGCTGGCGTTCTTCTTCCCGACGTACTGGATGTTCACCACGTCGCTGAAGACCCCGGGCGAGGTGCTCTCGCCGAAGTACGACCTGTTCCCCTCGTCTGCGACGCTGCAGAACTTCGTCTCCGCGCTCACCAAGCCCGGGTTCGTGACGTACCTGAGCAACAGCCTCATCGTCACCCTCGGCGCCGTGATCGCGGCCCTGGTGGTCGGCGTGCTGGCGGCGATCCCGCTCGCGCGGTTCCGCTTTCGCGGGCGCAAGGGGTTCCTGTTGCTGATCCTCGTCGCGCAGCTGGCACCGCTCTCGGCGCTGTTCATCCCGATGTACCTGCTGATGCGTGACATCGGGCTGCTCGACACGTTGCCTTCGCTGCTGCTGGTGTACTTCGCGACGTCGCTGCCCTTCACCGTCTGGATGCTCTACGGCTTCATCAACGGCATTCCGTACGACCTCGAAGAGTCGGCGATGATCGACGGCTGCAGCCGCGCGGGCGCGTTCCGCCGCGTGACGCTGCCGCTGCTCGGGCCCGGGCTGGTGACCACGTCGGTGTTCAGCTTCATCACCGCGTGGAACGAGTTCCTGTTCGCGCTGGTGTTCATCCACGACCCGAACAAGCAGACGCTGCCGGTGTGGCTCTCGTCGTTCAGGACCGCGTTCTCGGTCGACTGGGGTGCGATCATGGCGGCGTCGGCGGTGTACGCGGTGCCGGCGCTGATCTTCTTCCTGATCGTGCAACGCAAGCTGGTGTCCGGCCTGACCGCCGGCGCGGTGAAGGGGTGAGCGATGACTGATCCTCGGGATTGGGCGGAAGCGGTGCTCCTGCCCGGTTTCGCGGGCACGACGGCGCCGGAATGGTTGCGGCGGCGCCTGGGCGAGGGCCTCGGCGGTGTGATCCTGTTCGGGCGCAACGTGGTCGACGACGAGCAGGTGGCGGCGTTGACCACGGCGCTGCGGGCCGAACGCGACGACGTGGTGGTCGGCATCGACGAGGAGGGCGGCGACGTCACCCGCCTCGACGTGAACACCGGCTCGTTCGTGCCCGGCCCGCTCGCGCTGGGCGCGGCCGACGACCCGGAGCTCACCACGGCGGTCGCGGCGGCGCTCGGCGAGCGGCTGGCCGCGTGCGGCGTGACGGTGAACCTGGCGCCGTGCGCGGACCTCACGCTCGCGGCGCAGGACCCGATCATCGGGGTGCGCGCGTTCGGGTCGGACCCGGCGAAGGCGTCGCCGCACGTCGCGGCATTCGTGACGGGACTGCAGAAGTACGGCGTGGCCGCGTGTGCGAAGCATTTCCCCGGCCACGGTGCGGCGACGGAGGATTCGCACGTTTCGCTGCCTGTGCTGCCGCGGACGCCTCAGGAACTGCGGGAGATCGAGCTCGTGCCGTTCGCCGCGGCGATCTCGGCGGGTGTGCGGTCGATCATGTCGGGCCACCTCGTGGTGCGAGCGTGGGGCGACGAACCGGCGACTTTGAACCGGGTCGCGCTCACCGAGGTGCTGCGTGGTGAACTGGGCTTCGACGGCGCGGTGATCACGGACGCGCTGGAGATGGGCGCGGTCTCCGGCTCCTACGGCCGGCATGACGGGCTCGGCAGCGCGGCCGTCCGCGCGCTGGCCGCGGGCGCGGACGCGTTGTGCATCGGCGGGGCCGCGTTCGAGGCGGACACGTTGGACGCCATCACCTCGGCGATCGTGGCCGCGGTTTCGGACGGGACGCTGTCCGCGGAACGGCTCGCGGACGCGGCCGCCCGGACGGCGGCGCTGGGCACCTCGCCGACGCCCGCCGAGCTGCAGCCGGTCGACTACGCGCTGGGCCTCGCGGCGGCTCGCGCGGCCCTGCGGATCCAGGGCTCGCCGCGGCCGGCGGGTGCACCGCTGGTCGTCGACGTGACCACCGACCCGACGATCGCCGCCGGGCCGATGCCGTGGGGCCTGGGCCCGCATCTGACCTCGCTGGTGCCAGGAACTGTCGCGATGACCGTGTCCCCTGCCGACGCAGCTGCCGTGCGGGCCCGGGCTCGGGAGTTCGCGAGCGTGGTCGTGGTGACGCGCGAGGCACACCGGCATCCGGCGGTGCTCGCGTTCCTCGCGGAACTGTCCGATGTGGGCTACATCCGCGTCGAGACGGGTGTGCCCGGGCCGTCGACCACGGGGCCGCGGATCGACACGTTCAGCGGCTCGTACGTCAGCCTGCGCGCGGCCGCGGAGTACCTCGCCTGACCCCGGTCCGTGGGCACGGCCCCCCGACCCTCGCCCACGGACCGGCCTTCACATCCGGTTCGGATCGACGAGGATCTTCGGTCCCGCTCCCGGCGGGCGGCGTCCGGCGAAGACGTCGGCGACCTCGTGGAGGCCGACCGTCGCCGCGACGATCGGGCGCGGGTCGACATCCCCGTCGGCGTAGCGGTCGATGGCTGCCTCGAGCCCGGGCGACGCACTGAGGATCCCGACGGCCGTCACGTCCTTGAGGGCCAGCTGCCGAGTGTCGATCCCGCTCGGTTCTCCGGCGAGTCCGATGTAGACGATCCGGCCCGACGGCTCCACCAGCTCCAGCGCGGCCGCCGGGACGGCCGGGTCGCTGGTGGCGTCCACGACCGCGTCCACCGGCGGCGCGGGCGGCTCCGCGGCCGCGGAGAACCCCAGCTCACGCGCGAAGGCGATCGAGCCGGCCGTGGCGCCGATCAAGTGGACCTCGGCGCCGGCCGCACGCAGAAACATCGCCGTGAGCAGCCCGATCGTGCCCGGCCCGTAGACCGCGACGCGCATCCCGTCCTTCTCGCCCAACGCGGCTTGCGCCGCCCGCAGCGCGTTCCCGCCCGGCTCGACCAGCGCGCCCGCCGTCGCGTCGAGGTGCGGGGGCAACTCGTGCAGCGACGTCACCGGCACCGCGATCTTCTCCGCCAGCGCCCCGGCCCGCCCGCCGCGGATCCCGACCTCTTGCCGGTCCGCGCACACGTGCTGGTGGCCGTTGCGGCACCGCCGGCAGTGCCCGCACCCGAGCATCGTGTCGCCGACGACCCGCCGTCCCACCCACGCGGGATGCACGCCCTCACCCGTCTCGACCACGGTGCCGCACCATTCGTGCCCGATTCGCATCGGGTAGCGCGCCTGGCCGTCGCCGAGGTAGTGCATCTCGCCGGTGAAGAACTCGAAGTCCGTGCCGCACACCCCGGCGCGCTCCACGGCCACCACGACCTCGCCCATCACCGCGACCGGCTCCGGCACCTCGGCCACCCCGGCCTCGCCGGGCCCGGTGACGACGAAGGCCCTCACCGGTTCGGCCCAGCACGTCGACTCATGCGACCGATGCTAGTGCTCCGCGCCGGCACCGCGGGGCCTTCGAAGGGACGGAATCACTCCCCCGGAGGGAAGTCCGCCGAGCCGCTCACGGCCTCGGCCGCGCGTTCCGGCGAAGAACGAGACCCAAGGCCGACGGCAGCCGGCGCGGCGGTCAGTGCAGTCACTCCTCCGGAGGGAAGGCCACCAGCGGCCGGCGGGTTCGGCGGAAGACCGCGCCGCCAGCTCCACCGCACCGGTACCCAGCAGGAGGCGCCGGGCGAGCCGAGCGCGGCGCGTTACGGCACAGCGGATCGGGGCCCCCTGTGTCACTCGCCCGGAGGGAAGTCCGCCGAGCGGCTCACGTCCGCCCACTTCTCGGCCTCAGCCGCGCGTTCCGCCGAAGACCGTGCGGCCAGTTCCACCGCGCCGGCGCCCAGCAGGAGGCGCCGGGGCGGGTCGGCGTGGTCGACGACGTCGACGATGATCTTGGCGGCCCGGGCGGGGTCGCCGGGCCAGGTGGCGGAGTCGGTGCGGCGGCGGTTCATCGCGCCGACCGTCTCGTCGTAATCGGGGGTCACCGGGTCGACGCGCATGGACGCGCCGGCCCAGTCGGTGCGGAACGGGCCGGGCTCGATGATGAGGACCTTGACGCCAAAGGGCGCGACCTCGTTGGCCAGCACCTCGGAGAAGCCCTCGACCGCGAACTTCGCGGCTTGGTAAGCGCCCATGCCGGGCGAGCCGCCGACGCGGCCGCCGACCGACGAGAACTGCACGAGGTGCCCCGAGCGCTGGGCGCGCAGGATCGGCAGGGCGGCCTTGGTGACGTTGACGACGCCGTAGAAGTTCGCGTCCACTTGGGCGCGGAAGTCGTCGTCGGGCATTTCTTCGATGGGTGCGGAGTTGGCGTAGCCGGCGTTGTTCACCACGACGTCGAGCGAGCCGAACGCGTCCACCGCCGCCTGCACGGCCGCGCGGGCGGCCGCCGGGTCGGTGACGTCGAGGGCGAGGGCGCGCACGCGGTCGCCGTACCGGGCGACGAGGTCGTCGAGCTGTTCGGGCTTGCGAGCGGTCGCGACGAGCCGGTCGCCGTGGTCGAGGACTGCTTTCGCCAGCTCCCGCCCGAAGCCGCGGGAGCTGCCGGTGATGAGCCAGGCCTTGGACATGAGTGCCTTCCGGGAGTTCGTGCCTACCTCTCCATCAGACACCGATCCCGCAGCTTCGTCAACCAACCAGTTGGTTAGTTAGACCACTTCGCACCGCCGCCGTGATCCGCTCCGCCCGCGAGACGAGTTCGTCCACCCCCAGCGCCGGCACCGGACCCGTGCGGCTCTCGATCGCCACCCGCGCGATCACCACGGCCGAACGCACCGCCTCCGCCGCGGCCGCCACGTCGAGCGGCGCCGCGCCCTCGGCCAGCCGCCGTTCGGCCACGGCCAGCAAGGAGGCCGCCGAGGTGATCACATCCGAGGAAGGCCGCCAAGCGTCGAGGTCCGACGTCCGCACCGCGAACGCGTCCTGCTCGGCCAGCCGCAGCCCGTGCATCCAGCCACCGTCCGCGCCGTCGCCGGTGCGCGCCAACAGCGCCGCGGCCTGAGCCAACGCGAGCGCCGCGACGGTCCCGCCGACCGGTACCGCGGACCCCACCGGCGGCGTCGCCAACGACTTCAGGAACTCGCTCATGATCTGATCCCGCATGAAAACCCCTCTCAGCGCCGAATGCGTTCCATTCCCGGGTCGACCAGGGGCTCCGCGGCCACCGTCGCCGCGACCCGCCGCCCGAAGTACTCGATCTCCACTGCGTCGCCGATGCCGACGGTCCCCGGCAGCCACGCGTAGGCGATCGGCCGCCCGACCGTGTAGCCGTAGGCCGCGCTGGTCACGTAACCCGAAGCAGCGCCGGCAACGAACACCGGTTCCTTGCCCAGCACCACCGTCCGCCCGTCGTCCACGGTCAGGCACCGCAACCGCCGCGCGGCCGTCTCCTCCGAACGGCCCTCGATCGCCTCCCGCCCCGCGAACGGACCTTTCGCCGGGCGAACGGCGAACCCGACCCCGGCCTCGTACGGATCGTGCTCGGTGGTCATGTCCGTGCCCCACAGCCGGTAGCCCTTCTCCAGCCGCAAGCTGTTGAACGCCGCCCGCCCGGCCGCGATCACGCCGAGTTTCCGTCCCGCCGCCCACAACGCGTCCCACAGCCGCAGGCCGTTGTCCGCCGACGTGTAGATCTCCCAGCCGAGCTCGCCCACATAGGACAGTCGCATCGCCGTCACCGGCACCCCCGCGATCCGCGCCGAGCGCGCCCGGAAGTACTTGAGCCCCGCGTGCGAGAAGTCCTCCGCCGACAACGGCTGCACCAGGTCACGCGCGAGCGGTCCCCACACGCCGATGCAGCAGGTACCCCCGGTGATGTCCCGGACCCGCACCCCGTCGGGCACCAGCGCGTTCAGGTACGCGACATCGATGTTCCCGTTGATCCCGACCTGGAACACAGAAGGCTCCAGCCGCGCCACCGTGACATCACTGCGCACGCCACCGGCATCGTCGAGCATGAGCGTATAGGTCACCGAACCCACGGACTTGTCGAGCTGGTTCGTCGTCAGCCCCTGCAGGAACTCCAGCGCACCCGGCCCGCTCACCTCCACGCGCTTGAGCGGCGTCATGTCGTAGAGCGCCACCCCGTTGCGCGTGTGCCACGCCTCCGCCGCCACGATCGACGAGTGGAACTGCCCCGCCCACGCGTCGCGCGCCGGCGGTAGGTACTCATGCGGCAGGCGTTTCACCAGCGGGGCGTTGGCCTCGAACCAGTGCGGCCGTTCCCAGCCGCCCGCCTCCAGGAACACCGCGCCCAGCTCGCGCTGCCGGACGTTGAACGGGCTCACCCGCAGGTCGCGCGGCGAAAGCTTGGGCTGTAACGGGTGCAGCACGTCGTAGATCTCCACGAAGTTCTGCTGCGACGTCTCGCTCACGTACTCCGGCGCGAGCTGCACCTCCTCGAACCGGTGCACGTCCACCTCGTGCAGATCGGTCTCCGAACGACCGTGCACGAGCAACTCCGCCACGGCCTTCGCGATGCCGGCCGAATGGGTCACCCACACCGCCTCGGCGATCCAGAACCCGCGCACGTGCTCCGACTCCCCGACCAGCGACCCACCGTCGGGAGTGAAGGAGAAGATGCCGTTGAACCCCTCCTCGACCTTCGTCCGGCCGAGCGCGGGCAGCAGCAGTTTGCTCTCCTCCCACGAAGGGGCGAAGTCCTCGTCGGTGAACGGCAGCATCGAGGGCATCGACGACTCCGTCACCTCGCCGTCCACGCCGGTGGGTTCGACGGGCATCGGCCGATGGGCGTACGAGCCGATGCCGAGGCGGTCCGTGTGCTCGCGGAAGTACAGGTCCTGGTCCTGGTGGCGCAGGATCGGCAGGCTCGCCTCGCTCGTCTCCGTGTTACGCCCCACCAGCTCCGCGACCTGACCCGTCTTCGCGTACTGGTGCGCGAGCGGCAGCAGCGGCACGGACATTCCCGCCAGCGCACCGAGTTCGCGCCCCCAGAACCCGGCGCACGAGACCACGAGGTCCGCACGGAACTCACCCTGGTCCGTCTCGACGCCGGTCACCCGGCCGCCGGCCTGCTTCAGCCCGGTCACCTTCGTCGAACCCACGAACCGCGCGCCCCGCGATTCGGCGCGGCGGGCCAGCGCGACGACCGCGCGCGACGCCTTCGCCAGCCCGTCGGTCGGCACGTACAGCGCGCCGTGGATCCGCGAGCCGTCGAGCAGTGGCCAGCGCCGCACGCACTCGTCGACGTCGATGAGATGCGCCTCGACGCCCCACGACGTGGCCCAGCCGTGCTTGCGGTGCAGGTCCTGCCACCGCGCGGGCGTGCTCGCCACCTCCATGCCGCCGACCTGGTTGAAGCACGGCAGTCCGTCGACCTCCAGGCCGCTGAACTTCTCGACGGTATAGCGCGCGAACTCGGTCATCGTCTTCGACGGGTTGGTCTGGAACACGAGACCGGGTGCGTGCGAGGTGGAGCCGCCGGTCAGTGGCAGCGGCCCCTGGTCCAGCACGGTGACGTCGGTCCAGCCGCGGGCGGTGAGCTCGTCGGCAAGGTTGGCGCCCACGATTCCGGCGCCGATGATCACGACTCGGGTCATGAGAAGAACACTCCTTACCGGAAGACGACGGTGCTGTTGCCGTTGAGCAGGACGCGGCGTTCGCTGTGCCAGCGGACCGCTCGCGACAGCGCGAGCGCCTCGGCGTCACGTCCGACGGTGACGAGTTCCCGCGGTGAGTACGTGTGGTCCACGCGCTGCACTTCCTGCTCGATGATCGGGCCCTCGTCGAGGTCGGGCGTCACGTAGTGCGCGGTCGCGCCCACGTACTTCACGCCCCGGTCGTAGGCCTGGTGGTAGGGCTTCGCGCCCTTGAACCCCGGCAGGAACGAGTGGTGGATGTTGATCGCGCGGCCCGCGAGCTTGCCGCACAGCTCGTCCGAGAGCACCTGCATGTACCGGGCGAGCACGACCAGGTCGATTTCGTGTTCCCACAGCAGGTCCAGCAGCCGCTGCTCGGCTCCGGCCTTCGTCGCGGGAGTCAGCGGCACGTGCTCGAACGGCACCCCGGCGGCCTCGACCATCGGGCGCAGATCCTCGTGGTTCGACACCACCAGCGCGATCTGGGCGCCCAGGCTGCCGGCGCGCCAGCGGAAGAGCAGGTCGTTGAGGCAGTGCCCGAACTTCGACACCATCACCAGCACCCGCGGCGCCGTACCGTCGGCGAACTCGAACTCCATGCCGAAGTCACCGGCCACCGGCACGAACGCCCTCCGGAGATCGTCCACAGTGGCCGGCACGGAACAGGTGAAGCAGGTGCGCAGGAACAGCGAGCCGCGCACGTCGTCGTCGAACTGCTGGTGCTCGACGATGTCGCACCCGCGCTCCATCAGGAACGTGGTGACGGCGTGGACGATGCCCGCGCGTTCGGGGCACTTGAGCGTCAGCGTGAAGGCCAAGGCCCCTCCTCGGTGTACTCGGTGGCGGCGTCGGCCAGCCACGCGGCGAAGTAGGGCGCGAAGGACTGGCGCACGAGCACGGTGAACTCGCCGGCCTCTCGGACCAGCAGCCCGATTCCGGTGCGGGCCAACAACGTCTGCACGCAGGTCCCGGGCGGCGACACGGCCGGGTCCAGGTCGATCGCGCAGCCGTGCGCGAGCACGTCGCGCACCGCCGGCCCGGCCAGCCGGACGGTGGTGCGCTGCGCCGACGTGTCGGTCACCGCGCCCACCGCGATCGCCGGCCGCAGATCCGTCTCGGTCACCGCGCCGGGTTCGGCGAGGACCAGGTACTCGTCCGGGCCCAGCCACAGCACGTCCACGGCACCGAACGGCCCGCGGCCGGAGGTGAAGGTGCACGGCTGGGCCGGCAACGGTACACCGAGCAGCTCCCCCACCTCATCATGGCCTTCGCGCACCCGCACGGTGAGCTGCGTCAGGAACGGCCGTTCCTCCGCGACCACGGCGGGCGCGAGGGCGGCCAGCGCGGCCGCGTGGGCCGCGAGCGGGGCGCGGCGCATCAGATCAACCGTCACGGCGGGTCCCCTCCTTGTCGAACAGCACGGATTCCGTCACGGTCACCGGCACCACGGCGTCGCCCACCGGCACGTACAGCGTCTGGCCGACGCGTTCCCGTCCGGACCGCACGAGCGCGAGGGCGAACGTGCGGCCCAGCGCGGCGCTGCGGTAGCTGGACGTGACGTGGCCGAGCATGCGCACCGGCGGCTCGGGCACGTGGTCGGTCTCGATCAGCTGCGAGCCCTCCGGCAACAGCACGGCCGGGTCCTGCGGCAGCAGGCCGACGAGCTGCTTGCGGTCGGGCCGCAGGTTCTCCGCACGCGTGAAGGATCGCTTGCCGAGGAAGTCGGGCTTCTTCTTCGACACGGCCCAGCTCATGCCGAGGTCCTGCGGGGTCACCGTCGCGTCGGTCTCCTGG
Organism: Amycolatopsis sp. NPDC051373; assembly: GCF_040689465.1. NCBI lineage: Bacteria > Bacillati > Actinomycetota > Actinomycetes > Pseudonocardiales > Pseudonocardiaceae > Amycolatopsis > Amycolatopsis sp. NPDC051373. The sequence goes on along the minus strand of NZ_JBFBAE010000004.1, from coordinate 300,152 downwards.
CCGATGATCGGGTAGCCCTTCTCGGCGCGCAGCACGTGCATGGTTTCCGTGCCGTACGGCGTGATCCCGTCCTCGGCGCCGGCCGCCAGCAGCGCTTCCCACAGCGTGATCCCGTACCACGAGGGCACGTTGATCTCGTACGCCAGCTCACCGGAGAAGCTGATCCGGCAGACGCGGGCGTCGATCCCGGCGACCACCGCGTCCTGCCAGGTCATGAACCCGAAGGCGTCATTCGACACGTCGAGCCCGGGCGCCACCTTCGCGAGCACCGCGCGGGAGCGCGGGCCGACGAGCGGGATCGTGGCCCAGTGCTCGGTCACCGACGTGGCGAACACGCGCAGGTCCGGCCACTCCGTCTGCAGCCACTCCTCCATCCACTCCAGCACCATCGCCGCGTTGCCGGTCGTCGTGGTGACGAGGAACCGGTCCTCGGCCACGCGGATCACGGTGCCGTCGTCGATGACCATGCCGTCGACGCCGCACATCACGCCGTAGCGGATGCGGCCGACCTTGAGTGAGCTCATCAGGTTCGTGTAGAGCAGGTCGAGGAACGCCGCGGCGTCCGGGCCCTGCACGTCGATCTTGCCGAGCGTGGAGCCGTCCATCAGCGCGACGCCGGTACGAGCGGCGCGGCATTCACGCAGCACGGCCGTTTCCAGGTCCTCCCCGGCCCGCGGGTAGTACCACGGCCGCTTCCACTGGCCGACGTTCTCGAACTCCGCGCCGTGCTCGACATGCCACGGGTGCAGTGCCGTCACCCGCACCGGGTCGTGCAGGTCGCCGCGGTTGCGGCCGGCCAGCGCGGCGAACGACACGGAGGTGTAGGGCGGGCGGAACGTCGTCGGCCGCTGCCCGGCCAGATCTCGCCCGAGCGCCTCGGCGGTGATGCCCGCGGCGAGCAGCCCGGATGTCTTGCCCTGGTCGTGCGCGGTGCCGATGGTCGTGTAGCGCTTTACGTGCTCCAGCGACCGCAGACCGGCGCCGGTCGCGCGCAGGACGTCGGACACCGTGGCGTCGCGCTGCAGGTCGACGAACCGGGTGTCCACTTCGGACTCCGCCGCCGGCACCTGCCACAGCACCTTCGCCTCCGGCAGGCCTGCCCCCGCCGCGCTGCCGACCACAAGCACAGCCGGCAGGTCACCGTCCGGGACGTACGCGCCGAGCTCGGGTGCGTAGCGCAGAGTGCCGCGAGCCTGGCTGAACAGGTGCACGGCCGGGTTCCAGCCGCCGGACACGAGCAGCAGGTCGCAGGCGAAGCGATCCCCTTGCGTGGCCCCGAGTTCCGCGACGACCGCCGACGTGATGCGGTCACCCCCCGAGGTGCCGACGACCCCGTGCCCGGTCCGGATTTCGATCCCCCGCGCCGCGGCGTCTTCCCCCAAGTGAGCGGGCACGGTGTCCCGCGCGTCGGCGATCACCGCGATCTCCGCACCGGCGTCGGCGAGGTCGAAAGCCGCCGCGTAGGCGCTGTCGTTGGTGGTGAACACGACCGCGCGCCGCCCGGCGAGCACGCCGTAGCGGTTCAGGTACGTCCGCGCCGCGCCGGCGAGCATGATGCCGGGCCGGTCGTTGTCCGGGAACACCACGGGCCGCTCGTGCGCGCCGGTCGCGAGCACGATCCGCGTCGCGCGGATCCGCCACACACGTTGGCGCGAGATCCGCTCGGGGGCCGCGTTTTCACCGCGTCGTTCCAGCGCCAGCACGAACCCGTCGTCGTACACGCCGAACGCCGTGGTGCGGGAGAGGAACCGGACGCCGTCCGGGAGCTCGCCGCTCGGTTCGGGCTGGTCGTCGACCAGGAGCACTCGTCCGGAGGCGCCGGCCGCGGCGGCCAGCCCGGCCGGCCCGGCGCCGACGACCAGGACGTCGCAGTGGACGTGCTTGGCGTCGTAGCGCGCCGGGTCGGGCTCGGCGGCGAGCTTGCCCTGACCGGGCAGGCCGCGGGCGACCAGGCCGTCGTACAACTCGACTGTGGTCGCGCTGAGCATCGGCTCCGGGAACGGCGCTTCGATCTGCACGAGCGCGGTCGCGTCCTCGACGCCGGCCGCGAGGATGCCGCGCGGACGCCCGTACTTGATGCTTGTGGCCACCTGGTGCACGCCGTTCGCGAGCAGGGCCGACGCGAGGGTGTCGCCGCGGAAGCCGGTCAGCTCCCGGCCGTCGAAGGTGAACTTCAGCGGGGCGGCGCGGTCGACGACGCCGCGGTCGGGCAATCGGGTCACGGGATCACCGGCCTGGGCTCGTCGAGGCGGTAGACCGCCAGGAGGTCGTGGGTGCGGGTGTCGCGCACGGCGTTGAACCACCGGCGGCAGCCCGCGGAATGAGTCCATCGCTCGGGCAGCGGGCCGCTGGGGTTGGCGCGGAAGAACACGAACTTCGCCCAGTCCTCGTCGGACAGTGCGGCCGGGTCCTGTGGATAGGCGACGTGCGCCTGACCGCCGTAGTGGAACTCGGTCTCCTCGCGGGGACCGCACCACGGGCACGGGATGAGTTGCACGGGAGCTCCTAGTGGGCGACGGCGGCGGCGCCGTGCTCGTCGACGAGGGCGCCGGTGGTGAACCGGTCGAGGGTGAACGGCTCGGCGTACCGGTGCGGCTTGCCCTTCGCCACGGTGTGGGCGAAGCAGTCGCCGACGCCGGGTGTGGCCTTGAACCCGCCGGTGCCCCAGCCGCAGTTGACGAAGAGGTTCTCCACGGGGGTGAGACCGACGATCGGCGACGCGTCGGGCGTGACGTCCACGATCCCGGCCCACGTGCGCAGCAGGTGCGCCCGCGCGAACACCGGGAACAGCTCCAGCGCGGCGGCCATCTGGTCCTCGATGATGTGGAACGCGCCGCGCTGGCCGTAGCCCACGTAGGAGTCGATGCCGGCGCCCATCACGAGCTCGCCCTTGTGCGCCTGGGACACGTACACGTGCACGGCGTTCGACATGACCACGGTCGGATGCACCGGTTCGAGCAGCTCCGACACGAGCGCCTGCAACGGGTGCGACACCAGCGGCAGGTCGAACCCCGCCATCTTCGCGACCACCGACGAGTGCCCGGCGGCGCACAACGCGACCTTGCCGGCGGCGATCCGGCCCCTCGTCGTGTCGACCGCGGTCACGCGGCCGGCCGTGGTCTCGATGCCGGTGACCTCGCAGTCCTGGATGAGGTCGACGCCCAGCGCGGCGGCCGCGCGGGCGAAACCCCACGCCACGTAGTCGTGCTTCGCGATCCCCGCGCGCGGCTGGTAGGTGGCGCCCAGCACCGGGTACCGCACGTCGGGCGAGGTGTTGACGATCGGGCAGATCTCCTTGACCCCGGCCGCGTCGACCCACTCGGCGTCGATGCCGTTGAGCTTGTTGGCTTCGACGCGGCGGACGCTGTCGCGCACGTCCTGCAGGCTGTGCGCGAGGTTGAGCACGCCGCGCTGGCTGAACAGGATCGGGTAGCCGAGGTCCTCCTCCAGGCCTTCCCACAGCTTCAGCGAGTGCTCGTAGATGCCGGAGCTCTCGTCCCACAGGTAATTGGACCGGATGATGGTGGTGTTGCGGGCCATGTTGCCGCCCGCGAGCCAGCCTTTCTCCAGCACGGCGACGTTGGTGATGCCGTGGACCTTCGCGAGGTAGTAGGCGGTGGCGAGGCCGTGGCCCCCGCCGCCGACCACGACGACGTCGTAAGACCGCTTCGGTTCCGGGTTGTCCCAGAGGAAGTCCGGGTGTTCGGGCAGGTCGGCGCCGGGGGCCGTCGGGTTCACTGCGGGGCCTCCAAGTCCGGGTAGAGCGGGAATCTCGCGGTGAGAGCGGCCACGCGGGTGCGCAGCTTCTCCGCGACGGTTTCGTCGAAACCGGGCAGCAACGCCGCGGCCACGATGTCCGCGACCTCCCGGAACTCGTCGTCGCCGAAGCCGCGCGTCGCCAGCGCCGGGGTGCCGATGCGAATGCCCGAGGTGACCATCGGCGGACGCGGGTCGAACGGCACCGCGTTGCGGTTCACCGTGATCCCCACCGAGTGCAGGCGGTCCTCGGCCTGCTTTCCGTCCAACACGGAATCGCGCAGGTCGGCCAGCACCAGGTGCACGTCGGTGCCGCCGGTCAGCACGGAGATGCCGGCCGCCGTGGTGTCCTCGGCCAGCAGCCGTTCCGCGAGCAGCTTCGCGCCGCGCAACGTGCGGGCCTGGCGTTCGGCGAACTGCGGTTCGGCGGCCATCTTGAACGCCACCGCCTTCGCCGCGATCACGTGCTCCAGCGGGCCGCCCTGCTGGCCGGGGAACACCGCGGAGTTCACCTTCTTGGACAGCTCCGGGTCGTTCGTCAGCACCACACCGCCGCGCGGGCCACCGAGGGTCTTGTGCGTGGTGGTGGTCGTGACGTGCGCGTGAGGCACCGGCGACGGGTGCAGCCCGGCGGCCACGAGGCCGGCGAAGTGGGCCATGTCGACCATCAGGTACGCGCCCACCTCGTCGGCGATCTCGCGGAACCGCGCGAAGTCCAGCTGCCGCGGGTAGGCCGACCAGCCGGCGATGATCAGCTTCGGCCGGTGCTCCCGCGCGAGCCGCGCGACCTCGGCCAGGTCCACGCGGAAGTCCTTTTCGGACACCTCGTAGGCCGAGACTTCGTAGAGCAGGCCGGAGAAGTTGATCCGCATGCCGTGCGTGAGGTGCCCGCCGTGCGCGAGCGCGAGGCCGAGAATGCGGTCGCCGGGCTTGAGCAGCGCGGCCATGGCGGCGGCGTTGGCCTGCGCACCGGAATGCGGCTGGACGTTCGCGAAGCGGGCGCCGAAGAGCTCCTTGACGCGCTCGCGCGCCAGGTTCTCCAGCACGTCCACGTGCTCGCACCCGCCGTAGTAGCGCCGGCCGGGGTAGCCCTCGGCGTACTTGTTGGTGAGCACCGAGCCCTGGGCCTGCAGCACCGCCGTGGGCGCGAAGTTCTCGCTGGCGATCATCTCCAGCGTCGAGGCCTGGCGACGCAGCTCGGCGCCGATCGCGGCGGCCACGTCCGGGTCGAAGTCCTGCAGGGAGCGGCCGAGCACGGCGCCCGCTCCCCCGATCGTCGCGGTCATTCCTGCCTGCTTCCGTCCGCTGAACCCAGAACTGGCTGGTCGACTTCTGATATATCAATCTTCGATGTAGGGTAGGCGGGGTGAGCACCCAGGTCAACAGCCCGATCCCGGTCAGCGGCCCGTCACTCGCGGAACAGGCCTACCTGTTCATCCGCGACCGCCTCGTCATGCTCGACATCAAACCGGGCGACCCGATCAACGAAGACTGGCTCGGCAGCACGCTCGGCATGGGCCGCACGCCCGTGCGCGAGGCGCTCAAACGCCTCGAGACCGAGCACCTCGTGGTCGCCTACCCGCGCCGCGGCACGTTCGCCACCGACGTCAACATTTCCGACCTCGCGCACATCTCCGAGGTGCGCCGCACCCTGGAGCCGATGGCGACGGCGGCCGCGGCCGAGCGCGCGTCGGACGCCGACCGCGCCGGTCTCACGGTGCTGCGCGAGCAACTCGACGCGGCGAACCCGGCCGACAACACCGAGCTGCTGCGCACCGACCTCGAACTGCACCGCGCGATCTACGGCTGCGTGCACAATCCGTTCCTCGAGGACACCCTCATCCACTACGACAACCTCGCCACCCGCATCTGGTGTGTGTTCCTGCCGCGCCTGCGCGGCATGGCCGGACACGTGAACGAGCACCTGCCGCTGCTCACGGCGATCATCGAGGGCGACGCGAAGAAGGCCGCCGACCTCACGCTCGATCACGTGACCGGGTTCGAGCAGGCGATCCGCGCGCTGATCTAACCTTCGGTCCGCGCGCGGACCCAGTCGTGGAACGCGCCGATGTGGTGCTCGCTCGGCACGAGCACCCCGCCGCGGGCGTACGAGCGCGAGTCCATCGCGAGCTGGCACCGTTCGCACGCCTCGAAGTCCTGCAGGTTCACGCGGTGGAACAGCTCCACCGAGCGGTCGAGGTCCGCCCCGGACTCCACCACCTCGGGCAGGTAGAGCCAGTCGCACACCACGAGCGTGCGATCGGGGGCGAGCGGGAACATCCGGTGCAGGATCACGTGGTCCGGCACGAGGTTCACGAACACCTGCGGCCGGATGGTGATCGCGTAGTAGCGGCGGTCCTGGTGCTCCCCCACGCCCGGCAGCCGCGTGACGCCGGCGCTGCCGTCGACGGTGAACCCGGCGATCTGTTCGCCGAACTCCGCGCCGTGGCCCACGTAGTACTGCGCGGCGTACCCGCCGGCGAACTCCGGCAGCACCTCGGTCAGCTCCGGGTGGATCGTCGCGCAGTGGTAGCACTCCATGAAGTTCTCGATGATCTGCTTCCAGTTGGCCTGCACGTCGTACTCGATGCGCCGGCCGAGCGCAAGCCCGTCGAGCCCGTACGCCTCGATCTCCCCCGGCCCGCCGAGCCGGTCCGAGACGTCGGCCATCACCGTGGCCTCGAACGACGGCGGTTCCTCGGTCAGGCACACCCACGCGTAACCGAGCCACTCGCGCACGGCCAGTTTCGTGAGTCCGTACTCGGTGCGGTCGACGTCGGGCATGCCGGTGAGGTTCGGCGCGGCGATGAGCTTGCCGTCGAGGCCGTAGGTCCACGCGTGGTACATGCACTGGAACGCCCGCTTCACCTGCCCTCGCGCGTCGGTGCACAGGCGCGCGCCGCGGTGGCGGCACACGTTGAGGAACGCGTTCACCTTCCCGTCGCGGCCGCGGGCGACGAGCACGCTCTCGCGGCCGATCTGCACGGTCTCGAACGCCCCCGCGGTCGGCAGGTCGGCGGTGCGCACCGCGCAGAACCAGTCCGTCTCGAAGATCCGCTCCTGCTCACGGGCGAAGATCTCCGGGTCGGTGTAGTGGCGGCCGGACAGCGTCGGCAGGAGGCTCTGCGGGAGGTCGGTGGTGGTCACCGGCGGTGCTCCTCTCGGGGCGGGACGGTCGGTGCGGGCCGGAACGATGCGGGAGGTGCCGGGCGCGAAAACGGCAGAAGTCACGGGAGAGGCACCGCCGGCGTTGATGTTGCGCAGGACGCGCTGGGTTGCTCTCTCCGGAACACAATGCGGGCGCTCGACCGGCGCTGTCAAGGACGGGATTTTCGCATCACCCGATTACCGGACGCCGCCGCGAACCTGGTGCGCGGAAGCGGTTTCGGCTTCACCGCAACGAAAGCCCGTCAGGCCGACGGGCCCTCGATGGCACGACGGAAGAGCGCTTCGATCTCCGGCCGGGTCGGCGGCGGGTCGGCCAGCGCCGCCTGCATGAGCAGGCCGCAGAACAACCCGGCGAGCAGCCGGCCGGTGAGCGGGTCGGTGCGGGTGGAGAAGAACTTGATCAGGGCGTCGTCCCACGCGGCGCTCGCCGGACGCAGCCGCGGCCGGTGCAGGGCGGCGACGTAGAGGTCGTACTCGACGACCGTGTGCGGGTAGAGCTCGTGGATGTAGCCCATCACCAGATCGGCCAGCGCCGCGGCGAAATCGGCCTCCGGATCGAGCGCGCGCTCCCATTCCTGAAGCTCGCGCACGTTGTTCGCGGCGGCCTCGTGCAGCGCCACCTCGAGCAGGTCGTCGAGCGTCGCGAAGTGGTAGGTCGTGGAACCGAGCGGCACCCCGGCCGCCGCCGCGACCGCGCGGTGGGTCAGCCCGTCGATGCCGCGTTCGGCCACGACCTCGATCGCCGCCTTCGCGATCCGGGCCCGCCGCTCGGGGTCGTTGGGGCCGCGCAGCTTCCTGCGCCCGGCGGTGTCACGCGTCGTCATCGCCGCCAAGCTCCTTCACTCACCGGTCTCGTCGGGCACCGCTGATCGTCGCACGGCCTCGCGCGAACGTCCGGTGTCGGCGCTGAGAACTCGTTGTGGACATGTGTACACGCTTAGCGTACAAATGTACGCACTCGAAGTGCCGCGCGTCACACCCCGCGTGGCAAAAAGCTCCGCGAGCTGCTTGGGAAGGCCTGATGAAGGACCTCCACATCGACGGAATCTGGACCGAAGCCGCGGACGAGGCGCGCTCGGAAGTGCTCAACCCCGCCACCGGCGAAGTGCTGGCCACCGTGGCCGTGGCGGGTCCCGCCGAGGTCGGCGCCGCCGTGACCGCGGCCCGCCGGGCGTTCGACGCCGGGCCCTGGCGAAGAACGACCGCGGCCGACCGCGCGGACCTGCTCACCCGCATCGCCGCGCTGCTGCAGCGCGACCGCGAGGACCTGGCCCGAACCGAAACGCTCGACACCGGCAAGACACTGGCCGAGGGCCGCATCGACATCGACGACGTCACCGCGGTGTTCCGCTACTACGCCGCCCTGGCCGCGCACGACGCCGGGCGCGTGGTGGACACCGGCGACCCGCGCGCGATCAGCCGGATCACGCACGAACCGGTGGGTGCCTGCGCGCTCATCGCACCGTGGAACTACCCGCTGCTGCAGATGTCGTGGAAACTCGCCCCGGCGCTGGCCGCGGGCAACACCACCGTGCTCAAGCCGAGTGAGGTCACGCCGCTGTCCACGATCCGGCTCGTCGCGCTCGCCGAAGAAGCGGGCGTGCCGCCCGGGGTGGTGAACCTGCTGCTCGGCCCGGGTGCGGTCGGCGCGGCCCTGGCGGAGCACGCCGGCGTCGACCTCGTGTCCTTCACCGGCGGGCTCGCCACAGGCGAGAAGATCATGGCCGCGGCCGCGCGCGGCGTCCGGCGCGTGGCCCTCGAACTGGGCGGCAAGAACCCCAACGTGGTGTTCGACGACGCCGATTTCGAGACCGCGCTCGACTACGCACTGGCCGCCGCGTTCGTCCACTCCGGACAGGTCTGCTCGGCCGGCGCGCGGCTGATCGTGCAGGACGGCGTGCACGACCGCTTCGTCGCCGAGCTCGCCGCACGGGCCGACCGGATCCGCGTCGGCGACGGGCTCGACCCCGCCAGTGAGGCGGGCCCGCTCGTGTCCGAACCGCACCGCGCGAAGGTCGAGGGCTACATCGCCGGGGCGATCAAGGCGGGTGCGAAGCTGCGCGCGGGCGGCGGCCGGCCCGACGATCCCGCGTTGCAGCGGGGATTCTTCTTGCGCCCCACCGTGTTTTCGGACTGCACTCGCGACATGGCCGTGGTGCGGGAGGAGGTCTTCGGTCCGGTGGTCACCGTGGAGCGGTTCACCGACGAGGCCGAGGCGATCACGCTCGCGAACGACACCGACTACGGGCTCGCTGGTGCCGTGTGGACTTCGGACGCCGGGCGGGCGCAACGCGTGGCCGGGGCTCTGCGCCACGGCACCGTGTGGATCAACGACTACCACCCCTACCTCCCGCAGGCGGAGTGGGGCGGGTTCGGCCGGTCGGGCATCGGCCGTGAGCTCGGCCCTTCGGGGCTGGCGGAGTACCGCGAAGCCAAGCACGTCTACCACAACATCGACCCCGTACCGCAGCGCTGGTTCAAAGGCTGATCCGCTCGCCACCCCCTTGACCCCCTCCCCACCACCTCTGAGGACGACGAACCATGACCACACGATCCAAGCCGGCGGGCGGGGGGTCCGCCGGGGACCACTCCGACAGCTCCGAGCTCGCCAAGTTCGGGTACCGGCAGGAACTCGAGCGCTCGCTCGGCTCCTTCTCCAGCTTCGCCGCCGGCTTCAGCTACATCTCGATCATGACCGGCGTGTTCCAGCTGTTCTTCTTCGGCTTCGGCTCGGGCGGCCCAGCCTTCATCTGGACCTGGCCGCTCGTGTTCATCGGCCAGCTGGCCGTGGCGCTGTGCTTCGCCGAGTTGGCCGGGCAGTTCCCGCTCGCCGGTTCGGTGTATCAGTGGGCCAAGCAGATCGCGAAACCCGCGACGTCGTGGCTCGCGGGCTGGATCATGATCATCGGTGCGATCGTGACGGCCGCGGCCGTCGCCGTGGCCTACCAGATCATCCTGCCGCAGGTCTCCACCGCGTTCCAGATCGTCGGCAGCGATTCCGACGCCGGCCTCACCTCCACGCCCGGCGGCGCGCAGAACGCGATCATCCTCGCGCTCGTGCTCGTGGTGTTCGCGACGATCGTGAACATCATCGGCGTGAAGCTGATGGCGAAGATCAACAACTTCGGCGTGGCCGTGGAGCTCGGCGCGAGCGTCCTGCTGATCATCGCCCTGGCCGTGCACATCAAGCGCGGCCCGGGGCTGGTGTTCGACACCCACGGCACCGGCGACGGCCAGTCGCTCGGGTACCTCGGCGCGTTCCTGGTCGCGTCGCTGATGAGCGCGTATGTGTTCTACGGCTTCGACACCGCGGGCTCGCTCGCGGAGGAGACCACGCTGCCGCGCAAGCACGCGCCACGAGCGATCATCCGCGCGATCACGGCCGCGTTCATCGTGGGCGGGCTGATGATGCTGGTCGGCATGATGGCCGTCGGCGACCTGAACGCCGAGGAGCTCTCCACGTCCGGGATGCCGTACCTGCTCAAGAGCACGCTCGGCACCGGCCTCGGCGACGCGTTCCTGATCTGCTCGGCCATCGCGATCACGGTGTGCTGCCTGGCCGTGCAGACCGCCGCGATCCGCATGACCTTCGCGATGGCCCGCGACGGGCGGCTGCCGTTCAGCAAGGCGCTGGCGAAGGTGTCGCCGCGCTCGAAGACGCCGGTGCTGCCGGCGCTGATCACCGGCGGGCTCACCGTGGTGGTGCTGCTGATCAACCTCGGCAACCAGCGCGCGTTCTTCGTGCTCACCTCTACGGCGATCATCCTGTTCTACATCCCCTACCTGATGGTCACTGGCCCGATGCTGGTGCGCCGCCTGCGCGGGCAGTGGCCGCGCCCCGAGCACGGCCCGTACTTCAAGCTCGGCCGCTGGGGCACGCTCGTGAACTTCGTCGCGGTGCTCTACGGCGGGGGCATGACGATCAACCTGATCTGGCCGCGGGCCGAGGTCTACGGCGACGACCACTGGTACTTCCAGTGGGGTGCCGTGCTCATCACCGCGTTGATCGTGCTCGTCGGCGGGGTTCTGCTGTGGGTCCGCCGTCGGCACTGGGCCGCCGCGCACACGAGCCCCGAGCACCAGCCGGACACCCCGGCGCCCGGTTCCGTGACCGGCTGAGAGAAGGAGGAGACATGAGTACCGAGACCTACGACTTCGTCATCGTCGGCGGCGGGTCCGCGGGCTGCGCGCTCGCCAACCGCCTCTCCGCCGACCCCGCGACGAAGGTGCTGGTCCTCGAAGCCGGCCGTGAAGACGCGAAGTGGGACGTGTTCATCCACATGCCCGCCGCGCTGACGTTCCCCATCGGCAGCAAGTACTACGACTGGGGCTACCGCAGCGAACCCGAGCCGCACATGAACCGGCGGCGGATCTACCACGCGCGCGGCAAGGTGCTCGGCGGTTCCAGCAGCATCAACGGGATGATCTTCCAGCGCGGCAACCCGCTCGACTACGAGCGCTGGGCGGGCGACCCCGGCATGTCCGAGTGGGACTACGCCCACTGCCTGCCGTACTTCCGCCGCATGGAGAACTGCCTCGCCGACGCGCCCGACGGGCCGTGGCGCGGCCACGACGGCCCGCTCGAGCTGGAACGCGGCCCGGCGACCAACCCGTTGTTCGAGGCCTTCTTCGACGCCGCGGTGCAAGCGGGCTACCCGCGCACCGACGACGTGAACGGCTACCGGCAGGAGGGTTTCGCCGCCTTCGACCGCAACGTCCGCAAGGGACGGCGGCTCTCGGCCGCCCGCGCGTACCTGCACCCGGTGCTGCACCGGAAGAACCTCACCGTGAAGACCCACGCGTTCGTGTCGCAGATCCTCTTCGACGGCACCCGCGCGATCGGCGTCGAGTACGCGCAGGGCCGCGGCGCGCCCGGGGAGGTGTACGGCAAGGAGATCATCCTGTGCGGCGGCGCGATCAACACACCGCAATTGCTGCAGCTCTCCGGCGTCGGCAACGCGGCTGAGCTGGAGAAGCTGGGCATCGACGTGGTCCGCGACCTGCCGGGCGTCGGCGAGAACCTGCAGGACCACCTCGAGGTCTACATCCAGTACGCCTGCAAGCAGCCGGTGTCGATGCAGCCTTCGCTCGCGAAGTGGAAGCGGCCGTGGATCGGCGCGCAGTGGCTGTTCCTGCGCTCGGGACCCGCGGCCACCAACCACTTCGAGGGCGGCGGCTTCGTCCGCGGCAACGACGAGGTGGCCTACCCGAACCTGATGTTCCACTTCCTGCCCATCGCCATCCGCTACGACGGATCGGTGCCGGCGGGCGGGCACGGCTACCAGGTGCACGTCGGGCCGATGTACGCCGACACCCGCGGAACGGTGAAGATCACCTCCACCGATCCGCGCGAGCACCCGGCGCTGCGGTTCAACTACCTGTCCACGGAGAACGACCGCCGCGAGTGGGTGGAGGCCGTGCGGGTGGCGCGCAAGATCCTCAACCAAAGCGCGCTCGCCCCGTTCAACGGCGGCGAGATCTCGCCCGGGCCGGCCGTGGAGACCGACGAGGAGATCCTCGACTGGGTCGCCAAGGACGCCGAGACCGCGCTGCATCCTTCGTGCACCGCGAAGATGGGCGTGGACGAGCTGTCAGTGGTGGACCCGGGCAGCATGCGCGTGCACGGCACCGAGGGCCTGCGGGTGGTCGACGCGTCGGTGCTGCCCTACATCCCCAACGGCAACATCTACGCGCCGGTGATGATGACCGCCGAGAAATCCGCGGACCTGATCCTCGGCAACACTCCGCTCGCGCCGATCAAGCAGCCCTTCTACCGTCACAGTCCCGCCTGACCGTCGGCCTGCCGGACCCGTGCGCCCACGCGGCGCACGGGTCCGCGGCGTGCCCGGGAACGGGCCACAAAATCCGCCCCGATCGGACCCCGGACACCCCTTGACGGCGCCCCGCCCGCGCACTCAGACTTGTTGCGTATCGCGTTCTGCGTTCCCCCATACGCAACACGGTGCCATGACTAGCACGGCCCCTCACAAGCACACACCCCAGCTCCTCCCGGAGGCCCAGATGCTGCGCGCGTGCACAGTGGACGAACTGCCCCCCGGCGAATCCGTCCGGATCGCGGGGCCCGAGCCGATCGCGGTGTTCAACGCCGACGGCGAGCTCTACGCGATCGGCGACACGTGCAGCCACCAGGACGCGTCCCTGGCCGACGGCTGGCTCGAAGACTGCTTCGTCGAATGCCCGCTGCACGCGGCGCTGTTCGACCTGCGGACGGGGATGCCGTCGTGCCTGCCCGCGAAGGAGCCGGTGCGCACGTACGAGGTGCTCGTCGAAGGTGGCGTGATCTACGTGCAAGCGGAGCGCGCCGAGGATGCCGCGTGAAAAGCATCGCGATCGTCGGCGCTTCGCTCGCCGGGGCGCGAGCCGCGCAGGAGCTGCGCGCGCAGGGGTTCGACGGCCGAGTGGTGCTCGTCGGGGCCGAACCGCACCTGCCTTACGACCGGCCGCCGCTGTCGAAGGCCTTCCTCGCCGGCACCGCGGAGCGCGAGTCGCTGGACCTGCTCGACGCCGACGACACGGCATCGCTGGAGCTGCGGCTGGGCACCCGGGCGGAACGGCTCGACGCCTCCGTCGGGCGGCTCGTGCTCTCCGACGGCGGTGACCTGGCGGTGGACGGCGTCGTCCTCGCCACAGGCGGGCGCGCGCGGACACTGCCCGGCACGGAGGGCGTTGCCGGGCTCCACGTGCTGCGGACGCTGGACGACGCGCTGGCCCTGCGCGCGGAGCTGGTGCCGGGCGCGCGGGTGGTGATCGTGGGCGCCGGGTTCATCGGGGCAGAGGTCGCGTCGACCTGCCGCTCGCTCGGCCTCGACGTCACCGTGCTCGAGGCGCTGGCCACGCCGCTCGAACGCGTGCTGGGGCCACAGCTGGCCGAGGTGTGCTCGCGGCTGCATGATCGCCACGGCACGATCCTGCGCTGCGGCGCCGCCGTCGACGAGCTCGTGACCGCAGGCGGGCGGGTGACCGGCGTCCGGCTCGTGGGCGGTGAGGAACTGCCGGCCGACGTGGTCGTCGTCGGGATCGGCATGGTGCCCGCGACCGAGTGGCTGGCCGGTTCGGGCCTCGAGGTGGGCAACGGCGTGCACGTCTCGAGCGGGCTCGTCACCGCGCTGCCCAACGTGGTCGCGGCCGGCGACGTCGCGGCCTACCCGTCGGAGAAAAGCGGACGGCGACACCGCCACGAGCACTGGACCAACGCGAGCGAGCAAGCCGGTGTCGCCGTCGCGAACCTGCTCGCCGGCACCACCACCCGGCACTACGCGCCGAGCGGCTACGTCTGGTCGGACCAGTACGAAGGCACTCTGCAGCTGGCCGGGCACCCCGAGCCCGGCGACGAGGTCGTGTTCACCGACGGCGGCCCCGACGACCCCGCGTTCGTGGCGACCTACCAGCGCAACGGAGTGACGGTCGGGGTCTTCGCACTCAACAGTGCCAAGCAGTTCACCCGGTTGCGGCGCCAGGCCTTGCGGCGGCCCGCCCCCGTGGCCTGAACTGCGGGGATGGAACGCCGCCAGCTTCAGTACTTCCTCGCCATCGTCGACCACGGCGGCTTCACCAACGCGGCCCGGCGGCTGCACGTCGCGCAGCCGTCGCTCTCCCACGCCGTGCGCACGCTGGAAAAGGAGCTCGGCGGGCTGCTGTTCCACCGTCTGCCCCACGGCGCCACGCTGACGCCGGCCGGCACGGCGCTCGTCGCCCCGGCCCGGCAGATCCTGCGCGACCTGCGCACGGCCGACGCGTCCGTGCGCGAGGTCCTCGGTCTCGGCGGCGGGACGCTGGACCTCGCGTCGCAGACCACGCTCGCCGTCGACCCGCTCGCGAAGCTGCTCGGCCGGTTCCGCGCGGCGCACCCCCGGGTCCTCGTGCGCGTGCGGGCGCCGGAGACGGGCTCGGACGTCGTGAACCGCGTCCGAAATGGACAGAGCGAGGTCGGGCTCGTCGAGTCCGGTGCCGAAACGCCGGGGCTCGCCGGGCTCGACCTCGCCGAGCAGGAGGTGTTCGCCGTGCTGCCCGCGGACTCGCCGGTGCGCGACGTGCTGCCGGTGACCGAGCTCGCCGCGCTGGACCTGGTCACCACCCCGCCGGGCACGGCGACGCGGTGGATCGTCGAGGAAGCCCTGCGCGGCACGGCCGAGCCCCGCGTCGTCGTGGAGACCGAGCACCGCGCGATGATCGTGCCCCTCGTGCTGGCCGGGGCCGGTGCGGCGCTGCTGCCCCGCGCGATGGCCGAGGACGCCCGCCGCCAGGGCGCGATCACCGTGCCACTGGACCCGCCGTTGCTGCGACGTGGCCGGATGGTCTGGCGCGCCGGGCCGCTGTCCCCCGCGGCCGAACGGTTCCTGGTCCTGGCCGGCGGGACGCCATAAAGATCACCTCTGGGCCCGATCGGATTCTGGTCTGGGCCATCCCCGGCCGGAGCCTGGCCGCCGAGGGCGTGGCGCTGTGAAGCTCGTTGGCGTCCACTTCGGAAGGAGCCCTTCATGTCCGCGTTCCCCGCCGGGCGTCACGTCCTGCCGCGCCCGGACGTCCCTGTGCCCGCGCCGGCGGCACTCGACGTGCGCGAGCAGCGCGGCCAGGGAACGCCGATCGGGCCCGTGCCCCCGCCGGAGGGCGCACCGAACGTCGTGGTGGTGCTGGCCGATGATCTGGGCTTCGGCACGTCGAGCGCGTTCGGCGGCCCGTGCGCCATGCCGACAGCCGACCGGCTCGCGGCCGGCGGGCTGCGCTACACGCGCTTCCACGTCACCGCGCTGTGCTCACCGACCCGCCAGGCGCTGCTGACCGGGCGCAACCACCACTCCGTAGGCATGGGCGGCACCACGGAAATGGCGACCTCCGCGCCGGGTTATCACGGCTTTCGCCCGCGCAGTGCCGCCACGCTCGCGCAGATCCTGCACGGCAACGGGTACAGCACCGCCGCGTTCGGCAAGTGGCACCAGACGCCGCCGCGCGAGATCAGCGCGGTCGGCCCCTTCGACCGGTGGCCGACCGGCGAGGGGTTCGACACCTTCTACGGCTTCCTGGGCGCGGAGATGAACCACTGGTACCCGTTGCTGTACCAGGGAACCACGCCGGTCGAACCCGACCGGCGGCCGGAGGAGGGCTACCACCTGACCGAGGACCTCGTCGACCACGCCGTCGACTGGGTGCGCACGCAGCACACGCTCACGCCGGACCGCCCGTTCTTCACCTACCTCGCCCTCGGCGCCGCCCACGCGCCGCTGCACGTCGGCCGCGAATGGCGCGAGCGGAACCGCGGCCGGTTCGACCACGGCTGGGACCGGCAGCGGGAGCTGACGCTGGCGCGGCAGAAGGAGCTCGGCGTGGTGCCCGGGGACACCGAACTCGCGCCGTGGGCCGAAGGCGTGCCGCGCTGGGACGAGCTCGACGACACCCGCCGACGGCTGGCCGCGCGGTTCATGGAGACGTTCGCGGGGTTTGTCGAACACGCCGACACGCAGGTGGGCCGGTTCGTCTCCGCACTCGACGAGCTGGGCGAACTCGACAACACACTGTTCCTCTACCTGCTCGGCGACAACGGCGCGTCGGGCGAAGGCGGCGTCGAGGGCACCCTCGTGGAACACCGGCTGGGCCACGGACTCGTCGACGACCCGGAGGAGATGATCCGCCACCTCGACGAGATCGGGGACCCCAGCACCTACCCGATCGCGCCGGCCGGCTGGGCGCTCGCGCTGAACACGCCGTACCAGTGGACGAAACAGGTCGCCTCGCACCTCGGTGGCACCCGCGACGGGCTGATCCTGCACTGGCCCGCGGGCGGCGCCGAAGCCGGCGGGCTGCGCCACCAGTACGGCCACGTGATCGACGTGCTGCCCACGATCCTCGACTGCGCGGGCATTCCCGCGCCCCACAGCGTGGACGGCGTGCAGCAGCAGCCGATCGAAGGCGTGAGCCTGCGCGAGACGATCACCGACGCGGCCGCGCCCGAGCGCCACCACACGCAGTACTACGAGATGTGCGGCAACCGCGGGATCTACCACGAGGGCTGGACCGCGGTGACGCGCCACGGTGTGCCGTGGGAGATGGTGGCGACGAAGCGGCGGCCGTTCTCCGACGACGTCTGGGAGCTCTACGACCTCACCCGCGATCCGAGCCAGGCCCGCGACCTCGCCGCCGACCACCCCGCGAAACTGCGGGAGCTGCAGGACCTTTTCCTCGTGGAGGCGGCGAAACACCAGGTCTTCCCGCTCGACGACCGCGTCACCGAACGCGAGAACCCGGTGCTGGCGGGGCGGCTCGACCTGCTGGGCGCGCGGACGTCGGTGACCTACCGCGGCGGGATGCGGCGCTTCACCGAGGAGACCACGCCGAACGTCAAGAACCGCTCCCACGTTGTCACGGCGGACCTCGACCTGCCCGCCACGCCCGCGTCCGGCGTCGTCATCGCGCAGGGCGGCCGTTTCGGTGGCTGGACGCTGTACTTCGCCGACGGCCGCCCGGTCTACGTCTACAACTACTTCGGCCTCGAGCACTTCACCGCGGCGGCGACCGACCCGCTCGCCCCGGGCCGGCACGAGCTGCGCCTCGAATTCACCTACGACGGCGGCGGGCCCGGCCTCGGCGGCGAAGCCGTGCTCACCTCCGACGGCGAGAAGCTCGCGGCGGCCCGCGTCGAGCGGACGATCGCGTACTACTTCTCGTTCGACGAGACGCTCGACGTGGGCGTCGACCTCGGCACGCCGGTGTCCGACGCCTACGCCGCCGGGACCAATGCGTTCACAGGGCTCGTGCACACGGTCCGGATCGACCTCGGTCCGGCCGCCGAAGTGGCGGAATCCGACGGTGGCCTGCAGCGACGGATCATGGGCGCCCAGTGACCACCCCGGATGATCAGCACTCTGACCAGCCGTTAACCTAGCTGCCTAGTCAATTGGGGTAACGGATACAGGGGTAACGGACACGGTGTTCGAGTTCCGGTTCGAGAGTGGTTCGGGTGTGCCGCCGTACCTGCAGCTGGTGCGGCAGGTCGAGCACGCCGTGCGGCTCGGTGAGCTCAAGCGGGGCGACCGGCTGCCGACGGTCAAGGAGGTCGCGCGCCGGCTCGTGATCAACCCGAACACCGTGCAGAAGGCGTATCGCGAACTGGACCACCGCGACATCGTGCGCGGCCGGCCCGGGATGGGCACGTTCGTCGCGCGCGACGACCCGGCGGGCGTGTCGCCCGAACGGCAGGCACAGCTGCGCGCCGGGTTGGAGCGGTGGATCAACGAGGCCCGCGGGTCGGGCCTGACCGTCGCCGACGTCGAGGCCCTCGTTTCGTCCGTGCTCCTGCGCATCGGAAAACATTCCGGGAAGGAGAACGAGTGAGCACAGCGGCGATCGCGACCCATGCCCTGGGCCGGCGCTACGGTCGTGCCTGGGGGCTTCGGGATTGCACACTCGAAATCGGCGAGGGTCGCGTGGTCGGCCTCGTCGGACCCAATGGTGCGGGGAAGTCGACCCTGCTGAACCTCCTGGCCGGGCTCCTGCGGCCCTCGGCCGGGGATCTGGAGCTGTTCGGCCGCCTGGTGAAGCCGGGACAGCCGACCGACGGCGTCGCGTACCTCGACCAGCGGCATTCGCTCTATGAGTCGTTCCGAGTGCGCGAGATGCTCGAAGCCGCGCGCCGGCTCAACCGGCGCTGGGACCACCGCGTGGCGCTCGACCGCGTGCGTGAGCTGGGCATTCCGCTGCAACGCCGCGTCGGCGAGCTCTCCGGGGGCCAGCGGGCACAGGTGGCGCTGAGCGTCGCCCTCGCGCGGCGACCGGAGCTGTTGGTGCTCGACGAGCCCGTCGCGAGTCTCGACCCGCTCGCCCGCCGCGACCTCATGGGCAGCCTGATGGCGGCGAAGGCCGACCACGACTGCACGGTGGTGCTGTCCTCGCACGTCGTGTCCGAGCTGGAGCGGCTGTGCGACCACCTCGTGGTGCTCGACCACGGCCGGGTGGTGCTGTCCGGCGACGTCGACGACCTCATGGCGGAGCACGTGCGGCTCACCGGGCCGGCGTCCACTGTGGACGAGGTCCGAAGCCTCCCGCTGTCGTGCGAACGCCGGGGCGACGCGGCCACGATGCTCCTGCGCGGTCCACGGCCGGAGCTTCCGCCGGGCTGGCACGCCGAGCCGGTTTCACTGGAAGATCTCGTGCTGCACCACCTCGCAGCCGGGCGGCCGAAGGAGGTCGCAGCGTGATCTGGGTTTCCTGGCGGCAGGACCGGGCGCGGCTGCTGGGCCTCGCCGCCCTGTTCGTCGTACTGGCCGCGGGCTACGTGGCCATGGGTGCCGACATGCGAGGCTCGCTGTCCACAGTGGACCTGCCCGACTGCTTCGCCGGCGCACCGGACCCGCGGTGCGGTGACTGGCCGGCGCTGATCGCCTTCGTGCACAACTACGCGCAGCTGCTGCTGACGCTCCTGCCCGCCGCGCTCGGCATGTTCCTCGGCGCGCCCGTCGTGGCGGCGGAGTTGGAACACCACACGTTCCGGTTCACCTGGACGCAGTCGGTGACCCGCGGCCGGTGGCTGGGCTCGAAGGTGCTGCTCGGCGGCGCGTTCTCCGTGGCGTACGGGCTGGTGTTCGCCGCCGCGTACGCGTGGTGGTTCGCCCCCGCCATCCAGCGCGAAGGCCGGTTCCCGACCTTCGACTTCGGGCTCGTCTCGTTCCCCGCGACCTGCCTGTTCGGGTTCGCGCTCGGACTCGCTGGCGGCGCGGTACTCCGGCAGACGCTCGCCGGCGCGGCTGTGGCGCTCGTGGGCTTCCTGCCGGTGATCGTGGTCGTGAAGAACCTCGTGCGCCCGCGGTTGTTCTCCCCCGTGCTCACAGAACAGACCCACGTCGGTGACCTCACGGTCGGCACGCAGGTGTTCCGCGACGGCGCCGGCGTGATCCACGGCTACGACGAAACCCTGGCCCTGGCCGGGATCCCGCGGCCCCCGATCCCGGGGATGGAGCCGGTCGACCGGCTGGCCTCGGCCGGGTTCACCCGGCTGTACCCCGTGCAGCCGGCCGGGCGGTTCTGGACGTTGCAGTTGTGCGAGGCGGGTCTGTTCGTGCTGCTGGCCGCGCTGTGCGTGGCAGGGGCGTTCTGGTGGGTCCGCCGGCGCTTGGCCTGAGCACCACGTGCGGCGCGGCGGAGCGGGTCAGCACCTGGGCGTCGGCGAAGCCCGGGGGCACCCGCCCCGCGCGCAGTTCCTCCCGCACGACGCGGGCCCTGGCGACGTGGCGCGCGAACGAGCGGCTCCGCACGATCCGGGCCCGGCGCCGCTGGCCGGCCAGTGCCTCCTCGGCAGTCGCGTCCAGCCACAGCAACCGCGCCGGACGCCTGGTGCTCCGGGCCACCAGGCCGAGCCACCGCCGGGTCGAGGCGCGGGTCGCGGGCTCGTGCACGACCAGCGGCCCGCGACGCAGCGCCGCGAACAGCACGATCCGCGCGCGGTGGCACACGTGCACCACCGGCCGGTAGAGCCGGTACGGCACAGCGGTGGGCAACACGGCTCCGAGGCGGCCGCGGACCTGGTCCGAATCGAGCACGCGCAAGGAGCCGGCGGCTTGGCGCAGCAGGGTCGTCTTTCCCGCTCCGGGCAGTCCCGCCACCACGAGCAGGTCGCTGCTCCCGAGCTCGATCACCGTGCGCTCCATGCCCTGACAACGGGCGACAAAAGGTAATGGTTCCTTTACCTTTCCTCAGGTGCGAGTGACCCGGTGCGCGCCGCTCCCCTTCAGCCACCGCGCCACGGCCTTGCCGGCTTCCCAGAGGATCAACAGCGCAACCGCCGGCACCAGCGCCCAGAAGAACTGCGTCAGCGTGAGGTCCGTGGTGCCCAGCAGCTTGTGGAAGGCGTCCATCTTGATGACCAGCACCGCGAGCACGAACTCGCCCAGCATCGCCCAGTTCATCTGCTTGCTGTCGAACGTGGCGATCGTGAGTGCGGTCCCCGTCTCGCTGCGGCATTCGACCGCCGCCACGATCAGGCAGAGGGCGAAGGCCGTGAACGCAATCGTGGTGGCGACCTCGGCGCTGCCGTAGTACGCCTGGCCCAGCGAAAGCAGCAGGAGCAGTCCGACGGTCACGGCCAGCCCGGAGAGCCCGACGGTGATGAACACCGGGCGGGTGAGCACGGACTCGCCGCGCGGCCGCGGCTTCAGCCCCATGAGCCCCGGTGTTTCGCGGTCGAAGCCGAGGGCGAACCCGAAGGGCGCGTTAACCACGAAGTGGATCCACAGGACCTGCGCTGGCGTGAACGGCTCCCCGGCGGCGATGTTGAACAGACTGGCGCCCAGGAACGTCAGCACGAACACGACCAGCAGCACCAGGACGAAGCGGATGTACTTCGTGAGGTTGTCGTAGATCTTGCGGCCCTGCTCGACGGCGAACACGATCGTCGCGAAGTTGTCGTCCGACAGGATCATCCGGCTGGCGTTCTTCGCGACGTCGGTGCCGCTGCCCATCGCGATCCCGAGGTCCGCCGCCTTGATGGCCGGCGCGTCGTTCACACCGTCGCCGGTCATGGCGACGACGTCGCCCTTCTTCTTGAGCGTGTCGGCCAGGATCACCTTGTGTTCCGGGGAAACGCGCCCCACGATGCCGATGTCGTCGATGCGGGAAAGCCGTTCGGCCTCGGTCAGGTCCGCGAACTCCGAGCCCAGCACGGCGTCACCCGGGATGCCGAGCTGCTTCGCGATCGCCGCGCCCGTGGTGACGTCGTCGCCGGTCACCATGCGCACCCGGATGTGGGCCGCCTGTGCACTGGCCACCGCGGCTTTGGACTGCTCACGCGGCGGGTCGACCATCGCGACCAGGCTCATCACCTGCAGGCGGGTCACGTAGGACAGCAAGTCGCCTTCGGCGTCGAACGCCGCCGGGTCGAGGTCGCACTGGGCGGCGGCCATCACGCGTCGGCCCTGCGCTTCCATGCTCTTCATGCGGTCGCGAGCCCGCCGGTTCACTCCGTCGTCCCAGGGCACGGACTCGCCGCCCGACAAGGCGGTCGCGGCGCGGTCCAGCACCGCGGGCGCGGCGCCTTTCACGAAGCAGCGCACCACCTCCCGGCCCGATTCGTCGGTCGTCGGGTGGAAGGTGGCCATCAGCGTGTACGACGGGTCGAAGGGCAAGGTCGCCGTGCGCGGCAGCTTCTCCCGCGTCGCGTCGACGTCAAGGCCGGCCTTGGCGCCGAGCACGAGCAGGGCACCCTCCGTGGGATCGCCGACGACCTTGCCGTCGACGATCTTCGCGTCGCTGGCGACCAGGTAGGGCAGGATCGCGCTCTCGATACCGCCGCCGAACCGGCGGCGTGGTGCACCTTGCCCTCGAGGCTGTACCCGATGCCGCTCACGGTGTAGCGGTCGGTGTGGTTCACCACCTCGACGGCGGTCATCTGGTTCATCGTCAGCGTGCCGGTCTTGTCCGAGTTGATCGCGGAGGTGAACCCGAGGGTCTCGACCGAAGGGAGGTCCTTGACGATCGCGTTGCGCTTGGCCAGGTCCACGCTGCCGAGCGAGAGGATCACCTGGCTCACCGTGGGCAGCGCCTCGGGGATGGCCGCGATCGCCAGCGAGATCGCGCTCACGAACAGGACGTCCCACGACAGATCACGGGCGCGGCCCAGCACGAACATCACGACCATGGTGATCCCGGCCGCCGCGGCGATCCACAGCGTGAGCGTGTTGAGCTGCTTCGTCAGCGGTGACTCTCGCGCGTCGTGGCCGACAGCATCCCGGAGATCTTGCCCAGCTCCGTGTCCTGGCCGGTGCCGGTCACGATGACGGTCGCGCTGCCGTGCGTGACCGGGCAGTTCATGAACGCCATGTTCGACTGGTCGCCGGGGCCGAGCTTGCCGGCGGGCAACGCGGCCGCGTCCTTCACCGCCGGTGTGCTTTCCCCCGTCAGCGACGACTCATCGATCTGCAACGCGTTGGCCACGACGATGCGGCAGTCGGCGGGGACCTGGTCACCCGCCGTGATCAGCACGACGTCGCCGACCACGATCTCTTCGGCCGGCACCGCTTCTTCGACCCCGTCGCGACGCACCCGCGCGGTCGCCTTCATCATCGACTTCAGCGCGTTCATCGCGCTCTCGGCCTTGCCCTCCTGGCGCAGGCCCGCGACCGCATTGCCCACCGTGAGCACCAGCAGCAGCGTGGCCGTGCCCCACTGCTTGATCACCAGCGACACCACGGCGGCCGCGACCAGGATGAGCTGCATGTAGCTGCGGTACTGGTCGAGGAACCGCAGCCAGGACGCTTTCGGCTTCTCCTCGGGCAGCGCGTTCGGACCGTTCACGCTGAGCCGCTCCGCCGCCGTCGCCGAGGAGAGCCCGAACTCCAGGTCGACGCCGAACGCCGAGGCCACGTCGCCGGGGGTGCGTGAGTACCAGTTGTGCTCTTTCGCCGGCGCGTGCTCCTGTGCGACCATCTCCGCCCTCCGATCGCCGTGAGCCGAAACCGCGGCCGTCAGTGCTTCTTTTTCTTCTTCTTGTCCCGTTTCTTCTCGGCGGCCGCCGCGTACGGGTCGGCCGGCGCGCCGGCGGGTGCTTCGCTTTCCAGCTCCGCCCGCGCGACGAGGAGATCGTCGCGCCGCTCGTCGCTCACCGTGGGGTATTGGGGATCGATGTCGATCAGGGTGTGCGCCAGCACGGCGGCCGCGCACGTGCGGGCGAACCACTTGCGGTCGGCCGGGATCACGTACCACGGGGCCCATGCCGTGCTGGTCGCCGAGAGCACCTTGGAGAACGCGCGCTGGTAGTCGTCCCAGAACCGGCGTTCGCGAGCGTCGGCCGCGGAGAACTTCCAGTTGCGGTCGGGCCGGTCGATCCGCCTGAGGAACCGCGCGCGCTGCTCTTCCTTCGACAGGTTGAGGAACATCTTCACGATTTTGAACCCGTTGTCGGTCAGGTAGCGTTCCCAGTCGTTGATCTCCCGGAACCGGCGCGCCCACACGTGCCCGCGTCGCGCCGACGCGGGCAGCTGCTGGTGGTCCAGGTGCTCCGGGTGCACCCGCACCACGAGCACCTCCTCGTAGTGCGACCGGTTGAAGATCCCGATGTCCCCGCGCGCGGGAAGCCGGCGCGCGTAGCGCCACAGGTAGTCGTGGTCCAGCTCTTCGGACGAGGGCACCTTGAACCCGCTCACCCGCACGCCCTGCGGATTCACGCCGCTCATCACGTGCCGGATCGTGCCGTCCTTGCCCCCGGCGTCCAGTGCCTGCAGGCACACCAGCACGCCGTAGGTGTTCTGGGCGGCCAGGCGCCGCTGGTAGTCCGCCAGCAGGGCGACTCCCGCCGCGAGCAGCTCGCGGCCGTCCTTCTTGCGCAGCACGTCGCCTCGGTAGGCCGGGTCGAAGTCCCGGGAGAGGCGGACCTTCGACCCCGGCTCGACGCGCAGAGGCCTGATGAACTCCGCGATCCGCTCGGCCCGCTTATCGCCCGCCATGGTTCAGTCCTCTTCGCACCGACCAGGGTCCCTTCCCCCGGCGACGCCTGAACCTTTCAACGACCGCGGGTTTCCCCATCACCTGCTGAGGGCGAGATATCCCGCCGGCCCGCACACCGCCCACCTCAGCAGCCGTGCGGGCGCGGGCGCCGGCGGATCCGTGCGGTCGGCGGTCCCGCGGTGGAGCCCTTCGACGCGCGCGGCCTCACCCGTTTCGGGTGAGGCGCGTGGCGTGAACCCGGTTTCACGGCACGGTTCCCGTCCGGAAGTCCACAGTGGAACGCCGGATGCGGTCAGTCCCCCACGCCGAGGTCGCGCAGGATCTGGCCGGCCACGTGGTCCGTGCGGGCGCCCGGCACCGGGTACTCCGCGAGCGTGGCCCACAGCGAGCGGCGGCCGCGGACGTAGACCAGCACACCCGACCCGGCGCGGGTGATCTCCGCGAGCGAATCGCGCACGGCCTGCGCGCACCCGCAGTGCCGGGCGCCGAAGGCGTCGCCGGCCGGGCACTCCACGTGGACGCGCACACCGAGCCGCGCTCCGGTTCGCCGTGCACGAGGGCGACGTGCTCGCCACCGTCGATCAGGTCGCGGTACCCGAGCGCCCGGAAACCGCCGTGCGCCAAGGGAAGCCGGGCGTCCGCGGCACGTTCGACGAGGCGTTCGCGCGCCTGCCGGTACGCCGCCACCTCGGTGACCGTCACCCACGGCAGCCCGTCGGCCGCGGCGTCGAGCTCCACGAACGCCGCGGCGGGTTCGCAGCCCGCGATCCGGGCCAGGTCCACGGCTGCCTCGGCCAAGCCGGGGCGTTCGAGCACGCCGAGCTCACGCGTGCGGGTGGGGAACACGGGTCCGGGCACGCGGAAGTCCTCTCGCCGCGTCGCGGGATCGGCCAGCGCGCGCAGAGTGCGCGCCGGTGACCCGTGCCCCACCCCGACGTGGACGTCGGAGCCCGGCACCATCGCCGGGATCCGCAACCGGTCGAGCCGCGCGCCGGGCAGCGCGCAGCCGACCGGCCCGCCGTGGGCGGCCAGGAACCGCGCCGTCTCGCCGGTCACGAGCTCGGCGGCGGCGACCAGCGCCGCCCCCGCCTCGCCCGCGACCAGCACGACCTCACCCCGGGCCAGCGCCGTGGCGGCGTTCGTGACACCGCCGGCCGCGACCACCTCCCGGGCCGGTGACAGCGTCACGCGGCACTCCACAACCGCGCGAACCCGCACACCTGCCGGCCCACCGTGGCCAGCTGGTCGCCGACCTTCGCGTCGGCGATCCCGCCCGCCGTGTCGAACGGCCTGGTCGCCGAGTTCACCACAACCCCCAGCGGTGTCGGCCAGCCGCGCAGGGCGTGGACCGTCGAGCGCAGCGACGTCAGCGTGGTGACCCCGGCCTGCCAGCCGCCCGTCGCGACGACGCAGCCCACGGCTTTGCCGTCGAGGTAGGGCACCGGGTCGTCGGCGAGTTCCTGCAGGTGGTCGAGCGCGTTCTTCAGCAGCCCGGAGATCCCGCCGTGGTAGCCGGGCACGGACAGCACAAGGGCGTCGGCCCGCCGGACGGCTTCGAGCAGCCGCACGGCCTCGTCGGTCAGCGGCGCCACGCCCGGGTCGTACATCGGCAGGGTCAGCTCCGTGGCCGTGATCAGCTCGGTCTCGGCTCCCTCGGCCGCGGCCGCCGCGAGCGCGTGCCGCAGCGCACGCTCCGACGTCGAACCCGGCCGCAGCGTGCCGCCGATCCCCAGCACGCGCACAGGGTCTCCCCCGATACTCGGCAATGCGGTCATGATCGGCTCCTTCAGCCGGCCGGGACGAGCGACGGGGCGGGCAGGCCCAGGCTCTCGCGCAGGGTGTCGTGCTCGTAGTCGGTGTGGAACAGGCCGCGCCGCTGCAGCTGCGGCACCAGCATCTCGACGGCGTCGTGCACACCCGAGGGCAGCATGTCGACCATGAGCGTGAAGCCGTCGGCCGCGCCGGCGAGCAGGCGTTCCTGCATCCGGTCGGCGACCTGCTCCGCGGTGCCGACGACCTGGTGGTGGCCGCCGCCGTAGCTGCCGATGAGCTCGCGGACGGTCAGGTCCTCCTTCACCGCGAGGCTCACGATGCTGCGGCGGAACCCGATCGAGCCGGTGAACTCCTCGTCGGGGCCGAGCAGGTGGGCCGGGAACTTCTCGTCGAGCTTGAGCACCTCGACCGGCAGGCCGACGCGCTTGGAGAGCTTCTTGATGTTCGCGGTGACGCCGAAGACCGCGTCCATCAGCTGCTTGCGCTCCTGCGCGTCCTGCTCCGTTGCGCCGAGGACCACGGACATGCCGGGCAGGATCTTGATGCTGTCGGAGTGACGGCCGTACCCGGCGGCGCGGCGGCGCATGTCGTCGCGGAAGGCGACGGCGTCTTCGAGCACGTGCTGGGCGGTGAACACCACGTCGGCGTACTTGGCGGCTTGGTCGCGATCTTGTCGGTGGTCCCGGCCATCAGCGAAAGCACGGTGACGGTATCGAGCGCACCGCACGGGCGCTCGGTGCCGACCTCCTGGTTGGTCATCTGCGCGGCGAGGAAGATCGCGTGCAGCTTGCCGGCCTCGGCGGTGCGGGCGATGTCCTTGTACAGCGCGGGGGTCAGGTGGTCACCGGCGTCGCCTTCGCGCGCCACCCACGCGCCGGTGTGCATGCCGAGGCCGTGCATCAGCGCGGCCGTCAGGATCATGGAGGGGGTGCACTGGGGGGTCTCCTTGGCGTCGTCGGGGATCAGGGCCACGATCGACGCTAGGTTCGCGCCGCGGCCACGACCAGCGGCGTTCTGTGACTCGATCCCTTAGCGCGGCTAACACCTCCCCGTCTCCCCGGGCGGCGCGAGGTCCTCCCGGGTGGTGCCTTCGGCCACCGTGACGTCGCCGAACCAGCCGCTGCCGGGCTCGCCGGGCGGGCGGTCGAAGGCGGTGACGTAAGGCTTGAGGTCGAGGATCGGCGTGCCGTCGAGCAGGTCGACGCCCGCGAAACGCACCGTGTGCCCGGAGACCTCGACGAGCCGCACGAGGCTCAGCCCGATCGGGTTCGGCCGCCGTGGCCCGCGCATCGCGAAGATGCCCATGCGCCGTTGCTCGCGACGCAGCAGGTACGGCACCTGGGTGAGGCTGGTCAGGGGCCGGTCCGGGCGGTCGAGCCAGCTCAGCAGCCAGGCGTAATCGAAGCCGGCCAGCCCGTCGAGGCCTTCGACGTACTCCTCGGCGAGCCCGAGCACGCCTTCCTCACCGCGGTTGGCGCCGACCTGCACCGGGGTGCGTTCGAGTTCCGTGCGGGCGGTGCGGACGTACCGATGACGGGCAGCGGACACTCCATTCAGGACCGATCCACTGTGGACAGTTTGGCGAGGGTGTCGATCAGCGCGGGCCACGCCGGGCCGTCTGCCACGATCACATCCAGGTGGTCGGCGCCGGGCACCAGCACCAGTTCCGCGCCGATCGCGGCGGCGTAGTCGCTCGAAAGCTTCGTGGGCAAGGCGGAGTCGAGCTCGCCATGGAAGAGGACGACGGGCCCGGGCGGCGCGCCCAGCGCGGCGGGATCGACCTCGGCGTAGCGCTCCGGCACGTCGTCCGGGCCACCGCCCAGCAGGGTGCCGACCGGACCTTCGGGGTCGCGGCGGTGGGCGTCGGCGAGCGCGGCCACCGGAGCGAGCGCGACGACCGCGGGCGCGCCGGGCCGGTGCGCGGCCCACAGCGCTAGCGTGCCGCCGGCCGAGTGGCCCAGCACCACCACCCGCGCCGGGTCGACGCGGCCCGGCACCGCGGCCTCGATCAGGCCCGGGAGCGTGTCCACGGCGAGGCCCGTGCCGGTGAAGGTCTCGGGCCAACCGCCACCGCCACCGGGGCGCCGGTACTCCACGTTGGCCACCGCGAACCCGTAGTGCGGCAACGCCCGGGCCAGCGGTTCGACGTATCCGCGGTCGACGTCGAGGCGCCAGGAACCGCCGTGCAGCACGAGAACGAGAGGAGCGGGGGCGGTGGTGGCGGGGAGAAACACGTCGGCGAGCTGGTCGGGCTCGGGCCCGTACCGCACGGAAAGATCCATACCGGCCAGCCTAGCGAGATTCCGGCTCCAGCTTCGCCAGTTTCGGAACCAGCACGAGCGAAGCGAGCACCAGGCAGCCACCCACCAGGATCGGCGTGCGGACCCCCGCCGCGGTGCCGAGGACGCCGCCCAGGGCCGCACCGAGCGGGATGCCACCCCAGCCGATCAGGCGGTAGGCGCTGCTCACTCGGCCGCGCAGCTCGCGCGGGACCAGGCGCTGGCGCACCGACACGGCCTGCACGTTCCAGAGGATCATGCCGAAACTGCCCAGCGCGTACATTCCGGCCACAAGCACCACGGACGTCGCGAACGATGCCGCCAGGAGCGCGGCGCCGATGGCCGTGATGGCGAGACCGATGCGCGCACCGAGCGGCAACCGGCGCTTCAGGGGCCCCGCGACGAACGACCCCAATACGCCACCGGCGGCGCCCGACGCGAGAACCAGGCCGTAGGCGAACTCCGGCGCGTGCAACGTCTGCACGACGAGCAGCACCAGCACCGACGTCGCCAGCTGTACCGCCAATGCGGCCAGCCCGAGCTCGATCGCGAGCAGCCGCAGCCCGTGGTGACCCCAGAGCCAGCGCACGCCTTCGGCGATGTCCGCGCGCATCGAACGGCCGGATTTGGCCGGCACAGCGGGCCGCGCCCGGACGAACCACATCAGCAGAGCCGCCAGCGCGAACGACGCCGCGTCCACCATCAGCGGCGCCCCGGCCGAAGCCGCGAACAACGCCGCCCCCAGCGGCGGCCCGACGAACTGCAACCCGACCGCCTGACTGCCCTGCAGACGGCCGTTCGCCGCATCCAGCCGCGCCGGCGCCACGATGTCGGGCAGCATCGCCGTGGACGCGTTGTCGAAAACCGTCTCGGCACACCCCAGCACGAACGCCAGCGCCACCAGCACCCCGACCGGTGGCGTCGCGAGGAAAACCCACACCGCGGCCGCCACCACGACGACGGCCCGGACCGCGTCCGTGCGCCACATCAGCGTCCGGCGGTCGTGGCGATCGGCCAGCGCGCCGCCGAACAACGAGAACACCAGCCACGGCAGCGCCCCAGCCGCCGCGACCGCGCTCACGGCGCCCGCCGTCGGCGACACCGCCACCGCGAGCAGCGGCAGCACCGCCATCCGCACGCCGTCGCCCACCACGGACACCGACGCGGCCGCCCAGACGCGTGCGAAGTCCGGGCCCAGCCGTTCCCCCTGCCCCACCGTCACTCGGCCATCCTGCCAGCACGGGGGTCCAGACCACCACGACCGCGCGGAGTGGAAACCTCCCCACCCCGCGGCTGTCCTACTTCACCACTGTCCTACTTCACAACCTGGACCACGTCACCCGGGTGGAGTGCGTTGTAGAACGCCACCGCGTCGGCGTGGGAGAGGTGGACGCAGCCGTGCGACTGCACCTTCAGGCTGCCCTGGTGGAACGCCACGCCGGTGGTCGTGAAGAAGACCGAGTACGGCATGGGCCCGTTGAACTGCTTGCTGTAGTGGTCGATGTCCTTGTACTGCACGTGGAACGTGCCGGCCGGTGTCGGGTACGCGGGTTTGCCCACCGTGATGGGCACGCCGCCGCGGACGACGTTTCCGTTGTCCGTCAGCCAGGCCGTGCCGGTGTGCAGCTGCACGCAGGCTTTCGCCTGGGTGCTGCACGGCGCGGTGGCCGCGTTCGCGCTGTCGGCGAAGCCGATCGTGGCCGCGACCGCCGCCGCGCCCGCCAAGGCTGCCGTGATCCTCCACTTCATCGTTCTGCCTCCCGTCGGTCTCTGGAAGAATTCCCCGGCCGGCGAGTTTCCAACCAGAAGGATCACAGCGTGCGCCACGACAACGGCGGCAACGTCAACGCGGCCGTGGCGAGACGGCGGGCGGTCGAGGTGAACAACCCGGCACACGCGGAGTCGACCCACTCATCCACTGTGGACACACCCGATGACCGGTACTCCAGCGCCTGCAGGAGCATTTCCAGCTTGTCGGCGTCCTTGGCGCAACGCGCCTCAGCGGACTCCCGCGTCTCGTACTCGTCGACGGCCTCGCGTACCACCGCACGCGCACGCGACGGCAACGCCGCTGTCTGGTCCGCCGTGATCGCCCGCGGGTCCGGCTTCACCAGGTAGGGTCCGGCCGAATGCGGCAGATCACCCGTACGGGTCTCCTGCGTGTCGTGCCACAGCGCCAGAAACGCCGCGCGCTCCGGTGACGCGCCTTCCTCGGCGGCCAGCAACGCCGCGAGCTGAGCCGCCCGCAAGCTGTGCTCGGCCACGGACTCGGGATCACGCACACCGGCCTGCCACCAGCCCGTCCGGCGGACGCGCTTGAGCACCCCGAGTTCGTAACCGAAGGCGGCCAGCGCGGTCGGCTCGTCAGCCATGTCTGTACTCCCCGGGTCGGTGATCTCCTGCGCTCAGCCTAGGCGGCCTCGGCCTCGAAGCATCGACGCCGTCAGGTTCCCGAAGGGTTGCGCGGCCCCCGAGGTCGATCCGATGGCCTGTACTCGGTCAGGAAGCCGCTGCGCTGCTCATTCCTTGACCGCGCCCATCGTGAAACCGGCGACGAACCGGTCCAGGAACCAGGTGAACACCAGCGCGATCGGCACGGCCACCAGCACGGTGGCGCCCTGCAACGACTGCCAGAAGAACACGTCACCGCGCACCAGCTGCGTCGGCACCCCGATGCTCACCGACATCTGGTCCGTCGGGGCGACGAAGGCGAGCGCGTAGATGAACTCGCTCGCGGTCAGGGTGAAGGCGAACACGACCACCGCGATGATGCCGGGGTACGCCAGCGGCAGGACGGCCCGCACGAACGCACCCACCCGGCTGTAGCCGTCGACCATGGCCTGTTCCTCGATGTCCTTCGGGATGTTCTTCAGGAATCCCATCAGCAGCCAGACCGAGACCGGGATGGTGATGGTCGGGTAGATCAGGACCAGCGACCACGTCGAGTCCTGGAGCCCGACGGCCACCACGAGCCGCGACAGCGCGAGAAACAGCAGGCTGGGCGGCACGAGGTAAACGAGGAAGATGCCGATCGCCATGGGCCCGGACCACGGTCGGTCCAGCCGCGCCAGCGCGTAGGCGGCGGGCAGGCCGAGCGCGAGCGTGATCAGCACGACCAGGATCCCGACGAGCAGGGTGTTGGCCACGAAGGTCAGGAACTCGGTGTCGGTGAACAGGTAGCCGACGTGGTCCGCGGTGGGCGGCCGGTTGAACACGAACGGGTTGTTCTGCGGGTTGTACAAATCGCGATTCTGCTTGAACGCCGTGATCAGGCTCCACAGGAAGGGCGCCGCGCAGATCAGCGCCGCCACGATCGCTGTCAGGTACAGGCCCACCCGGGCGAGCACGTGGCGCCTGGCGTATCGCTGCCGCAGCCGGCCGGCTTCCTCGGCGGTGGTCATCGCACCTCGATCCGGCGCACCGCGCGCAGGATGAGCACCGCCGCGGCGAGCAACAGCGGGAACAGGAACAGCGCGATGACGGCGCCCTGAGCGACGTCGCCGCCGTCGATGCCGCGGTAGAAAGCCCAGCTGGCGAGCACCTGCGTGGCGTCGTTCGGGCCGCCGCGGGTGAGCACCCGCACCACGGCCATGTCGGTGAACGTGAAGATCGCGCCGAACAGCGCGGCGACCGCCGCCACCGGGAGGACCAGCGGGATGGTGATCTCGAACATCCGGCGCCAGTACCCGGCTCCGTCGACCCGCGCAGCCTCGTCGATGTCCTTGGGAATGGCCATCAGCCCGGCCATCATGATCACCGCGGCGAGCGGGGTCAGCCGCCAGACGTGGACCGCGATCACCGAGGCCATCGACAGGCCAGGCTGGCCGAGCCAGTACATGTTCTCGACCGGACCGAGCGCGCCGAACTGCCGCAGCATCCAGTCGATCGGCGAGTAGATGGAATCCAGCAGCCAGAGCCACGAGATCGAAGACAGGGCCACGGGCGTCGTCCACGCCAGCAGGACCAGGAAGCGGACCAGCCACTTGCCGCGGAAGTCCGCGATGAGGATGTTGGCGAGCACCTTGCCCAGCACCACGATCAGGACCATCGAGATGAGGGTGAACACAAATGTGTTGCCCAAGGCCCGCCAGAACACGGGGTCTTGGAACACCCTCGTGAAGTTGCGGAAGCCGACGAAATCGTAGGACGGGTCCCCTGCCGTCACGTCCGAGAACGCGAACGCGATGGCGAGCACGAACGGAACGCCGACCAGCGCGACAATGTAGACGATGCTGGGCAGCAGGAAACCCCACGCCAGCAGGCTGTCGCGATCCGCCAGCCTGCGCCGCGCCGGCGCGGTCGCGGGAGTGGTGACCGTGTCGGTGGTGGTGGCCATCTCACCCACCGTCCAGGCGGACCGGCTCGGCGCGTTGTCCGCTGTCGGAGTCGAAGAACCGCAGGCGCGCACCGGGTACGGCGAACTCGTGTGTCTCGCCCGCCGCGATCGCGGTGTCCACTGTGGCCGGCAGCCGGGCGACCACCCTGGTGCGCTCGCCGATCCGCGACACCGTGCCGTACACGTGCCGGTCGCCGGAGAGGTATTCGAGCCGTTCCACGGCCAGCGGCATCGTGACACCCTCGCCGGCCGGGACGTTCTCGACCGGCAGCAGGTGCTCGGGGCGGAACCCGACCAGCAGCTCGGCGTGCGGGATCAGGTTCATCGGCGGGGACCCGATGAAGGTCGCCACGAACGTGTCGGCCGGGTCGTCGTAGACCTCCACCGGCGGCCCGGCCTGGTGGACCTGGCCCGCGTTGAGCACGGCGATCCGGTCGCCCAGCCCCATCGCCTCGGCCTGGTCGTGGGTCACGTAGATCGTCGTGGTTCCCACATCCTCCTGGAACCGCTTGAGCTCATCCCGTGCGCTGGCGCGCAGCTTCGCGTCCAAATTGGACAACGGCTCGTCGAGGAGGAACACCTGGGGGTCGCGCACCAGTGCCCGGGCGAGCGCCACCCGCTGCCGTTCGCCTCCCGAAAGCTGCCGAGGTTTGCGGTGCAGCAGTGGTTCGAGGCCCAGGAGCCCCGCCGCCCAGCGGGCCTTGCGCTCGCGTTCCTCCTTGGCCAAGCCCACAGCCCGGAGCGGGAACACGATGTTGGCCAGAACGCTCTTGTGCGGGTAGAGCGCATAACTCTGGAACACCATGGCGATCTGGCGCGCCCGGGGCGGCAGCCCGGTCACCACGTGCCCGCCGATCAGCACGTCGCCGCTGGTCGGCTGTTCCAGCCCGGCGATGGTGCGCAGCAGGGTCGTCTTGCCGCAGCCCGACGGGCCCAGCAGCACCAGGTACTCCCCTTCCGCGGCGGCCAGGCTGACCCGGTCGATGGCGGGCACCCGCCCGCCATCGAACCGCTTGACCAGGTCGCGAACCTCGACGACCGCCATCGCACTCAGCCGCCGACGAGCCCGGCAGCACGCCACTTGGTGAAGACGGCGTTGATCTGTCCCTCGGCCTCGGCGACTGATTGCTGCGGGGTGGCTTCGCCGCGTACCGCCCTGGCGAACATGTTGGGGATGACGAAGGTGCTGAACACCTCTCCGATGGCCGTGCTGGCCGGCCCCGGATGACCGATGTTGGCGCTCCACGGGACGGCGTCGGCCAGGAGCTTCAGCTTGTCCGGCGGCCGGGAGCCGAACGGGTCGTTCGCGAGCCAGTTCGGCAGCTCGGGGGTCAGCTTGGACCACGCCGAGAAGTCGTACAGCTTCGACTGGTAGGTCGCCGAGGCGAAATTGGCGGTGTAATGGAGGAGGAACTCCTTCGCCGCCGGCACCCCGGTGGCGTGCTGCGGGATGATCCAGTTGTACAGAACGTGCTGCGCGGCCAGCGCGGTCTCCGGTCCGCGCAGCGCCGGTACGAAGAACGTGTCGTCGGCGACGCTCGGGTTCGACCCGGCGGCGGTCCGCCAGGCGGAGATCGAGTTGACGATGTAGGACATCTTGCCGGCGACGAGGCCCTGGTTGTTGCTCGCGGCGTTCCAGGAGAAGACCTCGGGCGTCATCGCCTGCTGATAGAGCTTCGTCATGTACTCCACGGCAGCGATCGTTTCCGGCGAGTTGATCGTGACGCGCTCGTTCGCATCCTGCTCGGACGCGCCGAAGGACCACATCAGGGCCCGCAGCACCATGTTGGAGTCGATCTCCTGGGACATGCCGAGGCCGAGCGGGACGCCCTTGCTGTTCTTGATCTGCGCCGCGCCCGTGAGCAGCTCGTCCCACGTGGCGGGGCCGTTCGGCATGCCGACGGCCTCCCACAGTGACCTGCGGTAGTTGCCCGGGTCGGGAACCCAGCCCGGCGAGTACGCGTAGAACTTGCCCGTTGCGGGGTTGAGGCTGGACTTCTCGCACAGCGGGAGTTGCTGGCCCCAGCGCCCGGTCGCTTCGCTGACCAGGTCCCGCTGGTCGAGCACGCTGGGCTCGAACTGCGACAGGGTCGCGATGTACTGGATGAGGTCGTGGCCCTGTCCAGCCTGGATCTCGGCCGCGATCCGGGTGGGGATCTGCGCCTGGTCGATGTGGTCGACGGTCACGTTGACGCCGACCCGGGAACCCCAGTCCCGCGCGAACCGATCGAACCACACGTCATGGTTTGGCACGAAGTGGCTCCAGAGAAGGATTTTCAGGTCACCGGACAGCTTTGTGGACGGTTCGCTGAAGGTCTCCTGCGGGGCTTGACCGCCGGTGGTTCCCCCGGTGTCCTCCTCGGAGGCACAGGCGCCCAGTGCGACCGAGCCCAACGTGATGGCGGCCGCCGCGCGCAGAATGTCCCGCCTGCTGTGTTGCGAAGTGGGGAAGTCGCTCATCGCCGACTCCTCCCCATGTCGGGAAAGTGTGGCAAATGAGTTTAGTCCATGTCGGGCCGAGCGGCAGCTTGAGCACAGTGGCAGGGTGAATCGCCATGCGCCAAACGCGCTGCCGACTACCGGGCCGAACCCACCATCGCCGTGGCGGCGCAGCGTCAGGGGTTGAGCACGCGATCGGTGTAGAAGCGCGTGATGTGGTCGGCGACGAGCTCGGCCGCGCGATCCCCGTCGCCCGCCTCGATGGCGCGCAGGATCTCCTCGTGCTCGGTCACCAGGTCGGCCGCGACGGCTCGCCAGTCCGGCAGGCGCGCGAACGCCGCCGCCATCTCCGACTCGACGGCGCCCCGCAGGGCCTGCATGAGGTCGGTGGCCAGCGCGTTGCCCGAGATCCGGGCGATGGTCACGTGGAACTCGGTGTCCAGCGCGTTGAACTGCTGGTACTCCTGATCCGCCGCGCGCATGCCCTCGACCAGCTCCGCGAGCCGGGCCACGTCCTCGGGTGTGCGGGTCGAGGCCGCGCCACGGGCGGCGTTGCGTTCCAGCTGCACGCGCGTCTCGACCAGATCGGCCAGGCTGATCCGCGCGAGCGCGAGGTGCAGCCGCAGCAGGTTCGTCAGCGCCGGGGTCGACCGCGCGGTGACGACCGAACCCGCGTCGGCGCCCGAACCCGTGCGGGCCTCGATGATCCCCATGGCTTCGAGCGCGCGCAGGGCCTCGCGGACGCTGGTCCGGCTCACCCCCAGCGCGCTGACGAGCTCGCGTTCGCTGGGGAGCTTCTCGCCCGCACGTAGGCTGCCGTCGAGGATCTTCTCTTCGATCTGCGCCAGCACCTGTTCGTGCATCCGCACACGGCGCACCGGCTCCCAGGCCGCCTCGGTCGTCATGACCGGTTCCTCGGCGTCTTTTCCGCCATCTTTTCGGGTATCACGGTGGTCACGCTCCTCCTCGGGTTCGTGCGACCCGCTCAAGGATGGACGCGGCGAGAGGGTCTGCCTGCGAACCCCGCCGGGCGGGGTCCGATCACAGTGGCGCGACCGGCCCGGAATCTCACCGGAGTTCCTCTGCACCGCGTAGTGCTCACTCAAGGTAATCGGAGCTCGCAGCCAGTGTCAATATGACCTCTTTGTTGGTATGACCACACTTACTAATCCGACCAAAAGTAGGCCGACCCCCGGCCATCACGTAACCGTTGCTGCGAAGCTATTCGGCCGTGACTGTGGTCGGATCAGTAACCATCGGCACAGTCGGCACACGATCCGGCGTACCCGACTGAACGTTCGCGCTCCTCCGCGCGGAACGCGATCGCCAGGAGGACCTCCCCCAAACGGTCGAGCACCACCAGAGCGTCGGCCGGGGCTTCCCGCGCCGCCCGCCGCGACACCGCCCGCGCGAGCTTCAGCAGCCCGGCGGCCGCGCTCAGGCCGCCGAGCACCTCGAACCCGCGCGGCACCACCACGGGTCCGAGGTCCCGAGCCGCCCGCCACAGCCGGGGCAGCTCGGGGGCCGGTACGCCGGCGGCGAGCGCATCGGCCAGTTCGAGCAGTTCGTACTGGACGTCGAGCAGCACCGCCTCGTCGTCGGCCGGCAACGTGCACGTGGACACCGCCGCGCCGATCGCCGCGTTGGCCTCTTCGACGGCGTCGCGCGCGCTCACGGCACCATCCACGACAGCACCGGCGTGGACTGCAGGTACACCAGCACGCACATCAGCGGCACGAACACCGCCGACGCAGCGAGCACCCGCCGGAACAGCAGGCCCTCCTTACCCGCCAGTCCCACCGCGCTGGCGCCGATCGCCAGGTTCTGCGGACTGATCATCTTTCCGAGCACTCCGCCGCTGCTGTTCGCCGCCGCCATCAGCGTCGGTTGCAGCTGCGCGCCGTGCGCGGCCGCCACCTGCAGCGCCCCGAACAGCGAGTTCGACGACGTGTCCGAACCCGTCACCGCCGTGCCGAACCAGCCCAGCAGCGGCGAGAGCAGCGCGAACAGCCCGCCGGCGCCGGCGAGGAACAGCCCGAGCGTGGCGGTCTGGCCGGACATGTTCATCACGTACGCCAGCGCCAGCACCGCCATC
The DNA here is from genome assembly GCF_040689465.1 of Amycolatopsis sp. NPDC051373. Taxonomy (NCBI): domain Bacteria; kingdom Bacillati; phylum Actinomycetota; class Actinomycetes; order Pseudonocardiales; family Pseudonocardiaceae; genus Amycolatopsis; species Amycolatopsis sp. NPDC051373. Next base: position 262,861 of record NZ_JBFBAE010000004.1, on the reverse strand, counting down.
ACCGTGAGCCCGGCGGTGCGCAGCTGCACGATCGTCTGCCCATAGGCGCGGATCGCCCGCCGCAGCGGCACTTTCAGCAGGAACGCGGACACGACACCGGCGATGAACAGCACCGTGCCGCTGTCGGCGAGCCAGTCGAACTTGAACGACACCAGGCTCAGCGGCTTGCCCTCCGAGGTCGCGATGTGCAGGCCGGGCCAGCCGAACGTCTTGGTCGTCGTCGTCAGCGCCGCCGCGACCGCCGGGATCGCGGCGATGGAGAACAACACGATGATCGTCGCGTACGGCGCGAACGACCGCAGTTGCTCGATTCGCGAGTCGACCACCGTCCGCTCCCGCACGGCCGTCGCCGCGGCCAGCCCGCTGCCACCGGAAACCGGCGCGGGCCGCGCACCACCGTCATCCGGCGCGCGGTCCGGCGCGTCGGCCGGATTGGGCCGCCAGAACCGCAGCAGCACCAGCACGGCCGCGGCGGACACGAGCGAAGCCGCGATGTCCGTGAGCTGCACCGGGCCGAAGTTCGCCATCAGGTACTGGACCACGGCGAAGCTCACCCCGCACACGAGCGCGGCCGGCCACGCCTGCCGCAGCCCGCGTCGCCCGTCGAGCACGATCACGAGCACCAGCGGCACGATCAGCGCCAGGATCGGCACCTGCCGCCCGGTCATGGCGGCGAGGTCGTCGAGCGGCAGCCCGGTCACCTTCGCGAGTGTGATCACGGGCAGCGCCACGGCGCCGTACGCGACCGGCGCGGTGTTGGCGATCAGCGCGACCGTCGCCGCCTTCAGCGGTTTCAGCCCCACGGCCACCAGCATCACCGAGCAGATCGCCACCGGTGCGCCGAAGCCGGCGAGCGCCTCCAGCAGAGCACCGAACGAGAACGCGATGATCACGCCCTGCACCCGCTGGTCGTCGCTGATCTTCGCGAAGGTGCGCCGCAGCACGTCGAAGTGCCCGGATACCTTCGTCATCTGGTAGATCCACAAGGAGTTCAGCACGATCCACAGCGCGGGGAACAGGCCGAACGCCGCGCCTTCGAGCGCGGAATCGAGGGCGGGGCCGGCAGGCATGCCGTAGACCACGATGGCGACCACGATCGACAGCACGAGTGCGATCACCGAGGCCAGCCAGGCGCGGACGCGGAACACGCCCAGCAGCACGAACAACACCAGCAGGGGCAGGGCGGACACAAGGGCGGACCAGCCGAGGCTGCCGCCCAGTGGCGCGGGAACCTGTGTGTACACAGGTCACCTCCGGGACTCTCGTCGTTGAGAGGGGGTGAGGGGGGTGAGAGGGGATGGGGACTGGAGCTGGGCTCCCTCAGAACACCGGCGTTTCGGTGTAGGAGCCGAAGACATCACGCAGCGCGCCGGTGATCTCTCCCATGGACAGGTGTGCCTTCACGGCCTCGATCGTGGCGGGCATGAGGTTCGCCGCCGGGTCGGCCGCCACGGCGAGCAGGTGCTCCATCGCCGCCTTCGCCCGGTCCGGGTCCCGGTCGGCCCGCACCTGCTTGAGGCGTGAGAGCTGCCGGGCGTCGGACTCCGGGTCGAGTTTGTGGGTCTCGATCTTCTCGCCATCGCCCTCGTCGACGTAGGAGTTCACGCCGATCACGGGCCGGTCGCCGCTGGCCTTGCGGCGCGCGTAGTCGTAGGCGGTGTCGGAGATCTCGCGCTGGAAGAAGCCCTGTTCGATCGCGGCCACCACGCCGCCGAGCTCCTCGATCTTCGTGAAGTAGTCGTGGATGCCCTGTTCGAGGCGATCGGTCAGGTTCTCCACGTAGTACGAGCCGCCGAGCGGGTCGATCACGTTCGGCACGCCGGTTTCGTGGGCGATGATCTGCTGCGTGCGCAGCGCGACCTTCATCGCCTGCTCGCTCGGGATCGTGTAGGCCTCGTCGAGACCGTTGGTGTGCAAGGACTGCGCGCCACCGAGCACGGCTGAGAGGGCCTGCAGCGCGGTGCGGATGATGTTGTTGAGCGGCTGGGGTTTCGTGAGCGTGGCCGCCGCCGTCTGCGCGTGGAAGCGCAGCCGCATCGATTGCGGGTTCTTGGCGCCGAAGGTCTCCTTCATCATCTTCGCGTAGAACCGCCGTACCGCGCGGAACTTCGCGACTTCTTCGAAGAGGTCCGCCTGGCTGACGAAGAAGAACGACAGCCGTGAGGCGAACTGGTCCACGTCGACCCCGGTGGCGACAACGTCCTCCACGTAGGCCTTCGTGATGGCCATCGTGAACGCGATCTCCTGCAACGCGTTCGCCCCGGCCTCGCTGATGTGGTAGCCGGAGATGTTGACGGGGTTGTAGCGCGCCATGTGCTCGCTGGCGTAGACCACCGTGTCGCGCACGATCCGCATGCTCGGCCGGACCGGGAACACCCACTCCTTCTGCGCGACGTACTCCTTGAGGATGTCGTTCTGGATCGTCCCCGAGAGCTTGTTCAGGTCGTAGCCGCGCTGTTCGGCCACGGCCACGTACATCGCGAGCAGGATCCACGCCGACGGGTTGATCGTCATCGACACGCTGATCTTCTCGAGGTCGATGCCGTCGAACAGCGCCTCCATGTCGGGCAGCGTGTCGATCGCGACGCCCTCGCGGCCGACCTCGCCGAGGCTCATCGGGTCGTCGCTGTCCAGGCCCATGAGTGTCGGCATGTCGAAGTCGACGGACAGGCCGGTCTGGCCCTGGGCGATGAGGTACTGGAAGCGCTTGTTCGTCTCCTCGGCCTGGCCGAAGCCCGCGATCTGGCGCATGGTCCAGGTGCGGCCGCGGTACATCGTCGGGTACGGCCCGCGCGTGTACGGGTAGCGGCCGGGCAGGCCGATGTCGTGCCAGTCGTCCGGCAGGTCGGCGGGGGTGTAGACGCGCTGCACCGCCATTCCGCTGCCGGAGCGGTAGACCTCGCGCGATTCGGGCTGGCGGTCGACGAACGCCGCGAGCTCGTCACCCTCCCAGCCGGCGAGCTCACGCGTCACCGCCTCGACGAGCGCTTCGGTCGTCAGTGCTGAGCCGGCCGGGGCCGGGTCGTGCTCGTTCACCACAGTTCCTCCTCGTCAGTCGTGTCGGCCCCCGGCCGCCCGACCAGGCGGCGAGCCGCGGAAAGCGGGTCCTCCCGGCGCGCGGTCACGTCGTCCACCGCAAGGTCGAACGCGGGGACGCCGGGGCGCAGGCCGTCGAGCACGAGCTGTTCGGCGACCCACCGGATGCGGGTCGCGCTGTTGCGGCGGGCGCGGCGCTCGCGTTCGCCGTGCTCGGTCATCCACGCCAGGTGCGCGGCGAACCGCTCGGCGAGTTCGGGCACGCCGTCGCCGGTGGCGGCCACGGTCTGCTGGATCGGCACGTTCCACTGGTGTGGCTTGCGATGCGAAAGCCGCAGCATGTCGCGCAGCTCCGCCACGGTCTTGGCGGCGCCTTCGCGGTCGGACTTGTTCACCACGTGCACGTCGGCGATCTCGAGCAGGCCCGCCTTGATCGCCTGCACGTCGTCGCCCATGCCCGGCACGCTCACCACGGCCACGGTCTGGGCCGCGCTGATCACGTCCACTTCGGCCTGCCCGACGCCGACGGTCTCGAGCACCACCACGTCCTTGCCGGCGGCGTCGAGCACGGTGATCGCGTCGAGCGTCGCGCGGGAGAGCCCGCCGAGCGCCCCCCGGGTGGCGACGGAGCGGATGAACACCCCCTCGTCCCCCGCGAGGCCGGTCATCCGGATGCGGTCGCCGAGGATCGCGCCGCCGCTGAACACGCTGGACGGGTCGACCGCCAGCACGCCCACCGTCTTGCCCTGCTTGCGGTAGAACTCGGTCAGCGACTTGACCAGCGTGCTCTTGCCGCTGCCCGGTGGCCCCGTGAGGCCCAGGACGTGGGCGTTGCCCGCCTTGCCGTGCAGCTCGGCGAGCGCCTCGTCGACACCGGCGGTACGCCGTTCCACGAACGTGAGCATCCGTGCGATGGCCGGGTGCTCCCCTGCGAGCACCCGCCCGACCACGTCGCCCGGCGTCTTCACGACCCACTTCCGAGGCGGCGCAGCAGGTCGCGGTCGTCGATCACCCGCCGCGCCTTGAACTCGGTGCGGTCGAACGTCTTGTACTCCACAGGGACGACGTGCGCGCCGACGCCGAGCGCGCGGCGCAGCTTGTCCTCGATCGCGCGGGCCCAGCCGCCCAGAGTGGACTCCGCGACACCGCGATGCTCCACCTGCACGGCGAGGGTGTCCATCGTGGACTTGCGGCTGATCACGATGCGGTGCTCGCCGCCGTAGCCCTCGGCGGCCATCACCACGTCGTCGATCGCGCTCGGGTACACGTTCTCGCCGCGCACAGTGAACATGTCGTCGATGCGCCCGTAGATGCCCTGCGGCAGGAAGGGGTACGTGCGGCCGCGGTCGGCCGAGGGCGCTTCCCAGCGCGTCAGATCGTTGGACAGCAGCCGGATCATCGGCTGGCTGGTGCGCTCCAGCGTGGTGTAGACGGGCGTGCCCTCACGGCCGTAGTCCACGCGGTGGTGGTCCACGGGGTCGCACACCTCGGTGTAGACGAGGTCCTGCCAGGCGAACACACCCGGCTCGTGGTTCGCGGCACCCAGGTGCATCCACGGGCTGACCTCGGCCATGCTGCCCGAGTCGTAGACCTCGGCGCCGAAAGCCGCCTCGATGCGGCCGCGGATCGTCGGCACGCTCGCGCCGGGCTCGCCGGAGAAGAACAGCTTGCGCAGCCCCAGATCCGCCGGGTCCACGCCCTCGTCGGCGGCGACCTCGGCCAGGTGCAGCGCGTAGGACGGCGTCCCGTAGAACACGGTGACGCCCATCTGCTTCATCCACATCACCGTGCGGGCCGTCTGCCCGGGTGTACCGGCGCCGAACGGGAACACGCGGGCGCCGAGGCGCTCCGCACCGATGTAGGCGCCCCACGAACCCCAGTAGAGGCTCAACGGCGAGGCGACCAGCACCGTGTCGTGCTCGCGGATGCCCATCCCCCACATCACGCGGGCGTGGGCGTTGGCGACGCTGCGCCAGTCGCGCTCGCCGATGCCGAACGCGGTCGGGCGGCCGGTGGTACCCGACGTGCCGTTCACGTGTTTGACCTCGCCCGGGTCCACGGCGAGGTAGCTGCCGAACGGCTCATGGGCGGCCTGGTCGGCGCGCAGCTCTTCCTTGCGCACCACGGGAACCTTCTCGAAGTCCGACAGGTCGCGGATCGCCGACGGGTGGATCCCCGCCTCCTCCCACTTGCGCCGGTAGAACGGCGCGTGGTCCCACGCGTAGGCCATCACCTCACGGATGCGGGCGAGGATCGCTTCGTCCCGCTCCCCGGCCGGCATGGTCTCGCGGCGCGGGAACCAGTGCGCCTGCCCGGCCGGCGGCCGGTAGGTCTCGTCGTAGCGCGGCGGCCAAGTCCACTGTTCCATCAGGCCTCCTCCGTCACACCGGCCAGCGCGCGGATCCGCTCGACGATCGTCTCCGGGGTCGTGTCCTGGCCGAGCACCTCGGCGACGCCCATCTTCTTGAGCGCCTCCTCGTCCTCGTCCGGCATCACGCCGCCGGCGACGATCGCGAACCCGGGCCGGTCGGGCATCGCGTCGATCAGCTCGAAGATGCGGGTGAAGATCGGCATGTGCGCGCCGGAGAGCAGGCTGACGCCGAGCACGTCGACGTCCTCCTGGACCGCCGCTTCCAGCACCTGCTCGGGGCTGCGGTGCAGGCCGGTGTAGATCACCTCCATGCCCGCGTCGCGCAGGGTCCGCGCGACGACCTTGACGCCCCGGTCGTGGCCGTCCAGCCCGATCTTGGCCAGCATCACCCGGATCGGTTCGCCGCCGCTCTCACCCACCGTGTCCACACCTCGTTCCACGACCTGAACTGCATCGGGTCTTTCCTTGTATGTGGTCTGACCATAGAAGTGGGCGTATGAAATGTGCAACCCTGGGCTCGAGCACCACCCGGCCGCAGGAAGGCGAAGGTGTCCGACTTGATCGACGTGAGCACCGTTTTGGCCCGCAGACAAGGGGCGGTCGGCAGGCTGACCGTGAACCGGCCCGAGGCGCTGAACGCCCTGGACCTGGACATGATCCGGGCGATGCTGACCGCCCTCGACGAGTGGGAGTCCGACCCTGCCGTGGCCACGGTGGTGCTCGACGGCGCGGGCGATCGGGCGTTCTGCGCGGGCGGCGACATCGGCGTGGTGCACTCGTCGGCCGTCGGCGATCCGGCGGTCGCCCGGACATTGTGGCGCGAGGAGTACCGGCTCGACGCCCGCCTCGCGCGCTACCCGAAACCCGTCGTCGCGCTCATGGACGGCATCACGATGGGCGGCGGGATCGGGATCGGCGCGCACGCGGCGGCCCGGGTGGTCACCGAACGCTCGGTGCTCGCGATGCCGGAGGTCGCGATCGGCCTCGCCCCCGACGTCGGCGGGGCACTGCTACTCGCCCGCGCGCCCGGTGAGCTCGGCACGCACCTCGCGCTGACGGCGGGTCGCGTGGGCCCGGGCGATGCGGTCCACTGTGGACTCGCGGACCACCACGTGCCCGCCGGCCGGCTGGCCGCGCTCGTCGACGACCTCGCCACCGGCGCCGTACCCGAGGTGACCGTGGCGAAGTACGCCGAGGATCCCGGCCCAGCGCCGCTCGCGGCCGCGCGGTGCTGGATCGACCACGCGTACCGCGGCGCGACCACCGTCGAAGACGTGCGGTACCGCCTCGAGGCGATCGACGAGCCGGAGCCGGGCGAGGCCGTCGCCGCGATCACCGCGGCCGCCCCGACGGCGCTCAAGGTGACGCTGCGAGCGGTGCGCCAGGCCAGTGGGATGACCTCGATCGAGGAATGCCTGCGCCAGGACTTCCGCCTGTGCAGCCGGTTCCTCGAACACCCCGACCTGGCCGAGGGCATCCGGGCGGCGATCCTCGACAAGGACCGCTCACCTCGCTGGCGCCCGGGCACGCTCGCGGAGGTCGACGACGCGGCCGTCGAGGCGTTCTTCGCACCGCTTACCGACGAGCTGGACCTGACGGAGCAGTCCACATTGTGGTCTGACCACCGCTGACCTAGGCTCGGACCAGCCGGAAATCCGACAACGCGGTCGAGGAGGCGGTCCGATCGATGGGCCAACCGGACAACGTGCGGTACCTCGGGTCACCCGGCCAGGCGCTGGCGGGGATCCAGGACTGGATCCTCACCGCGCGGCTGGGCGCGGGCGACCCGCTGCCCGCCGAACGTGACCTGGCCCGGGCGCTCGGCGTCGGGCCCGCGCACGTGCGCGACGGAGTCCGCGCCTTGGAGGCGGCGGGCGTGCTCGAACCGGCGGCCACGGGCACCGCGGCCGCGGTCGTGGCCGGCGAGCCGAGCGGCGCGTTGCACAAGCTGCTCCGGCTGCACCTCTCGCTGTCGCGGTTCGCCACCGGTGACCTCATGTCCATCCGGCTCGAGCTGGAACGCTCGTCAGCGGCGCGCGCGGCACGCGGCGCGGCTCCGGAGGACCTCGAACAGCTGCGGGAGGTCACCGCCGAAATGGGCCGCCCCGGAGTGACCCGCGTGCGGTTCCGCGAGCTCGACTCCGGCTTCCACCTCGGCCTCGCCCGCGCCGCGCACAACGATCTCGCCGCCGTACTGCTCGCCTCGCTCGGAGACGCCGTGGGCGACGAGATGACGGCCGGGTACGCCCGGACGGCCGACTGGCCCGCCACGGCGCGGCAGCTCGCGACCGAGCACACGTGGATCCTCGACGCGATCGAAACCGGCGACCCGGATCGCGCGTCGGCCGAGGTGACGCGGCACATCGCCGGCTTCTACGGCCTGCGCGCCGGCTGAGCGGTTCCCCGGAACCCCTTGCGGGGCATAGGGTCTCCCCCAGGTTTCACGGATGAGCAGTTCACCGTCGAGCACTGGAGGACGCATGTCGTTGCTGGCCGAGCTGAGCGCGGCGATCACCGGGGGTGGCATCGAGGTCGTGGACCTCACCGCTCCCCTGACCTCGAGCACCCCGATCCTGCAGCTGCCCGAGCCGTTCGCGAACACGATCCCGTTCCGGCTCGAAGAGATCAGCCGCTACGACGAGCGCGGCCCGCGCTGGTACTGGAACGACATCCACACCGGCGAGCACACCGGCACCCACTTCGACGCGCCGGTGCACTGGCTGTCCGGAAAGGACGGTCTCGACGTCTCGCAGGCGCCGCTGAGCACGCTCGTCGCGCCGGCGGTGGTGCTCGACGCGTCGGCGAAAGCCGAGGGCAACCCCGACTTCCTGCTGTCCATCGACGACGTGCGTGAGTGGGAGTCCGAGCACGGCGCGCTGCCCGCGGGCGCCTGGCTGCTCTACCGCAGCGGCTGGGACGTGCACTCCAGCGACCAGGACGAGTTCCTCAACGCCGACGAGTCCGGCTCGCACACCCCCGGCGTCTCGCCGGAGTGCGCCAAGTGGCTCGCCGAGGAGACGCCGATCGCGGGGCTGGGCGTGGAGACCGTCGGCACCGACGCCGGTCAGGCGCCCGGGCTCGACCCGGCCTTCCCGTGCCACGAACTGCTGCTCGGCGCAGGCAAGTTCGGCCTGACGCAGCTGCGCAACCTGGCGAACCTGCCCGCCACCGGCGCGATGCTGGTGATCAGCCCGCTGCCGATCGTCGGCGGTTCGGGCAGCCCGGCCCGGGTGTTCGCGCTCGTCGAGCGTGGCGCGTGAAGGTCGCGGAACTCGTCGGGCGCACGCTCGCCGACCTCGGCGCGGGCATGGCCTTCGGCGTGGTCGGCAGCGGCAACTTCGAGGTGACCAACGCGCTGCGGGCGGCGGGCGTGCGCTTCGTCGCCGCGCGGCACGAAGGCGGCGCGGCGAGCATGGCCGACGCGTACGCGCGGATGAGCGGCCAGGTCTCCGTGCTGAGCCTGCACCAGGGCTGCGGCCTGACCAACGCGATCACCGGCATCACGGAGGCCGCGAAGAGTCGCACGCCGATGGTCGTGGTCACCGCCGACGCCGCCGCGGCGGCCGTGCTGTCGAACTTCAAGATCGACCAGGACGCGCTCGGCATCGCCGTGGGCGCGGTCGCCGACCGCGTGCATTCGGCGGAGTCCGCCTTCGCCGACACGATCCGCGCGTTCCGCACCGCGCGGCAGGCAAACCGGACCGTCGTGTTCAGCCTGCCGATCGACCTGCAGCAGCACGAGGCCCCGACGCCCGGCGAAGTGCCCGAGGTGCCCGGTCCCGCGCCGATCCGGCCGGAGACCGCGGTGTCCGGCGAGCTGGCGGAACTGCTGTCCGAGGCGCGGCGCCCGGTGTTCATCGCCGGGCGCGGCGCCCGTGGCCAGGCCACCGCGCTGCGGGCGCTGGCCGACGTCACCGGTGCGCTGCTGGCGACCTCGGCCGTGGCCAACGGCCTCTTCCACGACGACCCGTGGGCGCTCGGGATCAGCGGCGGCTTCTCGTCACCGCTCACCGCCGAGCTGATCGCGGACGCGGACCTGGTCGTGGGCTGGGGCTGCGCGCTGAACATGTGGACCACGCGCCACGGCAAGCTACTCGGGCCGCGGGCGCGGCTCGTGCAGGTGGACCGCGAGCAGGCCGCGCTCGGCGCGCACCGGCCGATCGACCTCGGTGTGGTCGGCGACGTCGCGGCCACGGCCGTCGACGTGCTGGAGCTGCTGGAAGCGCGCGGGCACAGGGCCGAGGGCTACCGCAGCCCCGAGGTCGCGGCACGCCTGGCGGCCGAGGTGCGCTGGAACGACGTGGCGCACCTCGACAACTCCGGCGACGGCCGCATCGACGCGCGCACGCTCAGCGCCCGCCTCGACGAGCTGCTGCCCGCCTGGCGCGTGGTGTCGATCGACTCCGGCAACTTCATGGGGTACCCGAGCGCGTACCTGTCCGTGCCGGACGAGAACGGGTTCTGCTTCACGCAGGCCTACCAGTGCGTCGGGCTCGGGCTGGGCACGGCGATCGGCGCGGCCCTCGCGCGCCCGGACCGGCTGCCCGTGCTCGGCGCCGGCGACGGCGGGTTCCACATGGCGATCTCCGAGCTGGAGACGGCGGTGCGGCTGCGGCTGCCGCTGGTGGTGATCGTCTACAACGACGCCGCGTACGGCGCGGAGGTCCACCACTTCGGCGACGCCGACCTCGACACGGTGCTTTTCCCCGACACCGACCTCGCGGCGATCGCCCGCGGGTTCGGCTGCACCGGCGTCACCGTGCGCACGGCTGGCGACCTGGCCGCGGTGACGAAGTGGCTCAACGGTCCTCGCGAAGCGCCGCTGGTGATCGACGCGAAGGTCTCCGACGACGGTGGCTCGTGGTGGCTCGCGGAAGCGTTCGGGCACTGAGGTCTTCGGGGCACTGAGACTTTCGGCCCTGTGTCAGTGTTTGCTGCCCGCTCGCGCCGCGATTCGTGTCATCAGCGGGCGGGGCAGCAGCTTCGCCAGCACCGCCGCGGTCTTGTACCGGACATCCGGGACGCTCACCGCCGCGCGCCGGCGGAAGTCGCGGATCGCGGCGGCGACGAGGGTCTCCCCGTCCAGCCACAACGAGTCCGGGATGCCGCCGGTGTCCATTCCGGACCGTTCGTGAAACTCCGTGCGCACCCAGCCGGGGCACAGCGCCATCACGTGCACACCGCTGCCGCGCACCTGTTCGCGCACGCTGTCACTGAAGACGACGACCCACGACTTCGACGCGCTGTAGGTGCCGCGCGAGAAGAACGCCGCCACCGAGGCCACGTTGATCACTCCGCCGCGCCGGCGGGCGAGCATCCCGGGCAACGCCGCCTTCGTGATCCGCAGCACGGCCTCGCAGTGCACCCGCAGCATGTCGAGCTCGGCGGAAACCTCGGTCTCGAGGAAATCGGCCTGCTGCCCGAACCCGGCGTTGTTCACGACCAGGTCCACGGTGGCCACGCGCTGCTCCACACGCGTGATCCCGGCGTCCGTCGCCAGGTCCGCCACGAGGACCTCGACCGGCACGCCGTGGTCGGCCCGCAGCGAGCGCGCGAACTGCTCGAGCCGGGCCGCGTCCCGGGCGACGAGCACGACCCCGAACCCGTCGGCGGCGAGGCGGCGGACGAACGCGGCGCCGATTCCGGCGGTCGCACCGGTGACAAGAGCTTCGGGCATGCGCAGCAGTCTAGGCCGCGCACTCACCAGGTCATCGGGAGCCGGGCGATCGACCCGCCCACCTGGTCGCCGAGTTCCGTGCCCAGCATGGGGATCTCGGTGAACGGGACGGCCAGGCGCAAGTCCGGCATCCGCCGCAGCAAAGCGGCGTACGCGGCGCGCAGCTCGACCCGCGCGAACGGCGCGCCGATGCAGTGCGACATGCCGTAGCTGAACGCCGGGTGCGGGGTTGCGGCGGCGCCCGACATCGAAGCGTTCGGGGTCGGTGAACACAAGGTCGTCGAAGCCCGTCGAGTAGTGGTCGCACAGCACGAAGTCACCCGCTCGGATCACCTCGTCCGCCACGGCGATGTCCTCGGCCGCGTATCGCGGCACGCAGGATTCGGTGACCCGGCCGACGCGCAGCACCTCTTCCACGAGCGTATCGAGCAGGCGCGGGTCGGCGAGCACGCGGTCGCGCTGGCCGGCATGCCCGGCGAGCAGCGCGATGCCTGCGCTGAGGTTGCTCGGCGTGACGAGGAACGAGAAGCTCGCGAGCGCGAGCAGGCCCGACCATCGATGTCGTCCGGATCACCTCGCACAGCGTGGACGCGAGGTCGTCGCCCGGCCTGCTTCGCTTGCGCCGCGCGACCTCGCGCAGGTACGCCTACAGCTCGTCCAGCGCCGCCGTCGCCGCGTGCTCGGCGTCGACCTCGCCGGCGCTGAGGAGCAAGGCGAGGAAACCGTCCGAATCGGGCACGCCGACGAGGTCGCACAGGATCCGGAACGACAGCGGCAGCGAGAATTCGTTGTCAGACCGGCCGGTGGCCCGGCCGCGAGCACGACGTCGATCTGCTCGTCGACCAACGCCGCGACGCGATCGGCCAGCCGTTGCATCTTCCGGCCGGTGAAGTGGGGTACGAGGGCGCCCCGGATGTCGCCGTGGCGTTCGCGTGCCGCGGCCGGCTCGGCGTCGGACACCGCCAGGTCGGCCATCGGCGTGCGCACGTACCGCGGCCGGGCGGCCGGATCGGGGTGCGTCTTGCTCAGCCGCGGGTCGAGCAGCAGCTGCCTGAGCTCCGCGAGCCGGGTGACGAGCCAGGCTTCGTCACCCGCCTGCGTCCGCACGCGGGTCACCGGACCGGTGTCACGCACGGCGCGCAGTACCGGATCCAGCTCGCCCAGCACCAGGTTCCCGCATCTCAGCACGGGTGTGTCCACCGCCGGCTCCCTCCGGTCAAGATCACCTCACGCTAGCGGGCGCGACTGCGGGAAACCCCAGTGATCCCGCGGCGCGGGATGACACCCCGATCGTGATCGGTGGCGCTGCGGCGGGGGCGAGCGGGAAGTCGGTAGCCTGGCCCCGTGGTCGACCCCATCCCCCGCGGTTCCGCTGAGAGTGACCCCGAACGTCCTGATCAGGACGGTGAGGGCGAGTCGTCCGGTTCGGACGGTCGCGGACGCAAGGCGCGCAAGAAACGTCCGTTCTGGCAGGAACTGCCGATCCTGATTGTGATCGCCCTCGTGCTCACGATCCTGATACAGCAGTTCGTGGCGAAGGTCTTCATGATCCCGTCCGAGTCCATGGAGACCACGCTGCACGGCTGCACGGGGTGCTTCGGCGACCGCGTGGTCGTCGACCGGGTCACCTACGACTTCACCGACCCGTCGCCGGGTGACGTGATCGTGTTCCGCGGACCGGGTCCGTGGACAGAACACGAGATCGCGCCGCAGGAGCCGAGCAACATCTTCGCGAAGGGACTGCGCGAGCTCGGCTCGCTCGTCGGCTTCGCGCCGCCGAACGAGCAGGACTTCGTCAAGCGCGTGATCGCCGTAGGCGGGCAGACGGTGCAGTGCTGCGACCCGCAGGGCCGGGTGATCGTGGACGGCAAGGCGCTCGACGAGCCCTACATCCACTGGATCGACCCGAACGACCCGGCGCAGAAGTCGTTCGCCCCGGTCACCGTGCCGCAGGGCAGCCTGTGGGTGATGGGCGACAACCGCAACGACTCGTGCGACTCCACCTGCCAGGGCGGGGGCGGTGTCAACGGCACGGTGCCGGTCGACGACGTCATCGGCAAGGCGCGCTTCATCGTCCTGCCACCCTCGCGCTGGGGCGGGGTGAGCGACTTCGACGCGCAGGACTCGGCAACCCCGGTGGCGCTCGGCGCGCCGGCGTGGCAGCAGGGCCTGCCGCTCGGCGTGGGCGTGGCGCTGTCGGTGCCGACGCTGTTCGTCGGCCGGCGCACGCGGGACGCACTGCGCAAGCGACGCCGCGGCTGATCGCGTTCCGCCAGGAGAGTTCACGCGGGTCCCGTTAAGGTCACCCGACGTGGACAGCGTGCGCGAACCCTACGACCGCGAAGCCGCCGAGCAGTGGTTCCGGCGGCGCGGCCTGCCGTCGGTGGTGCGCGGCCGCCCGGCGCACCTGCTGGTGCGGATCGTGCCCGCCGAGGTGTTCGTGGTGCTCGGGTTGCTGTTCACCACGGCCACGTCAGTTCTCGACGGTGGCAGCGACGAGGAGTTCGCGCGCCGGATGGACCAGACCTGGTTCGCGCTGCTCTACCTCGTCGTGCTCCTCGCGTACGTCGTGGTGCCCTCGGCCGGCGCGTGGCTCGCCGCGCGCTGGGTCCGGCGGCGGGTACCGGCGCGGCGGGGCACGCCCGTCGCGCTCGGGGTGGCCGCGGTATTCCTGGTGCTCAACCCGATCGTCGACGCCGCGGCGCCGCCGCACGACTCGCTGCCGGTCGGGGTGCTGGAACAGCTCGGGTCGCTGGTGGTACTGCTCGTCGCGGCGTTCTTCGGCGGCGGGTCGATCCTCGGCTGGGCCCTGCGGGCCGCGTTCCGCCAGCTCGGCCGCCTCGGTGACCTCACCTCCCGCGCGTTGCCGCTGCTCCTGCTGTTCACCGTGTTCGGCTTTTTCACCACCGAGATCTGGCAGGTCACCGCCGACCTCACGCGGCACCAGATCTGGCTCGTCGTCGGGCTTTTCTCGGTGGTGGCGGTGCTGTTCCTCGTGGCCACGCTGTCGGACGAGGTCCGGTCGCTGACGAAGGCGGAGAAGCCCGCGGAACCGGACACGCTGGACGGGACCCCGTTCGCGTCGTGCACCGATCCCGCGCCGGAGCGGGTGGCGCTGACCAGACTGGAGCGGGCGAACATGGTGCTCGTCCTGCTGCTCACGCAGATCCTGCAGACGCTCGTGCTGTCGGTGCTCACGTTCGTGTTCTTCGTGGCGTTCGGCGTGATCACGGTCCGCGCGCCGGTGATCAAGTCGTGGGTCGGGCACGATCCGACGCCGGGCACGCTGTTCGGCATCCAGGTGCCGATCGCCAACGAACTGCTGCAGGTGTCGTTGTTCATCGCCGCGTTCTCGGCGCTGTACTTCGCGGCCGGCGCGGTCACGGACTCGACGTACCGCAGCTCGTTCTTCGAGCCGCTGGTGCGGCACCTGGGCACGAGCCTCACGGCCCGCGACCACTACCTCGCGCGCTTGCCCGTGCGCGGCTGAGCCCGCAGCCCTTCCACCACGAGGTGCAGCAGGCGGTCCGGCAGCTCCGGGTCGTCCGGGGCTTCGTCGGCTGCCTGGCCGATGGCATCGGCGAGGCGCAGGAGGTCGGCGATCGTCGCGTCCTTCTGGGCCTCCCCGGCCTTTTGCGCGCGGGCGAGCAGCGTTTTCCCGGTCTGTTCAACGGGAATCCGCGACGCCGCGAGTGTCGCGTTCGGACGGTCTCGGCCCGTCGCCGCCGCGATGGCCTGCCACGCGCGGTGGCGGTCGACCACGGCCCTCAGCCAGGCACCGAGGGCACCGAACGCGTCGCCGGCGCGCGCCAGCTCCCGGCCGAGGTCGAGCAGCGCGTCCACCTCACCCTGGAACACCGCATCGAGCAGGTCTTCGCGGCGCGGGAAGTGGCGGTAGAGCGTGCCGATCCCGACGCCGGCCCGGCGCGCGATCTCCTCGAGCGACGCGCCCGTGCCGTGCGCGAGGAACGCCGCCCCGGCCTCGGCGACGAGCCGCTCGCGGTTGCGGCGGGCGTCGGCCCGCAGCGGGCGGGTCACGCGGCTTTGAGGTGGTGGCTGAGGTCCCCGGCCAGCGCCACGTGCGGGCGCCGTTCGACGAAGCGCCACGCGCCGTGCGAGCGTTCGAAGCGGTCGTCGTAGTGGCCCGACGCGATGGGCTGCAGCGGCAGCCCGGGCGCGGCCTGCAGCGCGGTCCAGTAGCTGTGGGCAGTGGCTGCGCCGGCGGCCTCGTCGACGTGGACGCGCACGTTGCTGGTCAGGTGGCGGGTGCACGGGGTGCCGTCTGGGTAGAGCACGAGCGTGTCGTGGAAGTACCGCTCGACGGCTTCGCGCCCCGTCGCCGGCTCGCCGCCGGCGAAGGTGCCGTGGGCGAACAGCTCGCCGACCGCGGCGAAGTTCCCGGAGTCGACGTGCGCGGCGTAGCTGAAGATCAGGTTCTCGATGGCCTCGCGTGCGGACATGATCGCTCCTTGTACTCAAGAGGAGGGGTGCCTCCGCTCCACTATACGGAGGCACCCCTCCCCTTCGCCAGTGCGGTGTCCCGGTCACGGAAAACCGTTGGCGCACTGCGGAAATTCACGACACCGGGGCTGCTCGGAGCGTGGTAGGTTCGCCGCGGATCCGGCGCCGCCGCGATCCCACGACGGACTTCCCGGGGGCTTCACATGTCCATCGTCATTCCCAGCTTCGACGACTCCGTGATCGTGCGGTCCGGCGACGCCGAGGTCATCGGCCGCGCACCCACCACCGTCAAGCTGCTCGCCGACAGCAGCTCCACGGGCGGCGCCCTGTCGACCATCCAGGTCGAGCTCAAGGGCGGCGCCAACGGCGCGGCGCCCCACCACCACGCCGGCTCGGCCGAGCTGTTCTACGTCCTCGGCGGCACCGTCCAGGTCCTCTCGGGCGACACCGTCGTCACCGCCGACCGCGGCGACCTCGTCGTCGTACCGCCCAATCTGACCCACGCCTTCGCGGCCGCACCGGGCGAAGACGCCGAGCTGCTCATCGTCATCGCGCCGGGCGTCGAGCGCTTCGAGTACTTCCGCCACCTCGAGCGCATCGCATACGGCAAAGCGGCCCCCGAAAGCCTCCTGGAAGTCCAGGAAATCTACGACACGTACTTCAGCGCGAGCGCGGCTTGGGAAGCGGCGCGGACGGTCTGATCCGCTACCTCGGCAGGGCGTCGTCCTCCGTGTCGTACGCGTTCATCGGCAGGGAAGCCTCACCGCCGAAGTAGTGGTCGTCGCGGCGCGGGAACCAGAAGACGGTGGCCCCCAAGGCCTCGACGCGCCGCGTGTCGGCGCCGACCATCAGGCCGTCGACCGACGCGGTGATGCGGGTGGCAGGCCCGAGGTAGTAGCCGTACACGGGCACGTCCCGGCCCGGGCGGCCCGCGGTGAGCGCGTGGAAGCCGGGTGCGTTCGAGCGGGAGCCGCTCGCCAGTTCGGCAGTGACGCCGCCGGCGGTGCGGTGGCCGAGCACGAGCTGGTACGGCGAACTGTCGGGCTGGGGCGGCGTGGCTTCGAAGAACAGCACGACCTCGCCTTCCGGGTCCACGATCTTGGTGCCCACCACCTCGCCGACCGGCGCCGCGGCGTGTTGTTCGAGCTGGGCCGCCGTCACGGCCAGCGTCGTCACCGCGGGCGAATCGGGCGTCCGCAGCAGTTGCGTGCCCACGACGACGCCGACCAGCACGACCACCGTCGCGGCGGCGGCCGACAGCCGGCGCACGCGACGACGCCGGCGGCCCCTGCGCATCACGTTCGCCAAGTCCACGGCCGTGAACTCCACGGCGGGCGGTTCCGCCAGCACCCCGCGCAGCTCTTCGAGATCCGTCACGACGCCTGCCCCGCCGCGCACGAGTGCCGCTCGGCGGCCGTGACGCGCATCTTCGCCAGCGCACGCGAGTTGGTGCTCTTCACGGTGCCCAGCGACACCTTCAGCTCGGCCGCGACGTCGGCCTCCGACAGGTCCCAGAAGTGCCGCAGCACCACGATCGCGCGCTCCCGCGGGCTCAGCGGCGCCAGCGCCCGCATGAGCCACTCCTGGTCGGCGACGCCGACGGTGAAGTCGCGTTCGACGGCGCGTTCGGGCACCTCCTCGGTGGCCTGCTCGCGGTACGGGCGGCGCCAGCGGTCGATCACGTGGTTGGCCAGCACCTTGCGCGCGTAGGCGAACGGGTCCTGCTTGCGGATCCGCGGCCAGGACGTGTACGTGCGCACCAGGGCGGTCTGGACGTCGTCCTCCGCCTGGTGCCGGTCGCCGGTCAGCAGGTAGGCGGCGTGCAGCAGCCGCGGCGAGACCGCGTGGACGAAGTCCGCGAACTCACTGTCACCTCGGGCCATGCCGGTCCTCGCGCGCGTACATGACCGGTCAGACGAGCGGGGCCGCGAAAAGGTTGAGTCCATTTTCGTCGGGGCCGGGTGCTACAACAGACCCGGCGTCCCCGACCGGAAGGTGCTCGATGCAGCGCGCGGACACGATCGACCAGGCCCTGGAGCGGTTCGACTCCGGCGAGCTCTTCGCCGAGCTCGCCCGCCGCGTGGCGCACCGGACCGAGAGCAACCTCTCCGCCGGGCACCCGCGGCTGCGCGCGTACCTCACCGACGAGCTCGCCCCGGCCCTGGAAGCCCTGGGCTGCCGCACCCGCGTGGCCGAGAACCCGGTGGCGCCCGAGTGCCCGTTGCTGGTGGCGACCCGCCACGAGTCCGCCGACCGGCCCACGGTGCTGCTCTACGGCCACGGCGATGTCGTCAACGGCGAAGCACCCCGCTGGCGCGAAGGCCTCGACCCGTGGACGCTGATCGCCGAAGGCGAGCGCTGGTACGGCCGCGGGTCGGCCGACAACAAGGGCCAGCACACGCTGAACCTCTTCGCCCTGCGCGAGGTGCTGCGGGCCCGCGGGCAGCTCGGGTTCAACCTCGTCGTGCTGATCGAAACCGGTGAGGAACGCGGCTCCCCCGGCCTCGTCGAGGTGTGCGGGCAGCTGCGCGACGAGCTGCGCGCCGACGTCCTGATCGCGTCCGACGGGCCCCGCGTGCGCGCCGACCTGCCGACACTGTTCCTCGGCTCGCGCGGCGTCACGCAGTTCACGCTCACCGCGGACCTGCGCCCGCGCGACCACCACTCCGGCAACTGGGGTGGCGTGCTCCGCAACGCGGCCACCACGCTGGCCGCCGCGATCACGTCCCTTGTGGATGGACGGGGCCGGATTCTGGTGCCGGGACTGCGTCCCCCGGTGATCCCGGCGTCCGTGCGCGACGCATTGGCCACGGTGCCGGTCGGCGGCGGAGCGGACGACCCGGCCGTCGACGAGGGCTGGGGCGAGCCGGAGCTCACGCCCGCGGAACGGCTGTTCGGCTGGAACACCGTGGAGGTACTGGCGTTCCTCGCCGGCACGCCCTCGTCACCGGTCAACGCCATCCCGGGCCGCGCGGAGGCGACGCTGCAACTGCGGTCCGTCGTGGGCACAGACCTCGCCGGCCTCGAGCCGGCGCTGCGGAAGCACTTGGCGGAGCACGGTTTCCCGATGGTCGACGTCGCCGTGACCGAGAGCCGGCCGCCGACGCGCACGGATCCCGATCACCCCTGGGTGCGCTGGGCCGCCGACTCCGTCGCCCGCACCACGGGCAGCGCGCCCGTGCTCCTGCCCAACCTCGGCGGCACGATCCCCAACGACGCGTTCGCCGAAATCCTGGGCCTGCCGACGATCTGGCTCCCCCACTCGTACCCGGCCTGCGCCCAGCACGCGCCCGACGAGCACCTGCTCGCTCCCCTGGCGCGCGAAGCCGTCGCGATCATGACCGGCCTGTTCTGGGATCTGGGCGAAAAGGACACGGCACCGGGACCGGCGTGATCACCGGACTCCGCCGAGCGCGGCACACAGCTGTGACCTGCGACGTTCACCCAGCGAATCCGGATGCATGAGGCGTGCGGACACGCACATCGACCTCCCGCCGCGAACCGGCGGAAGGTCGATGGCATGATGCCCCAACCGGTCCCGCCCGCGGAGGGCGGCAGTGAGCCGACGAGGAAGGTGAGGCTTGAGCACGCGCACCACCCAGGTGGACGATCTCCGACTGGTGGCTCAGCCCAGTGCGGTTCCGTGCACCGAGCTGTTCGTCCGCCTGATCCTGTCGGACTGGTCGCTCCTGCCGATGCTGGAACAGGTCACCGCCACCACGTCGCGGCTCGTCGGCGACATCGTGGACCAGAGCAATGCCGCCGCCCCCGCGTTCATCACCGTGCGCCTGCAGCTGCGCGGCGAGGTGCTCGTGGTCGAGATCGAGGACGACCTCGTCGGCCCGAACCCGCCGCGCACCGCGCCCGGCGATCGGATCGGCGTGGAGCCAATGCGCAACGGCCGCCTCACCTGGTGCGAGATGCCGCTGCCCGGCGGCATCACGGCGGGCCAGGTCCGCCTGCCGCGCCGCCAGGAACGCCGCACCCTCGTGGACGAACCCGTGTCGGGCGCGCCGGTCGCCGCGGACCCGGAAGTGCTGGAACGGCTGCTCAACCGGCTCAGCGGCTGGTCCGGCTGAGCCCGCCGTCCACAGTGGACCGCGGTCAGGCGGCGCGCTCGCTCCACGCGCGCTCGAGCGCCTGCGCGAACACCTCGGTGGCCTGACCACCCGCGACGCCGATGCGCCGGTCCAGTACGAAGAACGGCACCCCGGTCGCGCCGAGCTGCGCCGCTTCCCGCTCCTCCGCCCGCACCGCGTCGGCGTAGGCCGCCGGATCGGCCAGCACCCGGCTCGCGTCTTCGCGGTCCAGACCGGCTTCCACCGCCACGTCGAGCAGCGTGTCCCCGGTGAACAGCGGACGCGCCTCGGCGAAGTTGGCCGTGAACAACGCGTCCACCATCTGGCGCTCCAGCCCGCGCTCCCGCGCGAGGTGCATCAGCCGGTGGGCGTCGAAGGTGTTGCCGATCTCCCGGTCGGACCGGTACCCGAGCCCGACCTCGGCGACGAGCCCGGCGAGGCGCTCCTCCATCTCCACCGCCTGTGGCCCGTACCTCGCGGTCAGCATTTCCTGCAACGGCTCCACCGTGTCGCGCGACGGGTCCAGCTCGAACGACCGGAACGTCACCTCCACCTCGTCCCGGTGTTCGAACCCCTCCAGCGCCGCTTCGAACCGCGCCTTCCCGAGGTAGCACCACGGGCAGATGACATCGCTCCAGATTTCCACGTGCATGTCCCCAGCCTAAGGACCGCGGGGGTGATCCAGAAGTACGCACTCCCAGGTAACCGACCCCTTCCTGCGCGACGACGAAGCCGGGCCCGGCGGGTGTGGGACGACTCACCGCGCGCGGACCCACGCAGGGTGGCCACCCTGACCACCCGACCGTGGACCCAAGCCGGGAGTTTGCCTAGTTCCCGCCCGTTTCAATCGGAGGTGTGGAGCGACCTGGGACGAAGACCGAAGCCCGGCGGGACGACGCCGGGTCCGCCTCCGAGTCACGGCCGCGCACGGTGTGGGAGCGGACGGGCGGGCTCGTGTCGTCGCTGCCGTCGCTGGTGTTCGTGGTGGTGAACTCCTTCACGGGGCTCGCCCCGGGGAAGGACCGCACGGGCTGGCTCGCCTTCACCAAGATCGCCATGGGCAACCCGCTCACCGGCCTCGCGTTCGGCGCCGCCGCGTGGGCGATCCACTACGCGAGCAAGCGCGAGAAGCTCCTCGCCGACGCGTAGGGCCGCCGAATCCGGCAAAGCGAGAATTTTTTCCCTTCGTGGTGTCGAATGGCGTCGAGCCGGTTCGTGGGCTGAGTGAGGGACCGGCGAACGGACCGGTCGCCCGAGCGAAGGAGCCGCCATGAAGCAGTACCTGCTCGCCGTCCAGCTCGACGAGAGCAAGCCGGAGCCCGAAGAGGACTTCGAGGCGATGCTGGCCCGGACCGGTCAGGTCACCGAGGACATGAAGTCCGCCGGGGCCTGGGTGTTCGTCGGAGGCCTGCGGCCCTCGCACGCGTCCACGGTCGTGCGGCCCGGCGACGGCACGGTCACGATCACCGACGGCCCGTTCGCCGAGACCAAGGAACAGCTCGGCGGGTTCTGGGTGGTCCAGTGCGATGACCTCGACCAGGCGCTGGCGTGGGCCGAGAAGTGCTCGCTGGCCTGCGGGCAGCCGATCGAGGTGCGCCCGTTCGACGACCTCTCGCAGCGCTGAGGCGCCGATGGACCTCGACAGCGTCTACCGGACCGAGTACGGCCCCTGCGTGGCCACGCTGACGCGCCTGCTCGGCGACATCGGGCTCGCCGAGGAGGCCGTGCAGGAGGCGTTCGCGGTGGCGGTCACCAAGTGGGCCGACGGGCTCCCGCCCAACCCCGGCGGGTGGATCGTGACCACGGCCCGCAACCGCGCCATCGACCGCCTGCGCCGCGAGTCCACGCGCGAGGCGCGCCACGCGCAGGCATTGCTGCTGAACCAGCCCGACGAGCCGCAGGAGGTGGGACCCGTGCGCGACGACCAGCTGCGCCTGATCTTCACCTGCTGCCACCCGGCGCTGTCGCCGCTCGCGCAGACCGCGCTCACCCTGCGGCTGCTCGGTGGGCTGGAGGTGCCGGAGATCGCGCGCGCCTACCTCGTGCCGGAGGCGACCGTCGCCCAGCGGATCGTGCGCGCGAAGAAGAAGATCCGCGACGCGGGCATCCCCTACCGGGTGCCCGGCGCGGCCGACCTGCCCGACCGGCTGCCGCCCGTGCTCACCGTGCTCTACCTGGTGTTCAACGAGGGCTACACGTCGACGTCGGGCGACCTGCTGCGGACGGACCTGTGCGCCGACGCCGTCCGCCTGGCGCGGGCGCTCGCCGAGCTGATGCCGGACGAGCCGGAGGTGCTCGGGCTGCTGGCGCTGCTCCTGCTCACCGAAGCCCGTCGGCCCGCGCGCATCGGGCCCTCGGGTGAGCTGGTGGTGCTCGCGGAGCAGGACCGGTCGCTGTGGAACCGCGAGCTGATCGCCGAGGGCCACGACCTGGTGCGCCGCTGCCTGCGCCGGGGACAGCCTGGTCCGTACCAGCTGCAGGCCGCCATCAACGCCGTGCACACGGACGGGCCGGCCACCGACTGGACGCAGGTCCTGGCGCTCTACGACCAGCTCCTGCAGCATTCTCCGACCCCCGTCGTCGCGCTCAACCGGGCGGTCGCCGTCGCCGAGGTGCACGGTCCGGCGGCGGCGCTGGCCGCGGTGGACGAGCTGGACCTGCCGGGGTACCACCTGCTGCCGGCGACCCGCGCCGACCTGCTCACCCGGCTGGGCCGGACCGCGGAAGCCGTCGCCGCCTACGACGAGGCGATCAGCCTGGCCGGCAACCACACCGAACGCGCCTTCCTGCGAACGCGCCGGGCTCGCCTGGCCGAGGCTTAAGGCGCCGCGACGGGTTCCCGCGCGCCCGTGCGTTCGGCGCCGACGCCCGCGGCCACCACGAACAGCACTCCCGCGGCCGCGGCCAGGTCGGGCACTTGGTGGAGCACGAGCAGCCCGATCGTCATCGCGATGGCGGGTTCGAGGCTCATGAGCGTGCCGAAGGCCGACGCCGTGAGCCGCCGCAGCGCGAGCATCTCGAAGCTGAACGGCACCGCCGGCAGCAGGATCGCGAGTCCCAGCCCCGCGAGCAGCAGCTCCCACGACAGGTGCCCGAACACCGCCGGCCCCTGCACCAGGGTGGCCACGATCGCCGCCACCGGCATGGACACCGCGAGTCCGCGCACGCCGGACACCTCGTCGCCGACGTGCTGTGTCAGCAGGATGTAAGTCGCCCAGCAGACCGCCGACGCGAGGGCGTAGCCGACGCCGACCAGGTCCGCCCCGCCCTCCCAGGGCTCGGTCAGGAGCAGCACGCCGACGGCGGCGAGCACGGGCCACAGGCGTTTGCCGCCGCGCCCGCGCGTGATCGCGACCGTGAGCGGGCCGAGGAACTCCAGCGCGCTCGCGGTGCCCAGCGGCAGCCGCGCGACGGCGGCCATGAACAGCATCGTCATGCCGGCGGTGACGACGCCCAGCACCACGCACGCGAGCAGCGTCGAGCGGCTGAACGAGGACGGGCGCGGGCGGACCAGCATGAGCAGCAGCACTCCGGCCCAGGCGAGCCGCAGCCACGCGGCGCCCTCGGGCCCGACGCGGTCGAACAGGCCGACGGACAGCGCCAGGCCGAGCTGCACGCAGAGCATCGCGGCGACGGCAAGCGCCGCCCCGGTGCGGGTGGAGGAGGAGAGCACGCGTCCAGGAGAACCGATGCCCACCGTTCGTGTCCACATGCCGATCGTGGACGTACTGTCCGGAACTCCTGGACAATGTCGCCATGGACACCCGCAGGCTGCAGTTCCTCCTCGAGCTGTCGCGGCTCGGCTCGATGCGCGCCGTCGCGGATGTGCTCGACACCACCACGTCCACGGTGTCCCAGCAGATCGCCGCGCTGGCTCGGGAGACGGGCGCGCCGCTGCTCGAACCGGACGGCCGCCGCGTCCGCCTGACCCCGGCCGGGCAGCGGCTGGCCGAGCACGCCGTGACGATCCTGGCCGCCGTGGAGGCCGCGCGGGCGGACCTCGACCCGCACGCGGAGCCGGCGGGCACCGTGCGGGTGGCGGGGTTCGCCACGGCGATCCGGCGTGCGCTGCTGCCGGCGGCCGGCCGGCTGGCGGGGACGCATCCACGGGTGCGGCTGGTGATCAGCGAGTACGAACCTGCCGAAGCCATGACCCAGCTGCTGGCCGACGACGTCGACCTGGCGCTGATCTACGACTACGACCTCGCGCGCGCGACCACCGACCGGTCGCTCGACGTCCGTCCTCTGTGGACGGCCGCGTGGGGGCTGGGCGTGCCGGCGACGGACGCGGGCCGGGTGGCCGGCGAAGGCACGCTGGCCGTGTTCGAGGCGTTTCGCGACCACGACTGGATCGGCAACTCCCGCAACCGCGCCGACGAGGACGTGGTGCGCACGCTGGCGTCGATGGCCGGGTTCACCCCGCGCGTCACGCACCTGGCCGACAGCCTCGATCTCGTGGAGGACCTGATCGTCGCGGGGCCCGGCGTCGGGCTGCTGCCGGTCGCGCGCCCGACGCGGCCGGAGGTGGCGCTGCTGCCGCTGACCGGTCCGGACGTGCGGCTGCGCTCGTTCACGGCCACCCGGCGCGGGCGTGACGCGTGGCCGCCGCTCGCGCTCGTGCTCGGCTTGCTGCGGCGCGGTTACGATGGCGAACCATGACCACGGAAAAGGCGATCCTCGCGGAGGGGTGCTTCTGGGGCATGGAGGAGCTGTTCCGCCACCAGCCCGGCGTCGTGTCCACGCGCGTCGGCTACAGCGGCGGCGACACACCCAACGCCACCTACCGCAACCACGGCACCCACGCCGAGGCTATGGAGGTCCTCTACGACCCCTCCCAGACGGACTTCCGCAACCTGCTCGAGTTCTTCTTCCAGGTCCACGACCCGACCACGAAGAACCGCCAGGGCAACGACATCGGCCTGAGCTACCGCTCCGCGATCTACTTCACCAACGACGAGCAGAAGAAGGTCGCCGAAGACACCATCGCCGACGTCGAGGCCTCCGGCCTCTGGCCCGGCAAGGTCGTCACCGAGGTCACCCCGGCCGGCGACTTCTGGGAAGCCGAGCCCGAACACCAGAACTACCTGCAGACCTACCCGAACGGCTACACGTGTCACTTCCCGCGGCCGGGCTGGAAGCTGCCCAAGCGCGCCTGAGCGAGCTCGGCGTCGCGGAAGGCGGCGGGCGAGAGCTGCCACCACACCACCGCGGCGCCGGCCAGCTGGATCAACGCGCTCATCACCCACACCGCGCGCAGACTCACGTGCGCGGCGACGAACCCGCCCGCGAGCGCGCCGAGCGGTGTCAGTCCCCACGCGAGCGCGCGGTGGCTGGTGAGCACGCGGCCCAGCAGCGGCGACGGCGTGAAGCGCTGGCGTGAGGACTGGGAGCAGACGTTCCACACGAGCGTGGTGGCCGTGAGGAACACGAGCACCAGCCCTACGACCGGCGGCCACGGCGGCACCAAAGCGATGGCGAGCTGCGCCACCACCGCGCAGCTCTGCGCCAGCCGCATCGACCACGAGTAACCCAGCCGCCGCACCACCCAGTCCACCACGAACGACGACGCGACCCAGCCGACGGCCAGGCACGCGAGCAGCCCGCCGTAGCCGACGGGACCGAGGTGCAGCACCTGCGTCGCGAAGAGCACCAGCATCGCGTTGCCCGCGCTCGCCGCGAACGACCCCAGCGCGACGGTGATCGTGATCGACCGCAGCAGCGGCGTGCGCACCAGGTACCGCAGCCCTTCGCCGATGTCGCGCAACGGATGCGCCGGCGACTTCACCGGCGGCGGCGACGGAATCCCGCGTACCAAGGCGAACGCCACGACCGCCGCCGCCGCGGCGCCCCACGCCGGAATCCCCGCCCCGATCCCCAGCAGCACGCCCGTCGCCGGCGGGACGACGAACTGCACCAGCCCCCGGTCGATCACCTGCAGGCGCGCGTTCGCCGCCGCCAGCCGGTCGGGCCCCACGACGTCCGGCACGAGCGCGCCGCTGGCCCCGTCGCCGAACACCTGCGCCGTGGTGACCACGAACGCCACCACCGCCACCACGGGCAGGCTCAGTTCATGCAGCGATCCGGCGACGGCGAGCGCCACGACGGCCGCGATGAGCACGGCGTACGCCCCCGCCAGCACCGACGTCCGCCGCACCCGGTCGATCACCACGCCCGCGAACAACGACAACAGCAACCACGGCGCCTGCCCAGCCACCGTCACCAGCGAGATCTCCCGCGGATCCGTCGTGATCGACACGGCCAGCAGCGGAATCGCCGAGAGCACCAGCCCTTCCCCCGCCGACCCGAACACCGCGACCAGCTGCAACCGCCCCCACGACCCCATACCGGCGATTCTGGTGGCGGGGTCAAGTGATTTTCTTGCCGGCTAAGCCTTTCCGACGGCGAGGAGGTGCGCACTGGCGTCGATCAGGTGCGGATCCCGCTCGACCAAACGGGCGCACCGCAGCGCCGAATCCAGATGCTCGTCCCGGATGGCCGCGCCCGCCACGTCGAGCGCGGCCCAGGCGGGGCCTTCCACGCCGAACACCTCGACGTCGCGGCCGCCGGCGGTCTGGACCTCGACCCCCAACTCCGCGGCGGTGTGGAAGTGCGCGGGGACGAATCCGACGTGCCCGTCGTAGTTTCCGGTGCCGATGACCTCGCCGACGGCGCCGGCCATCCGCGCGTCGAGGCGACCGGTCGTGCTCACCTCCAGCAGCGACAGGTACCGGCTGATCGCCGCGGCGAACAAGACCCCGCCAGGACGGAGCACTCGCAGCGCTTCGGCCAGCGCCAGCGCGCGGTCCCCGACCTCGACGAGGTGGTACAGCGGCCCGAAAAGCAGGACAACGTCGGCGCTCGCGTCCGGCCACGTGAGCGCCCGCGCGTCGCCGAGTTCGGCCGAGACGCCGGGAATCCCGGCCGCGACCTCGACGTGCCGGGGCACGGGGTCGACGACGTGCACGGAGTGACCGTCGGCGGCGAGCCAGCGCGCGTGCACGCCGGTCCCGCCGCCGACGTCGAGCACCCGCTGTGCCGTCCGGGTCAGCGCCCGGCGGACCAGTTCCCGCGTCCGCAGGAACTCCAGCTTCCCGTGCGCCGAGCGGGTCAGCCGGGTGTCTTCGTCGGTGCCGCTGCCGTAGAACTCGGTGACGTTCGCCGTCATGACACCCGAGGACGATCGCGGCCAACGCCGCGCCGCAACCGAGAATCCGGCGCCGCCGCCGGTCAGCTTCCGAACGCCCAGGCCACCATCAGCGGGAACTCCGCAGCCCAGAACGGGCCGCCGTGATCGCCGACCCGCTGCGTCAGCACGACGTCCGCGCCGGCATCGCGCAGCGCGTCCGCCCACCGAGTCGCGTTCCTCGCGAAGAACGGCTCCAGCGTGCCCGCGACCAGGTAGACGCGCGGTAGCGGGCTCGGCATCGCGGCGGGCGGGCGGTAGCCGGCGCCCGGAGAAGCGGAAAAGACCGCACCGTAGACGTCCGGATGCCGAAGGCCCATTGCCAGCGAGAGCTCGCCACTCGCCGACACACCGCACACCGCCGTGCGTTCGGCGGGCTATGCGACGCCGAAGCGCGACCGCACCCATCGGCGGACGTCCCCGGCGAAGAACCGCTCATGCGCGGCGAACCGGTCCTGGTCGAACGACGGCGAGTACTCCTGGATGCGCACCGTCTCGTCCTCGTCGGCGCTCCGGTGGGCGCCGACGATCATCGTGGACGGCCCGCCGGCGGCTTCCAGGTGGCCGCCCCACCGCGAGATCAGCTGACCATCACCGGCGAACACGATCGCCTCGGGCGGATCCGGCGGCACGTACACCGTGACCCGCCGTCCACCGTCGTACTCGAAGATCTCGGTGACCACTTCACCCGCCACCCGACCGGCCCGCGCCGGTTCCGGCGCTGCCGCAGGATCGTTGCCGCCCGCAGCCGCTCGATCGTCCATGCCCCACACCTCGATCTTCAGCCCTCGCCGGCCGGTCGACAGCACTCTGCAACGTAGTCCTGAACCCCCGCGAGATTCATCCGGCGAGGACATCGTGACCGAGCCGACCGTGCGGCGGGCGAATCCGGCTCAGCCCACCGGCGACGGCGCCGTCGTGACCCAGCCGCCGTCGACGGTGAGTGTCTGGCCGGTGATGTACGACGACGCTGGGGAAGCGAAGAACAACACGGCAGCAGCGACATCGTCCGGCTCGCCGACCCGGCCCAGCGGCACCGTCTCCAGGTACTTGGCCCGGGCCGAGTCGTCGTCGACGATCCAGGCGCCGAGCGTGGTGCGGACAGCGCCGGGGCTGACGGCGTTGAAGCGGACGCCGAGGGAGCCCCACTCGGCGGCCAGCGCACGGGTGGCGGCTTCGGCGCCGGCACGGAGTCCACTGTAGACGGACAAGCCGGGCAGGCCCTGGTGGGCGGCGCCCGACGACAAGGTGACGACACTGCCACCACCGCGCGCGGCCATGCCGGCGGCGGCGAGGCCGGACAGCACGATCGGGGCGCGCAGGTACACCGCCCAAGCCTCGTCGACGTCGGCGAGCCGTAGCCGGTCGGCGAAGCCCGCGCCTGTGCCGCTGCCTGCGTTGTTGACGAGGACGTCGACAGGGCCCGCCGCGGCGAGGATCTCGGCTGGGGCGTCCGGGCGCGCCAGGTCGGCGGCGACCACGTCGGCGTCACCCGGGAGCTCGCGCGCCACCGCGGCCAGGGTCTCCGCGAACCGGCCGACCAGCACCACCCGCGCGCCGGCCTCCGACAGCACCCGGCTCACGGCGGCGCCGATCCCGCGGCTCGCTCCGGTGACGAGGGCGGTCCTGCCGGTCAGGTCGAACAGTTCGGTGATCTTCATACGACCCACGCTAGAACCGCCGAGCCGGACGAGTGTTACCTTCAGATCCGCAATCGTTGTCCGATCGTCCAGGAGCACCCCATGGATCCCGTGGAGGACGTGCTCACCGCGATGCGGATCGAGCAGTCGCGGTACGTGCGGATCGAGGCCGGCGCGCCTTGGGGCATCGCCTTCCACTCGCCCGAGACCACCCGCCTCGTGCTGATCGCCTCCGGTTCGTGCGTCCTCACGGGCGACGCCGTGGGCGAACCGCGCCGGCTCGCGGCGGGCGACTGCTTCGTCGTCCGCGCCGGCGCGCGGTTCACGCTAGAGGACGAGCCCGGCCGCGACCTCGCCGAGTGCGAATCCCTGTTCACCGACCCGGAACGCACCGTCGCGACGCACGGCGGGAACGGTGAACGCACCGACATCGTGTCCGGCCGGTTCTCCTTCGACGCCACCGCGGCCGAGCCGCTGTTCGCGATGCTGCCCCCGCTGTTCCCGCTCGACCTGCGCGGCGAGGCCGGGGAGCAGCTGCACGCGACGTTCGACCTGCTCGCCCGCGAGGAGGCCGCCGCGGGCCTCGGCTCCCGGCTCGTGACCAGCCGGCTCGCGGACGTGCTGTTCGTCCAGGCCGTCCGCGCGTTCTGCGAAACCGGAGGCGGCGACCTCGGCTGGCTCGCCGCTCAGCGCGACCCCCGCCTCGCGGCCGCCATGCGCGCGTTGCACGCCGACCTCGCGCACCCGTGGACGGTCGAAACACTGGCCCGCGAGGCCGGCCTTTCGCGCTCGGCGTTCGCGGCCGCCTTCCGGGCCGTGGTCGGCGAGACCCCGCTGGGCTACCTCACGTCGTGGCGGCTGCACCAGGCCAAGCGACTCCTTCGCGAGACCGACCTCAGCGTCGCGCAGATCGCCGCTCGGGTGGGCTACGAATCCAACGCCGCGCTCACCCGCGTGTTCAGCCGCCGCGAAGGAACGACGCCCGGGGCGTGGCGGCGCCGGTGACCGGTCGCCCGCATGGGAAACCGGTCACCCGCGAGCTCACTGCACGGCCAGCTCCAGCGCCTCCCGCTCGACCGCTGCCTTCACCTTGTCACTGTCGACGGCGAGGTTCACGGCCCAGTAGAACACCGCCAGGCTGAACACGATCACCACCAGCAGGTCGATCCACTCGGGCAGGGCGCTGATGTTGCCCGACTCGCCGTAGCGGCCGAAGTAGCCGATGAGCACGTGGCCGGCGAGCCACGGCACGATCCACTGCGCGGCCTTCCAGTCGATCGGGATGCGTTCCAGCTTGGGGCTCGTCACACGCGCGATGAGGAACAGGCCGAAGCCGATCACCACGGCGATCATGATCTTCCACGTGGTGTCGAAGCCGCTCCAGTAGATGATCAGATTCGCGGCGACGAACCCCGCGGGCGCCAGCACCTTCGGCATCGGCGCGCGGTACGGGCGCGGGCGGTCCGGGTCGCGCCTGCGCAGCGCGATCATCGAGACCGGGGCGAACGCGTACATCAGCGCGGTGGCCGAGGTGATCACGCTGACCAGCGACTGCCAGCTCGGGAACGGCAGGAACGCGATCTCGCCGACCACGAACGACAGACCGATCGACCACACCGGCACCCCGCGCACGTTGAGCTTGCCCAGACCCTTCGGCAGCGTGCGCTCGTGGCCCATCGCGTACGACAGGCGCGCCGACGTGCCGAGGTAGAGCATGCCCGTGCCGGCCGGGGAGACGAAGGCGTCGGCGTAGAGCACGTACGACAGCCAGCCGGCGCCGGCGAGGGTCGCCAGCGTGGCGTACGGGCCGAAGGAGCCTTGCGCGATCGGGTTGTCCCAGCCCTTGAGCAGCGCGGCCGGGTCGAGCGCGCCGATGAACGCGACCTCCAGCAGCAAGTAGACGATCGTGCCGATGACCATCGCGACGATGATCGCGCGCGACAGGTCCTTCTGCGGGTCGCGCCTCGCCGCCCACCTGCACGGCCTGTTCGAAGCCCTGCAGCGCGAACACCACGCCGACCGGCAGCGCGGCGAAGATGCCGTGGGCGCCGTGCGGCGCGAAGCCGCCGCCCGCGGTGAAGTTGCCCGGGTGGAACCGCAGCGACAGCAGCACGACCACGGTCAGCACCGGCACCGCGGTCTTCCAGATCACCGTCGCCGAATTGCTTTCCGACAGCAATTTCACGCCGACGAGGTTGATCATGGTGAAGATCGCCATCAGCAGCGTCGCCCAGCCGAATCCGCTCGCGGTGAGCGTCCCCGAAGGACTCAGCAGATTCAGGTGTTCCTTGATCCAGGTGACGTTGTCGAGGTATTCGAGACTCGCCTCGACCTCCACCGGCGCGAGCGCCACCGCCTGCAGCCACGCCACCCAGCCGCCGACGAACCCGCCGAGCACCCCGTACGCGAGCGCGGGGTACCGGGCCGTGCCGCCGGCGACCGGGTAGGCCGCGCCGAGTTCCGCGTGGACCAGGGCGAGCGTCGCCATGATTACCGCGGTGAGCACCCACGAAACGAGCGATGCGGGACCCGCCACCTTCGCCGCCTTGAGCGCGCCGAGCAGCCACCCTGAGCCGATGATCGAGCCGAGCGAAACGAACATCAGGCCGTAGAAACCGACCGATCTGCGCATTTTCGGCGAAGTGCCCGCAGATGCGATTTTCTGGGCGGGTTCAACCATGAATGAGTCTCGATCCGAATTTTCGGGAACTTTGTCCGAATGATTCGCGCCAGTACCTGTTTTCAGGGTTTCCGACAAGCCTCCGAATGCTTTTCTGACGCGATCACAACGCGTGATTCTGGCGCGGGCGGCGACAGAGTGGAACCTTGGCCCCGTTACAAATTAGTTTCGGTCCAGGAAACCGGACCCGACGGAGTGTTCCAGACCACACCGGAACCGGAACAATCCCGGCGCCGTCGAGGTTGATCCACGGCAAGACCCGGAGCCAGGAGGAACTGCCGTGCCGATCACCTCGGAACCGTTGCGCAAGCTGGGTTTCCTCACGATCGGGCTGTTCGACGAGGCCGATCCCGCCGCCGGCCACGAGTCGACGCTGCAGGTCATCCAGCTCGGCGAGGAGCTCGGTTTCGACAGCGCGTGGGTGCGCCACCGGCACCTGCAGTTCGGCATCTCGTCGCCCGTCGCGGTTCTGGCCGCCGCCACGCAACGCACGAGCCGCATCGAGCTGGGCACCGCCGTGATCCCTCTGGGCTGGGAAAATCCGCTGCGCCTCGCCGAAGACCTCGCCACGGTCGACGTCCTCTCCGGCGGGCGCCTCAACCCCGGCCTGAGCGTCGGCGAGCCGCGCCACTACGACCACCTCGCGCCCGCGCTGTACCCCGACACCGCGTCGGCCGAGGACTTCAGCTACCAGCGCGTGGAACGCCTCCTGGGCTTCATCCGTGGCGAGAAAGCCACGGACTTCAGCGGCACCGAGGGCATCGAGGAGTACTCGCCCCGCGTCCAGCCGCACTCCCCCGGCCTCGCCGACCGCCTCTGGTACGGCGGCGGCAGCACCCGCTCCGCCCGCTGGGCCGGCGAGCACCGCATGAACTACCTGGCCAGCAGCGTCGTGCGCGCCGAGGACCCCGACGCCACGGAGATCGACTTCGCGGCCATCCAGGCCGCCCAGATCCGCGAGTTCCGCGCCCACCACCCCCTCGGGGCCGACGCCCGCGTGTCACAGGGTCTGGTCGTCATCCCGACCGACAGCGCGAGCCCCGAGCAGCGCGCGAAGTACGAGGCGTACGCCGCTTCCCGCCTGCCCCGCGTCGGCAAGGCCCACGGCCCGGCCCGCATGACCTTCGCGGAAGACCTGGTGGGCACGTCGGCTTCCATCGCCGAACGGCTCTACGCGGATGCCGCGTTCCGGGAGGTGTCGGAGGTCGCGTTCGCGCTGCCCTTCACCTTCGAGCACGCCGACTACGTGCAGATCCTCACGGACATCGCCACCCGGCTGGGCCCTGAGCTGGGCTAGAAACCGGCCGCCTGATCTTCGGCGCGAGCTCCCTCACGGGGGTGAGTTGCGGCCGGGACAACCCCGCGCGAGACGATCCGCGACTCACCGTGCGCTATGCTTCGTCGCGCACCGTGCGGGCGCTGCTGGTGTCGCCCACCCGGCAACCCGGGCGACGGAACCACCGAACAGCACGAACGACTGATCGCACCCTCGTGGGTGTCTGAAGAACCATGGCTGGATCCCTCCTCGCCGAGCCGGGCGGTGACGAAGGAAGGACTCTGCCGTGACTGCTTCAGTCTCTGAGCTCGCGTCGGTGCGCCGGCGGTTCACCGGTGAGACGCGCCAAGAAGCCCACAAGGCGATCAGCGCCGACCTCGCGATCACCGAAGCCGCGCGGGAAAAGGCGATTCTCGCAGCGCATTCACTGCACCAACGGGTGCTTGAGACTTCGCTCTTGCTTGCCGTCAGGTATTCGGCGCACCGGACCGCAGGGCACCGAGTGTTCAAAAAGGTCAGTCCGCGCTGCGATGCCCTCGTGGTCAGCCTTGCCGACGATGCCGCGACCCGATTCTTCCGCGCGCTGCTGGCGCCTCTCGAACCGAACGAAGGCCGCGACGGCATTCCGGGCCTGCGCTTCACCTTCACCCAGAACAACCTTGAGCTGCGCCTGCTCGATGTGGACGGCAGGGTCACTCCCTGCCGTGTTGTGGTCCGCGGCATCAAAGAGGACGACTGGACCCGAATCTGGGGCGCTATCCGGCACACGGCGTACGGCGGAAAGTGCGTGGACCCGCGCCTCGAGTGTTCGCCGCAGCTGAGCTCGGGCGAACGGCACGGTTACGATTTCCACTGGCAGCACTGCGGTCCGGTCGCGCTCGGCAGCGCCATGCTGCGCCGCATCGGGCTGGTCGCGAACGCTGCCGCGATCGACGTCTGGAGCAGTTTGGGCGGGACTGCGCTCCACCTCGAAACGGAGCAGGGTCCTTCGGTGTTCTCGCTGGTCGAAGATCTCTGCGACCCCGTGGCCGGAATCCTCGGGGAAGGCGTCGTTCTCGATGGGACACGAGGACCGGTCAAGCCTTCGGCGACATTCGCGCGGATCGTCGACCGGAGCCCGACTCCGGACAGGTTCGTCGGCCGGCTGCGAGACCAGGGCGAGCCCCCTGCGCTCGCTCTGCGCACCGTCGGCCGACCGAGTGCGGCGGCGAACCGGTGACCACCGTTCCCCGCGGGACCGACCGCCTCACCTTCCTCCAGTTGCTCGACCGGGTCCTCACCTCCGACGATCGCACTCGGCGTGCGCGGGATCTGGTCCGGACCGTTGCCCTTTCCGCGACGGGGCTGCTCGCGGCCCTCGCAGTGCTTGCGGTCAGCCTCGATTCCACCGGGTTCGTGCGCGTCGCGACCGCCGTCGTCGCGTTGCTGGGTGCGGCGGTCGGAAGCGCCGTTGCCGTAGTGCGGCGTCAGCGGCGGAAGACGACGGCTTCCCAAGGCCGTAGCCGCGCCCCCACCGAAGCGGGGCCCGGGTAGTTGCCCATGAGCAGCGACGCGTCGGACCAACCATCCACAGCGGACGAAGGCACGTCGAGCGGTGAACCCGACCAGTTGGCCGGCACCAGCAACCCGTGGTCACCGTCCACCCGGGTGAAGGCGAACAACGTGGGGTAATGAGGTTCCAGCAGCGAGTACCGGCCCGAGACCACCAGCGGCTCCGAGTAGCGCAAAGCTATCAACCGGCGGTAGTGCGAAAACACCGAAGCCGGATCGTCCACTTGGGACTCGACGTTGATCGTCACGTGGTTCGGGTTCACCCGAAGCCAAGGCGTACCCGAAGTGAAGCCGGCCTCTGACGAGGCGTCCCACTGCATCGGGGTGCGGGCGTTGTCGCGGGAGCGCGAGCGAAGGGCCGCTAGAACCGCAGCGGGAGACTGACCCAACGGACCCGTCGCCTCGAAGTAGTGGTTGCGGGACTGGATGTCGGCCATGCGCGAGCGCGTCCGCTCGGCCACGGAGCGCCTCGGCTACCAGCCGAACCAGTCCGGCCGCACGCTGCGCCGCGGCGCGACCGGCACGGTCGCGCTCGTGATGCAGACCGACACCGCGCGCACCGCGATGGGCGAGACGTTCTACTTCAGCGTCTGCGACGGCCTGCAGCAGGAGCTCGCAAAACGCTCGATGGACCTGGTGCTGCTGCCGGTCGGGCCGGCCAAGGACCCCTACCGGTACCTGGTCAACGCCGTCGACCGGCACATCGCCGACGCGTACGTCATCTCCAACACCCACCGCGTCGACCGGCGGGTGGAGCTGCTCACCGAGCGGGGCGGGCCGTTCGTGGCGCTCGGCCGCAGCGGACCCGAGGGCCACGCGTGGCTCGACCTGGACTTCGAGGGCGTCGCGGCGGAGACGGTGGAGCGGCTCGTGGCCGCAGGGCGCATGCGGATCGCGCTGGCCTACGACGACGGAGACGTCAACAGCACCTGGGAGTACGCCCGCGGCTGCCGGCAGGCGCTGGCCTCGCACGGGTTCGAGCCCGCCGCCGAGATACGCCTGCCCGACACGCCCGAGGGCGGCGGGCTGCTCGCCGAACGCCTGCCGGCGATGACGCCGGCGCCGACGGCGCTGATGCTGGCGCAGGAGACACTCGCGCTCGGGCTCTACCGCCGCTTCGCCGAGGCCGGTGTGCGGCCGGGCACGGACCTGGCCGTGGTGGGGTTCCGCAAGAACCCGGTGTGCGACTACCTCATGCCGTCGCTGACCACGTTCGCGGTCTCACTGGAGGCGTACGGGCGCGGCTCGGCGAGATCGTGCTCGCCCGCGTCGCGTCGGCGAAGGACCCGGTGCAGGAGGTCTGGCCGATGACGATCTCCCCCGGCGACAGCGACACCGCTCCCCCGCGTGTCGCCGAACGGCTGGGCTGAGCCGGGCCGTCCACTTCGGACGGCCCGGTTCCCCGGCTCGGTCGGCTCGCGTTCACTCAGCCCAGTAGAGCCGCATCGCGTTCTCCACCAACAGCTTCTGCCGCGCTTCGGCGCTCGGCGCGATGCGGGGCACGAAGTCGACCAGCGTGCCGTCGTCGGGCATGTGGCTCTTCATGTTGGGGTGCGGCCAGTCCGTGCCCCACAGGACGCGGTCCGGGAACTCTTCCACTAGCGCGCGGCCGAAGGGCACCACGTCGTCATACGGCGGGCCGGCCACCGTGAGGCGTTCCGGGCCGGTGACCTTCACGTGGAAGTTCGCGTGCTCGCGCAGCAGCGTGCGGAAGCGGCCGAACTCCGGGCCGTCGACGGGTTTCGTCACGTCCGGGCGGCCCATGTGGTCCACCAGGACCGTGGTCGGCAGCGAGGTGAACAGGTCCCACTTCTCGGCGAGGTCCGCGGCCTCGAAGTAGATCACGATGTGCCAGCCCAGCGGCGCGATCCGCGCGACCAGGTCGTGGTAGTACGCGTCGGGTTTCGGGTCCACGAGCCGGCGGACGAAGTTCAGCCGGATACCGCGCACGCCGGCCGCGTGCAGCCGGGCGAGCTCCTCGTCGGACTCGGTGCCGCGGATCGTCGCGATGCCGCGTGAGCGCTCGCCCGCCGCGTCGAGCGCGTCGACCAGAGCGCTGTTGTCGGCGCCGTGGCAGGTCGCCTGCACGATCACCTGGCGCTCGATGCCCAGGAAATCGCGCAGGGCGAACAGCTGCTCCTTGCCGGCGTCGGTCGGCGTGTACTTGCGTTCCGGTGCGTACGGAAACTTGTCGCCCGGGCCGAACACGTGCGTGTGCACATCGACGGTGCCCGGCGGGAGCACGAAGGCCGGCTTCGACGGTTCGGGGTCGTAGGAGAGCCAGCCGGGGTCGGCCGTGAACGCGCTCACACGCCCCTCGCCTTCAGCGCCTGGTCCAGGCGCGGGTAGACGCGGCGCACGTTGCCCTCGTACACCTTCGTCTTGTCCTCATCGGACAGCCCGAGCGCGTCGACGTAGCGGCGGGTGTCGTCGAAGTGGTGCCCGGTGCGCGAGTCGATGCCCCGCACGGCCCCGACCATCTCCGAGCCGAACAGCACGTTGTCCACGTTGATCACGTCGAAGAGCAGGTTGATGCCCGGCTGGTGGTACACGCACGTGTCGAAGAAGACGTTCGGCAGCACCCCCTCGTCGGGCTCCGGGCGGCCGAGCATGTCGGCGAGCCCGCGGTAGCGACCCCAGTGGTAGGGCACCGCTCCGCCGCCGTGCGGGATCACGAAGCGCAGTGCCGGGAAGTCGGTGAACAGGTCCGACTGCAGGAACTGCATGAACGCCGTGGTGTCGGCGTTGAGGTAGTGCGCGCCCGTGGCGTGGAAGCTCGGGTTGTCCGAGGCCGACACGTGCACCATGGCCGGCACGTCGAGCTCCACCATGGCTTCGTAGAACGGGTACCAGCTCTTGTCCGTGAGCGGCGGCGCCGTCCAGTGCCCGCCGCTCGGGTCGGGGTTGAGGTTGCAGCCCACGAACCCGAGCTCCTCCACGCAGCGGCGCAGCTCGGCCACGGAGTGCTCCACCGGCACGCCCGGTGACTGCGGCAGCTGGCAGACGCCGACAAATTTTTCGGGGTAGAGCGTGGTCACGCGGTGGACGAGGTCGTTGCACACCCGCGCCCACTCGGTGCTCACGGCCTCGTCACCGATGTGGTGGCCCATCGCCGACGCGCGCGGCGAGAACACCGTGAGGTCCACGCCGCGGTCGGCCATCAGCCCGAGCTGGCCCTGCACCGATTCGCGCAGCTCGTCGTCGCCGATCTCCGGGTACGCCGGGGCGGCGGTGCCCGCGTCGAACGCGGCGCGCTGCGCGTCCCGCCAGCTCGTGTGGGCCGCGGGCACGGTCGTGTAGTGGCCGTGACAGTCGATGATCACTCGGTGTCGCCTTTCGGGTCTTCTTCGGACATTCGCGTGCGGACCGCGTCGAGCAGCGGCAGCAGTCGAGACTCCAGCTCGCCGAGGTCCGCGGGCCGGTGGGCCGCCGCCCAGTCCTGGCGGCGCGCGATCGCCTTCGCCATCACGGGCTCGACGCCCGTCTCGGCCACGGTCACCGCGGCTTCCCGCAGCTCCTCTGCCCGGCGGACGCCGTGCTCCAGCGAGCGGGAGATCATGTACGCGGCGAGGCTTTCCCAGTCGTCGCTGGGCAGCAGGTTCGACAGCGACCCGAGGACGCGTCCCTCCACGCCCCACTCGCGCGCGGCGAGCAGCGACTCGGTGAGCAGGGCTTCGACGCCCTTGATCACCACGGAGCGGCAGAGCTTGGTGGCCGCGGCCCGGCCGACCACGTCGGCGTAGACCTCCAGCCCGGTGAAGCCGAGCGGGCGCGCGAACTCCGCGAACTCCGCCGCGTGCGGGCCGCCGAGCAGCGTCGGGGCCGCGAGCCGCTTGGGGTTGATCGGCGACATCACGGCGGCCTCGACGTAGCGGCCGCCGGCCTTCTCGATCACCTCGGCCGAGGCCTGCTTCTGGCCGGGTGCCGCGGAGTTGAGGTCGAGGAACCAGCAGCCGGCGGGCAGCCCGCCGGCGATCGACTGGGCCGCGGTGAGGTCGTTGGCCGCGGTCACGGCGCTGATCACCAGATCGGCTTCGCGCACGGCGTCGTGCGCGTCCACAGCGGACACCAGCCCGAACCGTTCGGCGTTGCGCGCTGCGGCGCTCGCCGGATCCGCCAGCGCCACGTCCCACGCCGCGAGCTCCACCCCGGTGAGGTCTTCCGCCAGCACGGAACCCACCTCACCGAGGCCCAGCAACGCGATCGTCGTCACGCTGTCACCGCCTTCGGCTGCGGCTGGCCCGCGGCCGCGACACCGAGGTCGACGTCCTTGGTCTCCGGGCCGATCAGCGAGCCGACGAACACGAGCGCGCCACCGAGCACCAGCAGCGCCGCGGCCGTGAAGCCCGACGGCATGATGTGCTCCAGCCAGCCCTGGTAGTAGGCGTAGAACGAGGTCAGGATCAGCGGCATGCTGTAGCCGAGACCGAACCCGCTGCCGCGCACGGCCGGAGGGAACCGCTCACACAGGTACGACGGCGTGACGGCGAACGTGCTGCCGCCCGAGAGCCGGATCACGAGCGTGAGCAGCAGCACCGCGCCGAACCCGGAGTACCAGCCGAGGCTGATCGTC
Organism: Amycolatopsis sp. NPDC051373; assembly: GCF_040689465.1. Lineage (NCBI taxonomy): Bacteria > Bacillati > Actinomycetota > Actinomycetes > Pseudonocardiales > Pseudonocardiaceae > Amycolatopsis > Amycolatopsis sp. NPDC051373. The sequence goes on along the minus strand of NZ_JBFBAE010000004.1, from coordinate 224,334 downwards.
GCGAACGCGCCGGCGCAGACCACGCCGATGCCGATGCCGGACCACGCGAGGAACTTGCGTCGGCCGATCTTCTCCGACAGCAGCCCGAGGAACGGGAACAGCACGGAGTGGATCGCCTGCACGATCACCAGCGCCGCCGTCACCTGCGTCGCGGACACGTGTGCCTGGTACTGCAGAGCGCTCGGCAGCAGGCCGGAGGCGAGGTTGGACGCGAACCAGATGCCGCTCATGATCACGAAGACCTGGAGGAACTGCTTGCGCGAGGATCCCACGAGCACGTCGCGGATCGGCGTGCGCGACTTCTTCGCCGACTTCCACGTCTCGGACTCCTCGACCGTGCGCGAGAAGTACACGCAGAACACCACGCACAGCAAGGCTCCCACGAGGAACGGCACCCGCCAGCCCCACTGCGAGTAGGCCGAGTTCGTGCCGCCCGAGGGCGCGATGCGCAGCATGATGAACGTCACCAGCGAGATCGCGCAGTACGAGATCGGGAAGCCCATGCCCACGAGCCCGCCGTACCAGCCGCGCTTGCCGGTGGGCGCCGCCTCCATGGCGAGCGGCGTGGCGCCGGTGTACTCGCCGCCGAGGAACACGCCGTCGATCAGCCGCAGCACCACCATCAGCACGACACCGAGCAGGCCCACGGCGTGGTAGCCGGGCAGCAGCGCGATGAGCAGCGTGCAGATGCCGCAGCCGGTGATCGACCACAGCGTCACGCGGCGGCGCCCGACCTTGTCGGCCAGGCGGCCGAAGATGAGCGAACCGAGCGGCCGGCCGATGAGGGTGGCCACGAAGATCAGCGACGTGATCACGGCCCGGCTCCCCGGGGAGACCGCGGGCGGGAGGAAGTAGTTCATCGCCGGAGTGAGCGCGACCACCGGCAGGTAGACGTCGAACATGTCGACGAAAAAACCGAAGGAAGCGCCGATCACGGCGTTGCGGGTCGAAGTCTTGGCCCCTCTGGCGGCGGGCGGTGACGTGGCCGGTCCGGTCATCGTCGAGATCATCTCCTGTCGTCCCGGACGCATCCTCGCGGCCGGCTGGGTCTGCCGGGGAACCTAACCCGGGGACCCGGATCGTCACAAGAGTCGTCTACGAACTTGTTGACAATCTCGTATGGGATGCTTAGCGTCACCATCGAGGAGAGGAGCCGGGATGACCACCACGCCGAAGGAAGGGGAGGCCGGCAAGCACGCCGCGCTCGACGCGCTGCGGGCCGCCCTGCTGGCAGGCGACGTCGTCCCGGGGCAGCGGCTGGTGGAGGCCGAGCTGGCCGAGACCTTCGGCGTCACGCGCGCGAGCATGCGCGCGGCCTTGATCGACCTGACCGCGGAAGGCCTGGTGGAGCGCATCCCGCACCGTGGGGCCCGGGTGCGGGTGGTGTCGGTCGAGGAGGCCGTGGCCATCACCGAGTGCCGCATGGTGCTCGAGGGCCTGTGCGCGGCCAAGGCGGCGGAGAAGGCGACCGACGACGAGATCGACTCGCTGCGTGAGCTGGCGGTGCGGCTCCAGTCGGCCGTCGACGACGGCGAGTCGATGAAGTACTCGGAGCTCAACCGCGAGCTGCACCGCACGGTGCGGGAGATCGCGGGCCAGTCCGTGGCGGCGGAGCTGCTGGAGCGGCTCCACGGCCAGATCGTCCGCCACCAGTTCCGGCTCGCCATGCGCGCGGGCCGGCCGCACGTGTCGCTGCCCGAGCACCTGGCGATCATCGACGCGATCGCCCGCCGCGACCCGGACGCCGCCGAGCAAGCGGCCCGAGCGCACCTGCGCAGCGTGATCACCGCGCTGCGCGAGACCGACAACTGAGCGATGGAGCAGGCTGAATGAACACAGTGGTGGTGACCGACGTCCCCCGGGCGCCCGGCGAGAAGATCGACGAGCTGGCCGGCTTCGGCGTCGCCACGGTGCACGAAGCACTGGGGCGCACGGGTTACCTCGGCGTGGAGCACCGGCCGCTGCACCGCGGTTCGCGCATCGGCGGCTCGGCCGTGACAGCGCTGTGCTGGCCGGGTGACAACATGATGATCCACGCGGCCGTGGAGCAGTGCCGGCCGGGTGACATCCTCGTCGTCACCACCACTTCCCCGTCCACCGACGGCATGTTCGGCGAGCTGCTGGCCACCTCGCTCGTGTCCCGCGGCGTGCGCGGGCTCGTGATCGACGCGGGGGTGCGCGACGTCGCGGAGCTCAAGGAAATGGGCTTCCCGGTGTGGTCGCGGGCGATCAGCGCGCAGGGCACTGTGAAGGCGACGGCCGGTTCGGTGAACGTGCCGGTGACCGTCGGCGGGCAGACGATCCGCCCGGGCGACGTGATCCTGGCCGACGACGACGGTGTGATGTGCGTGCCGCAGCGCGACGTCGACCGGGGCATCGCCGCGTCGAAGGCCCGGCTCGCCAAGGAAGAAGCGACGCGGACCGCGCTGGCCGGCGGTGAGCTGGGGCTCGACCGCTACAACCTGCGCGAGAAGCTCGAGTCGCTCGGCGTGCGCTACCTGACCGCCGAGGAGTATGAGAAGGAGCAGGCGTGACGGGCGTCCCCTGCCTGCTGATGCGCGGCGGCACGTCGAAGGGCGCATACTTCCGCGCCGAGGACCTGCCCGCCGACGCAGCGGAGCGCGACGACCTGCTGCTGCGCATCATGGGCAGCCCCGACCCGCGCCAGATCGACGGCATCGGCGGCGCCCACCCGCTCACCAGCAAGGTGGCCGTGGTGTCGCCGAGCACGACGCCCGGCGCGGACGTCGACTACCTGTTCCTGCAGCTCGGCGTGGCCGAGGCGACGGTGACCGACCGGCAGAACTGCGGCAACCTGCTCGCGGGCGTCGGCCCGTTCGCGGTGGAACGCGGCCTCGTGCCGGCCGGCGACAGCGAGACGACCGTGCGGATCCGCATGGTCAACTCGGACAGCACCGCCGTCGCCCGCTTCCCCACTCCCGGCGGGGTCGTCGAGTACGCGGGTGACACGGCGATCTCCGGCGTGCCCGGTACCGCGGCGCCGGTGGTGCTCGACTTCGCCGATACCGCCGGGTCGACGGGCCACGGCCTGCTCCCGACCGGGCACCTCGTGGACACTGTGGACGGTGTGCCGGTGACCTGTGTGGACAACGGCATGCCCGTGGTCGTCGCACGGGCCGCCGACTTCGGGCTCACCGGCTACGAAACGCCTGAGCAGCTCAAGGCCGACACCGCGCTTCGGGCGCGGATCCAGTCGCTGCGGTTGCGGGCGGCCGAGCTGATGGGCCTCGGCGACGTGCGCGACAGCTCGGTCCCGAAGACCACGCTCGTCGCGCCGCCCGTCGACGGCGGCACGATCTGCACCCGCACGTTCATCCCGCTCGAACCGCACACGTCGATCGGGGTGCTCGGGGCCGTCAGCGTGGCCACGGCGCTCCTGCTGGACGGTGCCGTCGGGCACGAACTGGCGAAGCTGCCCGGCACCTCGCGCATCGACGTCGAGCACCCGACCGGCCACCTGCAGGTCGAGGTGGAGGTGGACCCGGGCGAGACCCCGCCGCGGGTGCGCCGCAGCGGGGTCGTGCGCACGGCCCGGAAGCTGTTCGACGGCACGGTTTTCCCGCGCTGACGCCTTCCCCGGGGGTGCCGCTCAGGCGCCCCTGGGGAACGCGTGCTTGCGGCCGCCGATCACCGCGACCGCCGCGAAGACCAGCAGCACCAATGAAGCCCACGTGATCGACGCCGTGCCCAGGCTCGCGATCAGCAGCCCGCCGACGAGTCCACCGAGGGCGATCGAGCCGGAGAAGAACGAGATCACGATCGACTGCGCGACGTCGGCGGCTTCGGCCGTCGCGGTGATCGCGCCGCCGATGAACAGGCTGGGCGAGCTGCCGAACGCCAGGCCCCACGCCGCGGCGGCGAGGTAGACGAGCGCGGGCACACCCGCGAGCACCGCCAGGACCAGCACGCTCACCGCGAACAGCAGTGTGCTCGCGACGATCAGCTTGCGCGGGTGGTGGTCGATATGCGCGCCGACCACGACCACGCTCAGCACCGACGTGACACCGAAGGCGAACAACACCCACCCGGCCTGGCTCTCCATGCCCGCGAACCGCAGGAAGTCGGTCACGTAGGTGTAGAGGATGTTGTGCGCCACCATGTACGTGGTGAGCGCGAACAGGATCGTGCGCAGCCCGGGCATCGCGAGGACCTGGCGGAGCGTGAAGCGTTCGTGGCCCGCTTGGCCGGGGAAGTTCGCCAGGTTCACCACGAACCAGAGCATGTTCAGCAGGCTCAGCACCGCCGAGACCCAGAACGCCGTCTGCCAGCCGCCGAAGGTGCTCAGCCACGTGCCCACCGGCACACCGAGGGCCAGCGAGATCGGCGTGCCCGCCAGCGCGATGGCGATGGCACGGCCCTGCACGCTCGGCGGCGACAGGCGCGCGGCGTACCCGGCGAGCTGCGTCCAGACCAGCGCGGTGCCGAGGCCGGCGACGAACCGGATCACCATCGTGAGGGTGTAGTCGGTGGACAACGCGGTGAGCGCGTTGGTGATCGCGACGGTGCCCAGCGCGACCTGCAACACGGTCTTGCGCGACCACTTCGCGGTCAGGCGCGAGAGCGGGATCGCGGCGAGCGCGGTGGCGGCGGCGTAGATCGTGACGATCTGGCCGGTGGCCGCGACGCTCGTGTGCAGGGTCCGGCTGATTTCCGGCAGCAGGCCGGCGGGCAGGCACTCGGTGAGGATGCCGATGAACCCGGCGAGGAAGAGGCCGAAGAGGGCCTTGCCCGGAAGCCGGTCCCGGCCGCGCGCGGTGGCGGGCGAAGCTGTGGTGGTTTCGGTCATCTCACTGATCCCTCTCCCTGGTGCCGGGCCGCTCGGCGGGCACGGTTCACTGTGCGCCGGGCGTGAAGGGTTACCCAGGTGCCCGTTTCGCGTACGTCCCGCGTGCCTACTACTGGCAGGGACAGGCTCAGGAGCAGCGATTTCGTGGTTCGGGCGCGATACTGAGGGACATGGCCACGCACCCCCGCACCGAGCAGGCGCTGGATCCGCGCGCGGAGTTGAGCGAGTTCCTGCGCTCGCGGCGAGCCCGCCTGAAGCCGGCTGATGTGGGCCTGCCCGGGTACGGCCGGCGCCGGCGCGTGCCGGGGTTGCGGCGTGAGGAGCTGGCGCAGCTGGCCGGGGTTTCCGTCGCGTACTACACACGGCTGGAGCAGGGCAACGGCCGCAACGTCTCGCTCGAAGTGCTGAATGCGATCTCCACCGCGCTGAACCTGTCAGAGACCGAACACGCGCACCTGCTGCACTTGGCCAAGCCGCAGCAGCGCAAACGGCCGGTGCCGCGGCAACGGCAGCAGGTGCGGCCCGCGCTGCAGACGATGCTCGACGCGATCGAGAGCGTGCCCGCGTACGTGTGGGGCCGCCGCACCGACGTGCTCGCCTGGAACAGAACGGCGTCGGCGCTGTTCGGCGACTGGGCCGCGCGGGCGCCGGAAGACCGCAACTGGGCTCGCATCGTCTTCCTCGATCCGGCCGCGCACAGCCTGTACGCGGACTGGCGCACCAAGGCGGCCGACGTCGTCGGTCAGCTGCGGCTCGACGCCGGGCAGCACCCGAACGACCCGCTGCTCACCGAGCTGGTCGGGGAACTGTCGGTGAAGAGCGAGGAATTCCGCACGATGTGGGCCGCGCACGACGTGAAGCGCAAGACGCACGCGACGATGCGGTTGACGCACCCGCTCGCGGGTGAGCTGACGTTGCACTACGAGACGTTCACCCTGCCCGGGGAGCCGGATCAGGCGTTGTCGGTGTACCATACCGAGCCCGGTTCGAAGTCGCAGGAAGCGTTGCGGCTGCTGGTGAGCTGGGGCCCGGACGCGGCCGCCGCGGTCGATCACGCTCGCGCGTCGGAGGCTTCGAAGCACTAGCGTGGACCGCGTGACCTCCGCCTACACGTCCACAGTGGACATCGCCCGGCCCGCCGGCGACGAGCGCACCGCCGAGCAGTGGGCGCGAGCCGTCTGGGAAGACGCACCGGCGCCACTGCGGGCCTTCCTGCGCGTGGGCTGGCGGTGCCTCGGCCTGCGGACCCGGCCCGGGCCGGGCCGCGTGCTCGGCTGGACGGTCGTGAGCTCCGAGCCCGGCAGCGTGGTGCTCGAAGCACCGTCGAGCCTGCTGACCACGCGCAACACCGTCGACGTCGGCTCTCGGGTGCGCTGGACCACCACCGTGCGGTTCGACCGTGCGCCGGCCCGCGCGTTGTGGGCCCTCGCGGCGCCGATCCACGCGGTGGTCATCCCGTGGCGGCTGCGCGAAGCCGCCCAGCGCGGCAGCGGGTGGCACCGGCTGGTGACGACGTTCCAGCGCCGCGTCGGCAACCCAGTGCTGTCGCGGCTGCCCGGCCAGGTCCTGCTGGAGACCACGGGCCGCGCGTCGGGTCTCCAGCGCCGCACACCCGTCGGCGGCCGGCGCACCGGCGACGAGTTCTGGCTCGTGTCGGAGTTCGGCACCCGCTCGCAGTACGTCCGCAACCTGCAGGCCGACCCGCGCGTCCGCGTCCGGCTGCGCGGGCGCTGGCACCTCGGGACCGCCCATGTCCTGCCTGAGGACGACGCCGTGGCGCGGCTGAAGTCGTTGCCGCGCTTGAACAGCGTCGGGGTGCGGGCCTTGGGCAACAACCTGCTGACGGTGCGCGTCGACCTGGAGTGAGCGCTAGCGGGCCAGCCGTTCGGCGAGCCATTCGAGGGCCGGCGGGTAGCGGTAGTCGATGCCGCCGTGGCCGGCGTCGAAGAGCTCGAAGTGCAGGCGGTCCTCGGGCAGGCCGGCCTTGAGGAGCTCGTCGCGGAACGCGGCGGCGCCGAGGTCGAGGAACCACTCGTCGCGGGTGCCGGCGTCGATCCAGACCGAGTCCAGGGAGCGCAGCGTCTCGGCGTGGACGGGCGCCATGCGGACCGGGTCCCACGCGAGCCAGCGGTCCCAGACGTCCGGTTTGAGCACACCGGTCACCGCGTCGAAGGGCAGCTCGGGCGTGCCGTCCTCCCGCGCGGAGAAGCACGCGGCGACGCCGAGGGCCACGAGCAGCGACTCGTCACCCGGTTTGGTGAACGCCGGACGTGATTGGAAGTCGTCCCACCAGCGGAAGATGTCGTGGTCGTACTCGCGCAGCACGCGCACGGCCTTGCCGAACTCGGGCACGTAACTGAGCTCGTAGAGCGTGTCTCCGGCGTGCGTGGCGAGCGCGCCGAACAGGTCGGGGCGCAGCATCGGCGTGATCATCGCGCCGAAGCCGCCGGAGGACTTGCCGGTGATCGCGCGTGACTCGCGCGCGGGGATGGTGCGGTAGTGCGCGTCGACCCACGGCACGATCTCGTCGCACAGGTACGAGTGGTAGCGCCCGGTGCCGGGTGAATCGACGAACTGCGAGCCGCCGTAGGAGGTCCAGGCGTCGACGTAGACCACGACGCAGGGCGGCGCGCCGTCGGCGAACACCGCGTCGGCCGTTTCGAGGTACGGCTGACGGAACGCGGTGCGGTTGGCCCACATCGTGACCTGGCCGGTGTAGCCCTGGATCACGTAGATCACCGGGTAGCGCGCCGCGGAGCCTTCGTAGCCCGGCGGGACGTACACCCACAGAGGCCGCTCGTGCGGGTCGCCGAGCGGGTTGTCCCGCAGCAGCTCCGAGGTGATCGTGTGGCGGTCGAGCCGGCCGGCGAGCGGGGCATCCCAGGGCAGCATGGGGACAGTCAACCAGGTCCGCGCGGTGAGTGGCGGCGTTCCACAGTGGATTCGGGCCCGTTCCGGGTTCTTGACACACGCGGTTTTGCCCGACCATGCTCGCGTCCGGGCGTGGTGCCCCCTCGACGGTGGGAGGCACGGCGGGCCATGACGGTTCTCGGGTGGCTGCGAAGCCGGGACAACAACCTCTCGGCGCTGCGCCGCACTGGCCGCGCCGCGATCATCCTGCCGTCGCTGTTCGCGGTCGGGAACCTGGTGCTGGGCAGCGCGCTGATAGGCCTGTTCGCGTCCGTCGGCTCGGTGGCGCTGCTGCTGTTCGTGGACTTCGGCGGGCCGATCCGCGACCGGGTGTTCGCGCAGGGCGCGCTCGTGCTCGCCGGCGGTGTGCTCATCTCGCTGGGCACGCTCGTATCGCGGATCGTCTGGCTCGCGGCGGTGACCACCGTGGTGGTGGCGTTCGTGGTGCTGTTCGCCGCCGTGGTGAGTTCCGTGATCGCGAGTGCGACGACGTCCCTGCTCGTGTCCTTCATCCTGCCCGCGACGCTGCCCGGCTCGCTCGCCACGCTGCCCGACCGGCTGCTCGGGTGGGGCATGGCGGGGGTCGTGTCGATGGCCGCCATCGCCGTGCTGTGGCCCTCGCCGGTACGCAACCCGCTGCGGATCGCGACGGCCCGTGCGTGCGCGTTGCTGGCGCAGCGGCTGCGGACCGAGGTCGAGTGCGTGCGCTGCGGGTTCCTGCCGAACCTGGTGGCGCAGGTCGACGACGTCGTCGCGGAGTCGAGTGCCGCCGTCGCCGCGCTGCGGGACTCGTTCTTCGGGACGCCGTATCGGCCGACGGGGCTGACGACCTCGACGCGCACGCTCGTGCGGCTGATCGACGAGGTCGTGTGGCTCGAGGAGATCCTGGCGCGGATGCCCGTCGCCGAAGGTCACGGCGCCACGACGGCTGCGGTGTCGGAGGTCAAGCTGGCCGCCGCCGTGCTGCTCGACCACGGCGCGGGGCTGCTGAAGGCGGTGGCTTCGGCGCCCGACGACCTGGCGGTCGAGCTCGCGCGGCTGCGGGAGGCCCGCGGGAAGATGGAAGCGACCGCGACGTCGGCGCTGCCGGATCCGGACACGGCGGAGTTCGTGACGTCGCTCGAACCGAGCTTCCGCGCGCAGGAGATGAGCTTCGCGATCTCCGAGATCGCCCGGAACATCGAGCTGACCGTGGCGGCACGGCGGCGGACCTGGTGGGAGCACCTGATCGGGCGGCGGCCGGACGGCGCCGGTTCGGCGCTGTCGTCGGTGCAGGAACGGACGGGCGCGCACGTCGCGTGGACCTCGGTGACGCTGCACAACAGCGTGCGCGGCGGCATCGCGCTCGGGGCCGCCGTGCTGATCGCGGATCTGACCGGGGTGGAGCACTCGTTCTGGGTCGCGTTCGGCACGATGGCGGTGCTGCGGTCCAACGCGCTGAGCACCGGGCAGAGCGCGGTGCGGGCGCTGCTCGGCACGGTCGCGGGGATCGTGGTCGGCAGCGTGCTGATCCTGCTGCTCGGCCACGACACGACGGTTTTTTGGGCGCTGCTGCCGATCGCGGTGGTGTTCACCGGGCTCGCGCCCGCCGTGATCTCGTTCGCCGCCGGGCAAGCCGGGTTCACCGTCGTGCTGTTGCTGCTGTTCTCGCTCATCCAGCCCGCCGGGCTGCAGATCGGGCTGGTGCGGGTGGAGGACGTGGCGATCGGGTGCGCCGTGAGCCTCGTGGTGGGGATCGTGTTCTGGCCGCGCGGCGCCGCCGCCGAGCTGCGGCGCGCCGTGGCGGACGGGCTCGCTGAAAGCGCCCGCTACCTGCGCGGCGCCGTCGAGTACGGCGTGAGCCGCTGCGATGAGCTCGTCCCCGCCACCATCGAGCCCGGCGACGAGAACCGCCGAGCCGCCGCCGCGGCCCGCCGCCTGGACGACACGTTCCGTGTCTTCCTCACCGAGCGCGGCCCCAAACACGTGCCCCTGGCCGACGTCGCGGCGATGATCACGGCCGTCGCGGTGCTCCGCCTGACCGCGGAGGCCGTGCTGGACCTGTGGCGCCGCGAGACCGGCGGCGCCGTCGGCGACCGCACCGCCGCGCGGGCGGAGGTCCTCGCGGCGAGCGACGAACTGGCCCGCTGGTACGAAGCCACCGCCGACGCCCTCACCGGGTCCGGCATCGTCCCGCCGCTGAAGTCCCGCGACCCGGCCGCCGACGCGCGCCTCCTGACGGCCGTCCACCGCGACCTCTCCGGCGACGACCACCAGGGCACCGCGGCCGCCGTGAAGATGATCTGGACCGCCGACCACCTCGACGCGGCCCGCCGCCTGCAGCCCACGCTGGTCGGCCCGGTGACGGCGGCAGCGCGGCATTCGTCGTTGACGAGCTGAGGAGCAGCTTCTGGACGCGAAGTCGCCTTCGCGTCCAGAAGCGTGAAGCCGGTACCGAGAGCGCCGCTGCCCCGATTGGCAGGGCAGCGCACTGCGCCAGTGGCAAGCGCGTCGGGCGCCGTGAAGCCACCTTCACAGCGACAGGTGCCAAGGCAGTGCCGAGAAGCGCCGCTGCCTCGATGGCGGGCATTGCACTGCGCCACTGACAAGTGCCATGCCGCGCCGCCCAAGAGCCTTCGCGCCGAGCGTGCGCGCGTCGGGCCGCTCTCGTCATCGCCGAGTTGAGGAGCGCCGCCGACGCGAAGGCGGGCAGAGCGATGCCTGTGGCAAGTGCCCTGCCCGCCTGCCAAGTGCCTTCGCACCAGGCCCCCCTGAGCTCGTCGCGACTGAGCTGAGGAGCGCTACTCCGTCGCCTTCCCCACCAGCGTCGCGAGCCCCTTGCCCAGCGCCCCCACCGCGGCGGCGCTGGCCTCGCCCAGGTAGTGGCGCTCGGCGAGCCACGTGGCGTCGTTGTAGGTGACGTGGACGGCGCCCTGGTCGTCTTCCCAGGCGAGCGCCTTCAGCGGCAGGTCGAGGCCGCTCGTGGGGCCGTCGGCGAGTAGCGGGGTGCCGCCGCGGCCGTGCCCGAACACGAGCAGCTGCATGGGCCGCAGCTCGAGGCCCGCGGCGACCGCGTTGGCGGCGTGGTCGATGCGCGCGAACACGATCAGCCCCGCGTTCTCGGCCAGCTCCACGAGCCGATCCACGGTCTCCCCCACCGGCCGGCTGCTCGCGACCGTCACCAGGCCTTCTCCCGCCATCACCACTCCTCGTCCACGCCGGGTTCCCGCGTGGACGCTACTCCCCCGCGTTATTCCCGATCGGGCGGGAAAAGCGCGGCTTTCCCAATGGCTGGTTCCGGCTGCCGCACCCGCGGGTCCCGGCGCACACTGCGAAGGCAGGCCGAGCGGAAAGGACGCGCACATGGCAGGTGGACCCTTGCTCGCCGTCGCCCTGGAGGGGGCCGGCTGGCACCCGGCGGCGTGGCGGGAGCCGGCGGCACGGCCGGCCGAGCTGCTCACGGCCGGGTACTGGACCGGTCTGGTGCAGGAGGCCGAAGCGGCGAAGCTGGATTTCGTCACCTTCGAGGACTTCCTGTCCCTGCGCACCGACGCCCAGGGCCCGTTCGAGGACCGCACCGACGTCGTCCAGGGACGGCTCGACGCGGTGCTGATCGCCTCGCGCGTCGCGCCGGTGACCTCGCGCATCGGCCTGGTGCCGACGGCCGTGGTCACCCACACGGAGCCGTTCCACCTGTCGAAGGCCATCGCGACGCTCGACTACGTCAGCGGCGGCCGCGCGGGCGTACGCGTGCAGGTGTCACGCCACGAGGAGGAGTACCGCAACTTCGGCCGCCGCGAACCGGCCGACGCCGCGGACCTGTTCGACGAGGCCGCGGACTACGTCGAGGTGCTGCGCCGGCTCTGGGACAGCTGGGAGGACGATGCGGAGATCCGCGACATCGCCACCGGCCGGTTCGTCGACCGCGAGAAACTGCACTACATCGACTTCGAGGGCCGCTGGTTCTCGGTGAAGGGCCCGTCGATCACGCCGCGGCCGCCGCAGGGCCAGCCGCCCGTCGCCGCCTTGGCGCACAACGACCGTGCCTATCGGCTGGCCGACAACGCCGCTGACCTCGTGTACGTGACACCGCAAGACCGGGCGGACGTCGCGAAAATCCGCGCCGCCGTGGACGAGCGCCTGCGCGTGTTCGCCGACCTCGTGGTGTTCCTCGACGACAAGCCGGGCGCCGCCGCCGACCGCAAAGCGCGCCTCGACGACCTCGCCGGCGCCGAGTACACCTCCGACGCGCACGTCTTCACCGGCACGCCCGCCGAGCTCGCCGACCTGCTGCTCGACTGGCACGCCGCCGGCCTGACCGGGTTCCGGCTGCGGCCGGGCGCGCTGCCCGACGACCTCACTGCGATCACGCGCGGACTCGTGCCCGAGCTGCGCGGGCGCGGCGCCTTCCGCCACGACTACGAAGCCGCCACGCTGCGGGGGCTGCTCGGCCTGCCCCGCCCCGCGAACCGCTACGCCGCCTGAGGAGGGACCCGATGACCGAGCCGAAGCAGATCCACCTCGCGGCGCACTTCCCGGGCGTCAACAACACCACCGTGTGGAGCGACCCGGAGGCGGGCAGCCACATCGAGTTCAGCTCGTTCGTGAAGCTCGCGCAGACGGCCGAGCGCGCCAAATTCGACTTCTTCTTCCTCGCCGAAGGCCTGCGGCTGCGCGAGCAGAACGGCCTGATCTACGACCTCGACGTCGTCGGGCGCCCCGACACGTTCACGGTCCTCTCGGCGCTGGCCGCCGTCACCGAGCGGCTGGGGCTCGCGGGCACGATCAACTCGACGTTCAACGAGCCGTTCGAGGTGGCGCGCCAGTTCGCGTCGCTGGATCACCTCTCGGCCGGGCGCGCGGCCTGGAACGTCGTGACGTCGTGGGACGCCTTCACCGGCGAGAACTTCCGCCGCGGCGGCTTCCTGCCGCAGGACCAGCGGTACTCGCGCGCCGAGACGTTCCTGCGCACGGCCTGGGAGCTGTTCGACTCCTGGCGCGGCGACGAGGTCCTCGCGGACAAGGCGAGCGGCCGCTTCCTGTCCGACGCCCACGCCGGCGCGTTCTCCCACCACGACCAGCACTTCACCATCGACGGCCGCTTCCCCGTGCCGCGTGGCCCGCAAGGCCGGCCCGTCACCATCCAGGCCGGCGACTCCGACGAGGGCCGCGAGTTCGCCGCCGCCACGGCCGATGCCATCTTCAGCCGCTACGGCGCGCTCGAGACCGGCCGGCCGTTCTACCACGACGTGAAGGGCCGCCTCGCGAAGTACGGCCGCACGCCCGACCAGCTCGTGATCATGCCCGCCGCGACCTTCGTGCTCGGCGACACCGACGCCGACGCCCACGAGAAGGCCCACGTGGTGCGGCTGCAGCAGGTCAGCGAGCAGACGGCGATCAAGTTCCTCGAACAGCTCTGGAACACCGACCTGTCCGAGCACGACCCGAACGGCCCGCTGCCCGACTTCGACCCGGTCGTCGGCGAGGACCTGATCTCGAAGGGCCGCGCCAGCGTGCGGATGTACCGGGACCCGCTGGCCACGGCGAAGCAGTGGCGCCAGCTCGCGGAGGCCAAGAACCTGACCGCGCGGGAGGTCGTCATCGAGGTCACGGGGCGCCAGACGTTCATCGGCTCCCCGACGACCGTCGCGACCGCCATCAACGACCTCGTGCAGAACGACGCCGCCGACGGGTTCATCCTCGTGCCCCACGTGACGCCGGGCGGGCTCGACGAGTTCGCGGACACGGTGGTGCCGCTGCTGCAGGACCGCGGGGTGTTCCGGACGGAGTACTCCGGGACGACGCTGCGAGACCACCTGGGGCTCTCGCAGCCCTGATGCCGCAGGTGCCGCCCCTGCGGGCCGCGACCTCGCGCGCCCGGACGCGGCCGGTGTCAGGAGCGCAGCCGCGACACGATCCCCAGCCACGCCTTCGCGTCGGACAAGTCGTGGTGAACCTGCAGCACGCGGTCGAGCCCGAGCATCCGCAGGGGACGCAGCACCGCGAGCCGGCCGGTGACGATCGCGTAGGGCACCGCGGCGGCGCGGGCGGCCTCGTGGGCCCGGACGAGGGTGCTGATGCCGTCGGACGAGCAGAACGTGACCTCACGCAGGTCGATGAGCAGCACTTGGGGCCGCAGCTCGAGCTCCACGGCAAGCTGCTCGGCGAGCCGGCCGGCGATCGTCGCGTCGACGTCGCCTCGGACCACCACGGTCGTGTCCTCGGCGGTGGTGAACACGACGACGACCGGCGGGTTCGCGGGGACGTCCGGGAGGGGTTCCGCCACGGCAGGCCTCCCTCCACACATCGGCGGAGACGCCAGGTGCGCGGGCCCGGCCGGTCTCCGGAGTCCTCGGCACAGGCCGGGACGACGGCAGACGGCTTCTTGTTGAACCGCGGTCACCGGAGCCTACGCCGGTCACGACCGGGCCAGGGCGGCGGCCGAGGTTGAGCCTCGCTCGCGCCGGGGTACCCGGCCGGCATGAAAAAGACGCTGTACAAACCGTTGAACTTCGCCGTCAGCGCGCTTGGCGGTCTGGTCGCCGGCCAGGTCTTCAAGCTGCTGTGGCAGCGGATCGCCGGCGAGGACGACGCCCCGATCGCGACGGACAAGCACCGCGGCTGGCAGGAGATCCTCATCGCCGCGGCGGTGCAGGGCGCGATCTTCGGCGCGGTGAAGGCCGCCGCCGAACGCGCCGGCGCCGTCGGCTACGAGAAGGCCAGCGGCGAGTGGCCCGGCGACGACTGACCCCGGGAGCGACCGTGGACGACGAACGACCCACCCCAGAACCCGACCACTTGGCCGCGGACGAGGACTCGAGCGGCAACCGTCCGCCACCTTCGCGGCGGGCCGAAGGCGAAACGCCGCTGGAGGACGAGCATGGCCGGTCCCGCCGCGGGAGGGAGAACCTCCGCGGCGGCGACTGACCGGCCCGACCCCCAGCGCTGTCCGACGCCGGCGCCCCCGCGCTTCGCCGGTCACCGGTTCGAGGTCGGCGCGGCGCTCGGCGTGAACGCGGTTCACCGACACGCCGCACGATCCGTTCCCGAATGTCCACATCGGACTCCCGTCGGCCCGGAATCGCCGGAACCAGCTGGACTTCCGGGGTGCCGGGGGGCGTTGGGCGCCTCCGGATGATTGCGGGGCGGCGGCCACTCGGGCGCCACCGTCGGCCTGCCGCGCCGGGGGCTGACGGGTCGCCGGCCGAATGCGCAACCCCTCACCTTCCGGGTGAAGCGGAGTCGCGTTTGCTTGCCGCGGGGGCGGGTATCCGGAATCGTTGTGGGGCAAAGAGAACGGAGGCAACCATGACCATGGCCGAACAGGAGACCCGACAACAGCCGGACGCGGACGCCGGACCCACGCCGCGTGCCGCCGAACTACCCGGGCAGAATCGCCGGGAAACCGGCAACGAGATCCGGATCGCCGCGCAGCGCGCCGGACGCGAATGGCAGCAGCCGGAAACCGACTGACCTGCCGTTTCGACCCACTCCCCGTCCCCAAGCATCATTCTTCGGCGTGGCGGTGCACCGTCGGCGGACCGCCATCGACCCGTGCGCGACACGGGCGCAACGGGCCGGGGGACCGCGGCGGCCGCGCGGTGCGGGCCGTCCGGGCTCGGCACCGCTTGCCAGGACCGCCGCGGCCGACGGTGGCGGCCGCCCACGACGCGGCCGCGCCGGCTCGCCGACGTCGAGTCGATCTCGTTGCGCGAACGGCTGCCCGGCGCGGCTGGCCGCGCTGATCCCCAGCACCTGGTGGTGAAAAAGTCCTGGGGGTCGCCGGCGGCTACCTCGACGCCGGGCCGCTCTGGCAGCGCCTCGCCCGCCACGGCGTGCACCACCGTCGCGCCGCGCCCCGCCGGGCCAGCGCGGCCGACGATCTCGACGGCGCGATCGGTCCCGAGGCTCCTGATCGCCACACCCGACCAGCGGCTCGTCGACCGTCCGCTCGCCGGGCCCGGCCCTCGCCACCGCGACTCGACGGTCCTCAATGGACTGACGGGCAAATCCGCACTTCGGAGTCGAGATTTGCCTGCCCATGCCCCGCTCCGCCTGACCATGGTCGCCGGCCGGGTCACCGCCGGAGGCCGAGCGTCAGAAGGCGAACTGCTGCCCACCGTCGATGTCGTACGTGGCACCCGTCAGCGCCGTGTTGGTCATGAGGTGCACGGCGAGCGCACCGACGTCCACCGGGGTGACGATGCGGCCGATGGGCAGCGTGGCGCGCAGTTCGGCGCGGCGGTCGTCCAGGCTCTCGCCCAGCAGGGACGCCGACAACGGCGTGTCGACGAACCCCGCGGCGATCAGGTTCACTCGCACCGGCGCGATCTCGAGGGCCAGCGTCGCCGCGAACGGGGGCAGCGCGGCGGTGGCCGAGGACACGATGCCGAGCGCACGGTTCACCCGCCGGCCACCGGTGCCGCCCATCAGGACGAGCGAGCCACCCGGGGGCATCTTCGGGGCGGCGTTGCGGGCGGCTTCGAGGCCGACCACGAGGTGGTCGCTCAACGCGTCGCGGATCTCCGCCGCGGACATCGCCAGCAGCGGCCCGTAGCGCGGTGCCCCCGCGGTGATCATGACGTGGTCGACGGCGGCCAGGCCCTGGAAGAACGCGGCCATCGCCGCGGGGTCGGTCGCGTCGAAGGCCGCGGTGTCCTGCGCGCCGACGTCGGCCGCGGCCTTGTCGAGCTTCTCCGGATCGCGCCCGGTCAGCACGACCTGCGCGCCCTCGGCCCGCGCGAGCCGCGCGGTCTCCAGGCCGATCCCCGCACTGCCCCCGATGACGACGACGGTCTGGCCCGCCAGACCCCGCCCCCGCTCGACGTCCGTCATCCGTCCTCCGTGCTCGTGAACAGCCCCCTCGTGAAAGCCCTCCGCGTGAAAGCCTCAGAGCGGCAGTTCCGTGCCCGCCTGCTCCGCCACCATGTACCGGCTGTACCACTCCGGCCAGTTCGCGTCGGCCTGGCCGGTGCGTTTCTCGTGCTCGCCGTGCGCCACCTCGGCGCGGCGCATCGCGTCGGCCAGGTCGCTCACCGACGCGAACGACGTCTCCGCCGCGTCGACCCGCCCGGGCAGCCGCGTGGTGATCTCCTGCAGTTGCCACCGGTTCCCGTCGGGATCGGCGAACGTGGCCTGCGACCGGTAGCTGGTGCGGTCGGGGTCCAGCCCGGGTTCCGGCCCGTCCGGGCCGAAGTGGACGAGCTCGCTCACGGCCACACCGGCGGCGACCAGCGCGGCGCGCGTCGCCGCGATGTCGGAGACGACCACGTACCCCTTCGCCGAACCGGGTTTCGCGTCCGTGAGGTTTTCCCCGAACTGCACCGAGCACGGCGACCCGTGCGGGGTCAGCTGCACGATCCACGGCGGCGTCTCGTCCAGCCGCCAGCCGAGTCCGGTGTAGAACGCCTTGGCCCGCTCGACGTCCGCGACGGGGATCACGAGCACCTCGACCTTCATGTCGACGTTCTCGAGCCCGCTCTCCGACGTGGTCATCCCGGCCTCCCGTGGCAGCGCAGGCGCCCCAGCGTAGCCGTTGTGCCCGGAAGCGGGACCGGTGTTGAAAATCTCTCCGCCGATCGGGTCCGGGTGTGGCTCACCGGCGTCTGAGCAAGCGTGGCACGACACCCCAGAACACGACGAAGAGCAACAGCGCGAAGCCGGCCACGCCGAACATCGCCGCCGCGCCGTAGACGACCCTCGCGATGAGCGCGACCGTCACGGTGATGGCCAGCGCCAGGCAGACCAGCCCGGCGACCACCACGCGGTTGCCCACGGTGAGGATGAGCTCGCGGCTGCCCGTCCGGAACAGCAGCCGGTGCCAGGCCGCGGGTGCGGTGAGCAACGTCGTCGCCGCCACCGCGAGCACGACGGCCGCCATGTGCAGGCCCTTCTCGAATCCGCTGGCCTCGCGGAACAGAGAGGTGAAGACCACCGAAAGCAGGAACCCGAACAGGATCTGCACCCCGGCCTGGGCCACCCGCAGCTCCTGCAGGAGCTCGTTCACGTTCCGCACGAGCTTTTCATCGCGGGTCTCGCCGGAGGTCTCCATCACCCATCCGAGTGTAAGCACGACCAGCGAAGACGGCAGCGCTTCGCCCGCTGCGCCAAGGTTTCATCCCCGTGAGACGGGGTACCCGGATTTCAGGCGCGGCACGCGGTCCCAGCCAGGTCGCGCCGACCGGGCGTCGCCGGTCCACGAGGTCGGCGACGCCCTTCGGCCTGCCCGGAAACGGGGAAACCGACTGTCCTCATCGGACTGCTTCGAGATCGTCACCTCCGCGGCGGAGATTCACCCCCGGAGTGCCGGGAGCGAGCCTCCGCCACGGAAGTCACCACGCGCTGGGGAACATAGTGCTCACGCCGAGGATCAGGCGTTCCGCGTCGCGGTCAGTGCCTCCAGGTCCACTGTCACGCCGTACACGTCGAGCGCCTCCTCCACGGAGAGCAGCTCGTCACGCACGTCGCGCAGCACCGCCTCGACCGGACGGTCCACAGGGGACCCGTGCCCACCGCCGCCGGCCGTGCGGAGGGTGACCGTCGGAGCACCGGCGTCGAACGGCAGCGCCGCCAACCGGGCCGAGGTCTCGGACACCGGCACCGCGACGCCGTC
The DNA here is from genome assembly GCF_040689465.1 of Amycolatopsis sp. NPDC051373. Classification (NCBI taxonomy): domain Bacteria; kingdom Bacillati; phylum Actinomycetota; class Actinomycetes; order Pseudonocardiales; family Pseudonocardiaceae; genus Amycolatopsis; species Amycolatopsis sp. NPDC051373. The sequence goes on along the minus strand of NZ_JBFBAE010000004.1, from coordinate 206,026 downwards.
GATCCGCGCCTCGGTCGGCCGCGCCGCGCGACCACCCGCCAGCCCGAACGGCGGATGACTTTGCTGGTGACAACCCGCCGCCAAGGTGAGCCCGCTCCCGGCCCGCGGCGGCCGCAGCGTCACCACCTGGCCGTGCCCACCCCGGAACCGGCCCGCGCCGGCCGTCCCCGGCGCGAGCTCCTTGCGGTCGATCCGCGCAGCGGTGGTGGTTTCGTAGATCTCGACCGGGATGCTCGACGAGCTCGTCGGGTAGCAGATCGCGTCGACCCCGTCGCCGCGGTGGCCGGCCCCGAGCCCGCCTCCGGTGAAGGCGAGCGAGCTGACGGCGACGTCGTGCGCACCGGTGCCGATGAGCCGCAGGCTGCTCTTGAACCCGCCCGCCGCCGGGATCCGCTCGGGCAGCACCCCGGCGAGGGCGCCCTGCACGAGCGGGATGACGTGCCAGCCGACCTTCGTCCGGTCGTTCACCGACGCCGGGTGCACCGGGTTGAGCACGGAGCCGGAGGGCGCCTGCACCCGCACCGGCCGGAACAGGCCCTGGTTGCTCGGGATCTGCGGGGTCAGCAGGCAGTTCAGCGCGTACGTGGTGCGCGCGGTGGTGAACGTCAGCGTCGAGTTGATCCCGCCGTGCGGGTGCTGCGGCGGCACGCGCACGTAGTCGACCAGCAGGTCGCTCCCGGACACGACCAGCTCGACACCCAGCGTCAGCTCGCCGTCCAGCTCGTCGAACGTCAGCTCGAACGGGTAGGTGCCGTCCGGAATGGACTCGACGGTCGCGCGCATCGCCTTCTCCGCGCGGGACTGCACGGCGTCGGACAGCTGCTGCAGGTCGTCGAGGCGGTACTCGTCGAGCAGGTCGACGGTGTGCAGGGCGGCCACGGAGTTCGCGGTCACGATCGCGTTGATGTCGCCGATGACCAGCTCCGGCGTGCGGACACTCCCCCGCAGCGTGGAAAACACCGCTTCGTTGCGCACGCCCGCGTCGTACAGCTTCAGGGGCGGGAAGTACACGCCCTCCTCGTACACGCTGCGGGCCTCGGACTGGTTGAGCAGGCCGCCGATGTCGCTCACGTGCGCGATGGACCCCGCGAACCCGACCACGCGTCCGTGCTTGAAGAACGGCGTCACCACGGCCACGTCCGGCAGGTGCCCGGCGCCGATCCACGGGTCGTTGGTGAACAGCACATCGCCCTCGCGCAGCGTTTCGGCGGGGAACGTGTCCAGCAGCGCCGCGGTGAGGTGCGGCAGGGTGAGGTTGAACGTCGGGTTGCTGGTCACGGCGTGGGCGACGGACCAGGCGCAGGCGTCCATGATCTCGCAGCCGAGGTCGTTGCCGGTCGACACGACGGTGCTGAACGCGGTGCGGCGCAGCACGGTCTGCATCTCGTCGGCCAGCGTCACCAGCCGCCCCCACACCACTTCCAGGGTGATCGGGTCGTCGAAGACGGATCGGTTCACAGCTGTGCCTCCGTTCGGGTGACCACCAGGTTGCGGTACTCGTCGACGACGGCCGTGCTGCCCGGCGCGACGAGCACGGTGGACTCGCGTTCCTCGACCAGCGCCGGCCCCGCGACGTTCATCCCCGGCTCCAGCTGGTAACGGTCGTACACCGGGGTGTCCACGTAGGACTCCAGCTCGATCCAGTACGCCGGCGGCGTGTGCTGCGGCACCGGGTCCCCGAAAGCACGAGCGCTCCGCCGCTCCACCGCAACCTCGGCGAGCCTTCCGCTCGCCACCACGCGCCACGTCATCACCTCTACCGGGATGTCGTCGTGCGCGTGGCCGTAGAGATCGGTGTAGGCCTTGAGGAACCGGGTGCGGACCTCGTCGCGGCACGTCGCGTCGAGCTCGCCGCCCGGCAGCGGCACGGAGATCTCGTTGATCTGCCCGGCGAAGCGCGCCGACACCTGGCGTTCGAGCGTCACGTCCGCGCGTGCCACCCCGGCCTCGGCGACCACGTCGCGGCCCTGCTCCTCCAGCTCGGTCACGAGCCGGCCGACGGCGTCCCAGTCGGTGGTGTCCAGCAGCTGCGGCTGCGAGCGCGAGAACTCGAACGACACCGGCGCGACGAGGAACCCGATCGCCGAGAGCACCCCGGCGGCCAGCGGGTAGAGGATCCGTTCGTTGCCCAGCAGCCGGGCCACCGACGCGGCGTGGATCGGGCCCGCGCCCCCGGACGCGAGCAGCGCGTAGGACCGCGGGTCACCCCCGCGTTCGACGATGTGCAGCTTCGCCGCGGCGGCCATGTTCTCCACCACGAGCTGGTGGATGCCCCACGCCGCCTCCGTGCGGGACACGCCGAGCGGCCCGGCGACGTGCTCGTCGATCGCGCGTTCGGCGGCCGCCCGGTCCAGCGTCATCTCGCCGCCGAGGAAGCTCGCGGGGTCGAGGTAGCCGAGCACGAGGGCCGCGTCGGTGACCGTCGGCAGAGTGCCGCCGAACCCGTAACACGCGGGGCCGGGCGCGGCACCCGCCGATTGGGGACCGACCTTGAGGAGGCCGAGCTCGTCGATCCACGCGACGCTGCCGCCACCGGCGCCGATCTCCAGCATCTCCACGGACGGGAACTGGATCGGCAGGCCGGAGCCCTTCTTGAACCGGTGCACCCGTGCGACTTCCAGCTGGTGCGAGATCGCGGGCCGGCCGTCCTCGATGAGGCAGATCTTCGCCGTAGTGCCGCCCATGTCGAACGCGATCAGGTCGCGCTCACCGCACAGGCCGCCGTAGTGCGCCGCGCCGATCGCGCCGCCCGCGGGGCCGGACTCGATGAGCCGCACGGGCAGCTCGGACACGGTCTCCACCGTCGCGATCCCGCCCGAGGACAGCATCAGGTACAGCCGGCCGCGGTAGCCGGTTTCGGCGAACGCGGTGGCGAGCGTGCGCAGGTACTCGCGGGTCAGCGGGCGCACGTAGGCGTTGGCCACGGTGGTGCTGGTGCGTTCGTACTCGCGGATCTCGGGCGCGACCTCGCTGGAGACGGAGATGTCGGCCGCGGGCCAGAGTTTGCGCACCAGGTCCGCCGCCGCGCGCTCGTTCTCGGGGCTGCGGTAGGAGTGGAGGAACGAGATGGCGACGCTGGAGAGCTCCGGTGCTCCCGGATCGGCACGGCGGTCCTTCGCATCCTCCTCGCGGATCCGCGCGAGGGCCGCGGCCACGTCGGCTTCGCGGACTTCGGCCACGATCTCGCCGGTGTGCTCGGTCCGTTCGCCGATCTCGCGGCGCAGGTACCGCGGCACGAGCGGCTCGGGGAAGCACAGGGCCAGGTCGTAGATGTCGTAGCGCTGCTCGGTGCGCAGCGCCAGTGTGTCGCGGAAGCCCTCGGTGGTCAGCAGTGCGACCTTGGCGCCCTTGCGTTCGATCAGCGCGTTGGTCACCAGGGTGGTCCCGTGGATCACGTTGGTCAGCGCCTCGGCGCCGACGCCCGCGCGCTCCAGCAGCGTCCGCGAGCCGTGCAGGGAAGCGCGTGACGGGTCGTCGGGTGTGGTGAGGCACTTGAAGATCTCGAGCGCGCCCGTTTCGGTGTCGAGCAGGGCGAAGTCGGTGAACGTGCCGCCGATGTCGAAGGCCAGCCGGTAGGTGGGTGCCACGGGTCAGGATTCCTTTCGCTGGCCGGCGAGGGGCCGGGCGCCGGTTTCGATGGCGAAGCCGCGGCTTTCGGGGATGCCCTTGACGAGGAACGGGAGCGCGATCACCGCGATCAGCACGCCGTAGAGGGCGGGCAGGAGCTTGCCGCCCGCGTCGAGCAGCACGGCGTCGAGCAGCGGCGCGGTGCCGGCGAACACGGCGTAGGAGAAGGTGTAGGCGATCGAGCCGGCGGAGTAGCGGACCTCGGGCGGGAAGACCTCGGCGTTGGTCACGTTGCCCGCGGCCTGGACGCCGGCGACCGGAATGACCAGCAGCGCCTGGGCCACGCAGACCAGCGGCAGGTTCCCGCCCGCGATCAGCAGGTAGGCCGGCACGGTGAGGACGGGGATCGCGACGGCCGCCGTGATCATCACCGGCTTGCGGCCCACCCGGTCGGTGAGGGCGCCGCACCCGACGCACGACACGGCGAACGTGACGAACGCGAAGAGGCTGATCCACAGGGCCGTGGTCGAGGACAGGCCCGCGACCTTGGTCATGTACGTGGGCATGTACCCGAGCAGCGTGTGGAATCCGACGCCGACGAGCGCGTAGAAGACGATCAGCACGCCGATCGTGCGGCCGTGGCGGCGCAGCGTTTGCCGGAACGAGGTGGCCGCCTTTTCCCGCGTCCGCAGGTGCACACCGGTTTCGGCCAGACGCAGCCGCAGGTAGATGCCGCCGCACGCGAGCAGCCCGCCCGCGACGAACGGCCAGCGCCAGCCGCCGGAAGCGTAGAAGTCCGCGTTGAGGCGGAACAACAGCACCACCAGCGTCGCGACCGCCGTGCCGACGCTGCCGAAGCACAGCACGATGTTCACGTACAGGCCGCGCTTTCCGGCCGGTGCGGATTCGGCGGCGTAGGTCGCGGCGCCGGTCAGCTCGCTCGCCGCCGCGAACCCCTGCACCAGACGGCAGAGCGTGAGCAGCAGCGGTGCGGCGAAGCCGATCGTCGCGTACGGCGGGATCACGCCGATGAGCGCCGTGGACAGTCCCATGAGGACCAGCGACACGGCCAGCGCGGTGCGGCGGCCGTGACGGTCGCCGACGCGGCCCATCACCACGCCGCCGATCGGGCGGGCGAAGAAGGACACGCCGTAGATCGCCAGCGTGCCGAGCAGCGCCGCCGTGGGGTTGGTGCCCGGGAAGAACTGGGTGGCGATGATCGCGGTCGAGAACCCGTAGAGCGCGAAATCGAACCACTCCACGAAGGTGCCGACCGACAACGCGAAGGTGGTCTTCGCGCTCATTCTCGCCACTCCGGCCGGCTCGGTGGCGCCGGATTCGGTGCGTGCCATCGGTTTCATGAGGACTCTCCTGCGGAGGCGGAGGTGGCCGCGCCGACGGCGGTGCGATAGCCCGCCGTGGTCGCGAGGGTCACGTACTCGTCGAGTGCGCCGGCGGCGTTGCGCGCCACGGCTTCCTCGTCCCACTGCAACCGGGCCACGCACTTCTCGCGGAAGATCGTGGCCGCGGCGGTGAGGTCTTCGAACGCGCCGACGAGCGCGTCGAGGACCACCGGTTCCATCACGTTCAGCTCGAGCTCGCCGGCGTCGGCGGCCGCGTCGACGGTCGCGGCGGCCCCGCGGACGCGGAAACCGAGCTGCAGCACCAGTTCCGGCACCACGGGGTTGACCTTGCCGGGCATGATCGACGAGCCCGCCTGCAGCTCCGGCAGCCGAACCTCGCCGAGGCCGCCGACCGGGCCGGACGACAGCAGGCGCAGGTCGCGGGCGATCTTGCCGAGCGCGCCGGACGCGCGGACGAGCGCGGCGGCGACGGCGGCGTAGGCGTCGAGGTGGGCCAGGGCGTCGAAGTAGTCCTCGGCCGGTTTCAGCGGACGTCCGGACAGCTCGGCGAGGTGGCGCACGGCCAGCTCCGCGTAGCCGGCGGGACTGCCGATGCCCGTGCCGACCGCGGTGGCGCCGAGGGGGACCTCCGCCAGGGCCGCCACGGCTTGGTTCACGACATCGCGCGTGCGGCGGATCGCGTGGGCGTGGCCGTGGTGGGTCTGGGCGACGGTGAGCACGACCGCGTCCTGCAGGCAGGTGCGGCCCAGGCGCACGAGCGCGCCCTGGTCGGCCGCGAGCGCGTCGAAGGCGTCGGCCAGGCGGCTCAGCGCTGTCGTGACGGGTTCGGCCAGCTCCGTCAGCGCGAGCGCCATCGCGGTCGGATAGGTGTCGTTGGTGGACTGCGACCGGTTGACGTGATCGTTGGGGTGCACGGAAAGCGGCTCGCCCGAGTCCCGCAGCAGCTGCTCGGCTCGGGCGGCGAGGACCTCGTTCACGTTCATGTTGGTCGAGGTCCCGCCGCCGCCCTGCACGAGCGTGAGCGGGAACTGGTCGCGGTGGTGCCCCACGCCGATTTCGTCCGCGGCGTGGGTGATGGCATCGGCGCGGACGGGGTCGAGCGCACCGAGCTCCGCGTTGGCGCGCGCGGCGGCGGCCTTGACCTGGGCGTACGCGGTGAGGAAGGCCGGCACGTCGGCCAGGCGCCGGCCGTGTGCCGGGAGGTGGGCGAGCGCCTTGCGGGTCTGCTCGCCGAACAGTGCGGCCCCGGAAGGGGCGGTGATGGACATGGCCGGGGAGTCTGCGATCCGATGCCCGGCCGAAGCCACCGGTGTTGCCACGAGAGCACTCTGAATCGTCTCAGTGTGCTCTGGTGACCACTTGTGTAGCTTCCACAGCACCACTACGGTCGAGACATGACGGAAAACTCCGACACCTCGACCGTCGGCCGCGTCGCCGCCGTACTCCGCACCCTCGGCGAGGACGAGCGCCACCCCGAGCTGTCCGGGGCCGAGATCGCCCGCCGCGTGGGCCGTGAGCGCAGCCAGATCTCGCGGATGCTCAAGGCTTTGTCCGCCCACGGGCTCGTCGAGCAGAACCCCGAGACGCGCGGGTACCGGCTCGGCTGGCAGCTGCACGTGCTCGCGGCGCGCGCCGGTGACCAGCGCCTGCTCGGCAGCGGCACGGCGGTGCTGCGCGCCGTGGTCGCCGAGACGGGCGAAAGTGCGCTGCTGTCGATCCTGCAGGGCGACCAGTCGTTCACGATCCTGCGTGAGCGCTCGCCGCACACCGTGCAGGCCGGCGGCTGGGTCGGGCGAACCTCGCCCCTGCACGTGACCGCGTCGGGCCGCGCGCTGATCCTCGACCACGAGGACGACGACATCCGGGCGCTGCTGGCCCGCACGCCGCCGGGCGAGTTCGGCCCGCGCGCGCTGCGCAGCGTGTCCGAGGTGCTCGAACGGCTGCACCACGAGCGGCAGGAGAGCTGCACCGTGGCGATCGACGAACTGGAGGGCGGGCTGCTGTCGGTCGGCGCTCCCGTGCGGGACGCGACCGGGCGGATCATCGCGTCGCTCAACGTGTCCGCGCCGACGAGCCGGGCACTGGACCGCCTGACCGAGCTCAGCGCGACGACCAAGGTCGCCGCGCGCCGGCTGAGCGCCATCATGAGCCGAGCGTCCTGATGGCGTGCTCTCAGAGCATCATCACGTGACGGCACAGCCACCACACACCTAGACTCGCCGGCGATTCCACTGTGGACCGTCGAGGAGTGCCTTGTCATGACCGAAGCAGTCGCCCTGCACCACGACGCCCTGCATCACAACGCCCTGGTCGCGGACGCGCACAACGACCTGCTCATGCTCTGCTCGCGCTACCCCGCCGCCCGGCAGGCCGGGTACTTCCGCCGCGTCTGGCTGCCGCAGCTGCGCGCCGGCGGTGTCGACCTCCAGGTGCTGCCGGTGTTCCTCGAACCCGAGTTCCGCCCCGAAGGCGCGCTGCGCCAGACGCTGCGGATGATCGAGACCGCCTAGCGCGTCGAGGCCGGCAATCGCGATGCCGTGCGGCTGTGCCTCACCGGCGACGACATCCGCGAAACCCTCGCCGACGGCCGGATCGCCCTCGTGCTGGCGCTGGAGGGCTGCGAAGCCGTGGGCCTCGACGTCGGCCTGTTCGAGACGCTGCACCGGCTCGGCGTGCGGATGGCGTCGTTCACGCACTTCGGGCGCACGATGCTCGCCGACGGCTCGGTCGAGGACGAAACGGGCGGCCGCCTCACGAGCGCGGGCGTGGACGCCGTGGCGGTGTGCGAGGAGCTCGGCATCATGCTCGACGTCTCCCACCTCGGCGCCACGTCGACCGACCACCTGCTGGAGCTCGCCACCCGGCCGCTGGTCGCGTCACACTCCTCGGCCTTCGCCGTGCGCGCCCACCACCGCAACCTCACCGACGCGCGCCTGCGCGCGATCGCCGACGCCGGCGGGGTCGTGGGGATCAACGTCCTGGCCCAGTCCGTCGACGAGCACGAGCACACCGTCGCCCGCGTCGCCGACCACATCGAGCACGCCGCGGACGTCGTCGGCGTCGCCCACGTCGGCCTCGGCCCGGACTTCATCAAGGAGGTCTCCGACAGCCTCCGCCGTGCTGACGAACGCTCGTGGGACGACCGCACCGCGCGCGAGTTCGTGCCCGGCCTCGAAGGACCCGCCGGCCTCCCCCGCATCACCGCCGAGCTTCACCGCCGCGGCTGGGCCGAGCCCGACGTGCGCCAGGTGCTCGGGCTCAGCTTCCACGACCTGTTCCTGAAAGAGCTCGGAGTTCCGGGAGCCGCCCGCTAGCCGGTCCCGGACCGTCCACTGTGGTCAGCGGCCTCAGCCGAGCAGCTTCCGCGTCTCGTCCCACAGCCGCGCCGCGAGTGCGGGGTCGATCGCGTACGGCGCGACGCCCTTGCCGTCCGGGGTCGGATTCGGCTGGACGGGCGCGAGGGCCGTGTCCTCGAAGTAGCGGCCCGTGATCCCCTCGACCAGGGGCGAACCCGCGAGCAGCACCGACGTCGACGCGCCCTGGCCCGGAGTCTTCCAGCCGGGCGGGACGGCGAGGACGTTGCCGTGGTCGTCGACGGCGCCGACGAAGCCGAGCTGCGTTTTGTCGAGGTGGCGCTGCAGGTTGGTCATGATGCCGCCCGGGTGCAGGGCGTTGACGGTGATGCCGTCGGGCGCCCAGCGTTCGGCGAGGGCGACGGTGAAGAGGATCATCGCGGTCTCCGAGCGGGCGTAGGCGGTCCACGCTTCGTAGGGCGTGCGCTCGAAGTGCGGGTCGTCGAAGTCGACGGCGGCCATGAGGTGGGCCGAGGACGCGACGTTGACCACGCGGGCGCCGCCGGCCCGAGCGAGGGCGTCGCGCAGGCCGAGGGTGAGCGCGGCCGGGCCGAGGTGGTTCACGGCGAACTGCCGCTCCCACCCGTCGGCGGTGCGCGTGAGCTCGGGCAGCGCCATGATCCCGGCGTTGTTGACCAGGATGTGCAACGGCCCGTCCCACGCGGCGGTGAAAGCCGCGACGCTCGCGCGGTCCGCCAGGTCGAGCTGCACGGCGGGCAGATCCTCGACGGCCTTCGGGTCGCGGACGGCCACGGTCACGTCGGCGCCGGCCGCCGCCAGAGTCCGGGCGGTGACGAGGCCGATGCCGGACGCGCCTCCGGTGACGATGGCACGGCGGCCGGTGAGGTCGACGCCGTCGAGCACCTCGGCGGCAGTGGACGACGCGGTGAACGGCAGTGCGGTGTCAGTCATTTTTCCAGCTCTCTTCGATCTTCTCGGCACCCGGGTACCGAAGGTTCAGCGGGGGAAATCGGTGCTGCGGGCCACGTCCTCGCCCGCGTCCAGCTCGGCGAGGCGCCCGGTCAGTGCGGCTCGGATTGCCTCGAAGGCATCACTGCCGAGGGCGAGGCGGCGCGGGGCCGGGGTGACGCCGGCGGAGTCGATCACGGCCTTCGCGACGCGGGCCGGGTCGCCGGGGGCGTCGCCGGTGAGGTTGCCGGCCCCTTCGAGGTACTGGCGCATCTGGCCGACGGGCGTGTCCGCGTAGACGTCTCGCGGTTCGGCGACGGTCATCGCCGCGCCGAAGCCGGTGCGGACGGCGCCGGGCTCCACCATCGTGATGCCGACGCCGAACGGCGCGACCTCGCCGATCACCGCCTCGAGGAAGCCCTCCACACCCCACTTCGACGCGTGGTACATGCTGCCGCCGGGGCTGGAGATGTGGGCGCCCATCGTGGACGTCTGCACGAACCGCCCGCCGCCCTGCGCGCGCATGTGCGGGAGCACGGCGCGGAAGAGCTGGATCGGCGCGGTGGTGTTGAGCGCGATCTGCCCCTCGATCGCCTCGTCCGACAGCTCTTCGGCCGCCCCGAACGTCGCGGCGCCGGCGTTGGAGAACACCACGTCGATGCGGCCGAGCTCCGCGAACGCCTTGTCGACCACGGACCGCAGCTGCGCCGTGTCGGTCACGTCCAGCTGCGCGGTCCACAGCAGGTCCGCGTGTCCCAGGTCGGCCAGCGTCTCCGGCCGGCGCGCCGTGGCGGCCACGCGGTGTCCCCGCGCCAGCAGCTGGTCGGTGACCGCCCGGCCGATGCCGGTCGACGCACCGGTGACGAACCAGGTACCCATGTCGCGCTCCCTCGATAGTTCCAACTAGTTGGTTTAATCTGTGCCGATACGAAACCAACTGGATGGTTTAAAACCTAGCCACGGCCCCCGTGGATTGTCAACCAGCCAGTTGGTTTATTAGTCTGGGGCCATGACGTACGACTCGGACGCGACCCGCGCCCGCCTGCTGGAGGCGGCCCACGACGAGTTCGTCGAGCGCGGCCTCGCCGGTGCCCGGGTCGACCGCATCGCGGCCGCGGCCTCGGCGAACAAGCAGGCCATCTACGCGTACTACGGCTCGAAGAACGCCCTGTTCGACGCCGTCCTCGACGCGCGGCTCGGCGTACTCGCCGACCTGGTCCCCTTCACGCCCGACGACCTGCCCGGCTACATCGGCGCGCTGTTCGACTACCTCGTCGCCGAGCCGACCGTGATGCGCCTCATGCAGTGGAAGGCGCTCGAGCGCCCAGAAGCGTCGGCCGCGGAGGTGCGCGCCCACCTCGACAAGGCCGCGGAGATCTCCACCGGGCACAACGTCGACGACGAGCAGGGCATCGACGTCCTCATGCTCACCCTCGCGCTGGCGCAGTCGTGGAACCTCACTCCACACGGGATCCGCTCCCCCGCCGGCCACGACCCGGCCGCCCGCCTCAAGCGCCACCGCGAGGCCGTGCGGCGCGCGACCACGGCCGTCGTGGCCGAACTCCTGGGCTCCGACGGTGCAGACTGAGCTCTGATCACCCACGAGCGGAGGGAGCCGCATGAGCCGGTACGCGCGTTTCGAGCACTTGAGGGTCGACGGGCCGGACGAGGACGGCGTGGTCGAGCTGGTGCTGGACGGGCCGAACCTCAACGCCGTGAGCGAGGCCGCGCACGGCGACCTGGCCGAGATCTGGCGCGAGTTCGACCGCGACCCCGAGGTGAACGCGGTGCTGCTGCGCGGCGAGGGCAAGGCGTTCTCCGCAGGCGGGTCGTTCGACCTGGTCGAGAAGCTGACCACCGATTTCGAGGCCCGCTCGCGCACCATGCGGGAGGCGCGGGACCTCGTCTACAACATCATCGACTGCGCCAAGCCGATCGTGTCCGCGATTCACGGCCCCGCTGTCGGCGCGGGGCTGGTGGCGGGGGTGCTCGCGGACGTGTCGGTGGTGGCGAAGACCGCGAAGATCGTCGACGGCCACACGCGGCTCGGCGTCGCGGCCGGGGACCACGCGGCGATCTGCTGGCCGCTGCTGTGCGGGATGGCGAAAGCCAAGTACTACCTGATGACCTGCCGGCCGATGACCGGCGAGGAGGCCGAGCGGATCGGCCTCGTTTCGCTGTGCGTGGACGAAGAAGCGCAGCTGCTGCCCACCGCGCGCGGCCTCGCCCGGGAGCTGGCGCTCGGCGCGCCGAACGCGATCCGGTGGACGAAGCAGAGCCTGAACGCGTGGTACCGGCAGATCGCCGGCGCGATCTTCGACTCCTCGCTGGCGCTGGAGTTCTACGGGTTCGCCGGGCCGGAAGTGCGCGAAGGCCTGGCGTCGCACCGGGAACGCCGCAAGCCCGACTTCACCGGCCGGGGCGGCGCCGATGCCTGAGGCGCTGCTCGACGGGCTGCGGGTGGTCGAGATCTCCAGCTACGTCGCCACTCCCCTGTGCGGCTTGACCCTGGCCCAGCTGGGCGCCGACGTCGTGCGCGTCGAGCCGCTGGGCGGCGCGCCCGACCGCACGCGCTGGCCATTGGCCGGCTCGGGCACGAGCCTGTACTGGACCGGGCTCAACAAAGGGAAACGCGCGATCGCGGTGGACCTCGCGTCCGAAGCGGACCGGCAACGGGTGGCGGACCTGATCGTCCACGGTGGACCTTGTGTCGTCGTCACCAACACCGATCGGCATCCCGAGCTCACGCACTCCGCACTGTCCGCGCGGCGTCCTGACGTGATCCACGTGCTACTGGAAGGCCGCTCCGACGGAGGCGCCGCAGTGGACTACACCATCCAGGCGGCCACGGGGTTCCCGCTCATCACGGGCCCGGCCGACGTGCCCGGGCCGGTCAATCACGTCCTGCCCGCGTGGGACCTCGCCGCCGGTCTGTACCTTGCCACGGGCCTGCTCGCCGCCGAGCGCCGCCGTCTGCGGACCGGCCGGGGTGCGTCGCTGCGCGTCGCGCTGGAGGACGTCGCCCTCGCCACCGCGGGCAACCTCGGTTACCTCACCGAGGCCCAGGTCACCGACCACGAACGCGCCAAGTCCGGCAACGACATCCACGGCACCTACGGCCGCGACTTCACCACGGCCGACGGCGTGCCCGTCGTGCTTGTCGTGCTGACCGAACGCCACTGGACGAAGCTGCTGGCCGCCACGGGCCTCACCGCCGCGTTCGCCGCTCTCGCCGACTCCCTCGCGATCGACTTTTCCGGCGAAGCCGCCCGCTTCGAGCACCGCGACCTCATCTCGGCGCTGCTGGCCCGCTGGTTCGCCACCACGCCGTACGCCGACGCCGCCAAGGCCCTCGACGCCCACCGCATCCTGTGGCAGCGCTACCGCACCTTCGCCGAGGTCGGCCGCGACCCCGAGCTGGCGGACCAGGACCTCTTCGCCTCCCTCGACCAGCCCTGCGTCGGCCCGCACCTGGCGCCGAAGTCGCCGCTCGTGGTCGACGGCGCGCGCCTCGACCCGAGCCCTGCGCCGTCCGTCGGAGAGCACAACGCGGAGGTCTTCGGCCCGTAGCTTTTGGGTGGTACTCGCCGTCCTACGGAGGTTCGCTCCCTGCCGCACCGTCCGCAGTGCCTGCCACCGTAATGGCAGGGAACGCGGCACCTTCCTGGACACGGCGGTCAACTACACCGATGGCTCGTCGGAAACGAGCCTCGGCGAACTGCTCGACGGGCGGCGTGACGAGTTTGTGCTGGCCACGAAGTACTCCGTCCAGCGGCGCCCCCGCGGCGCAAGGCGAAGAACTTCCGCTACGGCCCCGCCACGCTCATGCTCCACCTCGCTCTCGACGGCCCGCTCCCCTGGGCCGCCGGCGAGGACCTCGCCGAGTTCGGTTACGTCCACGCCGCGCCCTACGTCGACGACCTCGCCAAGACCTACGCCGACGCGCCGGGTGCGTAGCGCTCGAGCTTCGCGAGTACGCGTTCGGCCATCGGCTCGGCCGCTTCGGGCCGCCCGGATCGCGAAGTACGCGGTGCACACACCCCCGGACCTCGAAGCCGCCAACCCGAACCTGGTCGGCGGCGGCAGCGTCGGCGGCAGCCACCACCTGCCGCAGAACTTCGTGTTCCACCCGCTCGGCTGGGGCCACCACGGCTACCGCACAGCGGTCGACGGGCTCTACCTCACGGGCGCGGCGACCTGGCCGGGCGCCGGCACCAACGCGACGTCCGGCCGGCTCGCGGCCCAGCGCGTGCTCCGGGACGCGAAGCGCCGCCGCTGACGGCTCACGCGCGGTCCTTGTTCACCACGCGCAGCACCAGCCACTGGTCGAACCACGCACCCACGGTCGTCACCACGAGCATCACCAGGCCGAGGGTCAGGTGGGTGTAGCTGTGCAGCGGCGCGACGCTGTCGGTCAGCCGCGTGAGGCCGAGCTGCACGAGCAGCCGCGCCACGAACAGCGTCGCCACCAGGCCCAGCGCCTGCTTGCGGCGCCACACCGCGCGCAGCAGCCGGCGTCGGCGCGCCAGCATCGTGGACCACAACACCAGGTGGACCGCGAGCACGACGAGCGGGAGCAACGCCACCCACGGGTACCGGTCCTGGAACTGCACGGTGAGGTCCCCGCTCGCCGCGAGCAGCCCCACGAGCACGAAATACCACGCGGGCAGCCCGGTGATCCTGCCCTCCGGAAGCAGCTGCGCCTCGGGGATGAAGTCCGTCTTCAGCATCGGGATCTCCTTCGTGTGCCGATGCGTCGAGACTCCCGGAACCGGCGCCGGCGAAGATCGACCGCGCGGACGAACCTCGGCCGCCGTCTCATACCTCCGGACGAGACGCGCGCAGCACCTCCCCGAGGTCCCGCGCGCCGAAACCCGCCTCGCGCGCGCTGTCGAGCCGCCTCGCCGCGACCTCACCCAGCTCCGGCGCCACACCGAGATCCCGGCCCACGGACAGGGCCGGCGCCACGTCCTTGCGCATCAGGTCCGCCGGGAACGCCACCGGCTCCCCGTCCGGGTCGAGGAAGGCCGCTCGTTTGTAGTGCACGGGGGGAGCGGCCAGCGCGCCGTTCTCCTCGTGGTGCACGACGCGGACTCCGGTCGCTGGGCAGCATCGCCGCCGCGGTCCGCCAGCAACTGGCCCGATTGCCGCGCACGAGCACTGCCGGCGCTGCTGTCGCTGACGTGCGCGGGCGCGGTGAAGAACGCGGACGGGGCCGAGTTCCTGGCCACCGTCCGCGAACTCCTCCACCACCCCCGCCGGCTCATGCGGTGAGCCGGCGCTACCGGCTCCGGTTCACCGCAGGAGCCGGTAGCCCGCCGCCACGCGGTCCCACGTCCCGTCGCTCACCCCCCGGGCGCGCAGGACGGCCTTGCGCACCTTGCCGTTCTCCGTCAGCGGCAGCGAGTCCACGAGGTCGACGTACCGCGGGATCGCGAAGTACGACAGCCGCGGCTCGCACCACCGGACGAGCTCCAGCGGCGTCACCTCCGCCCGGGTGACGACCGCGGCCATCACCTCGTCCTCGGCGAGCTCCGACGGCACGGCGAACACGGCGACCGCCGCGACGGCCGGGTGCTCGCCCAGGACCTGCTCCACCTCCATCGACGAAATGTTCTCGCCCCGGCGGCGGATGCTGTCCTTCACGCGGTCGACGAACCGCAGCCACCCGGCCCCGTCGCGCACCACGCGATCACCGGTGTGGAACCACAGGTCGTGCCAGGACGCGGCCGTCGCGGCGGGGTTGCCGAAGTAGCCGGTCGCGAACGCGTACGGCAGGCGCGAGCGGCACAGCAGCTCCCCCGCTTCCCCGTCCGGGACGTCGAGCCCGGCCGCGTCGACCACGCGTGCCTCGTAGTCGGGCAGCACCACGCCCATCAAGCCCGGCCGTTGGGTCGATGCGTGAGCCCCGACCATCATGTTGGTCTCGGTCGAGGCGTACCCCTCGATCAGCCGCACGCCGAACCGCGCGTGGAACTGCTCGTGGGACATGGGCGGGGTCGCCGGCGCCAGGGCGATCCGAACCTGGTGCCGGCTGTCCACTTCGGACTCGGGCGCGGCCAGGAGCATCTGCACCATGGCGCCGAGGACGTAGGTCACCGTCGCCCCGCACGCGGCCGCCTCGGCCCAATAGCGTGACACGGAGAACTTCGCGCCGAACACGATCCGGGCGCCGGTCAGCAGAGCCTGGAAGAACGCGGTGAGCGCGTTGATGTGGAACAGCGGCAGGCAGGTGTAGAGCACGTCGTCCGCGCCGATCTCCAGGCATTCGCCGACCCCGACGCCGAACCAGAAGAACTGGGCGTGCGGGCAGCACACGCCCTTTGGCAGCCCCGTGGTGCCCGACGTGTACAGGATGGCCAGCGTGTCACCGGGTGCGGCGTCGACCGGTGGCACGGCGTCGGCGAGCACGGGGTGGTCCGGGCCGTCGAGCACCCAGACCTGCGCCAGCGTCTCCGGGACGTCAACGTGCTCCAGCGCGGTGACCAGGTGCGGCTCGGCGACGAGCACACGCGCACCGGAGTCGGCCAGCGTGTGCCGCAGTCCCGCGCCCCGCAACGCGGTGTTCAGCGGCACGGCGATCGCCCCGAGCCACGCGCAGCCGAGCATGATTTCCAGCAGTTCCAACCGGTTCCCGCACAGCAGCGCGACCCGGTCCCCGGCCACGACCCCGCGCCGTTGGAGCATCCCCGCCGCTCGCGCGGCGCGGTCCGCGGTGTCCCGGTACGTCCACGTCATCTCGCCGCAGACGACCAGCGGCCGGTCCCCGTGCCGCTCGGCCTGCCCGGTCAGCAGCTTCGGCACGGTGCACGCGTCGGGCCACAGCGCCCGCAGCGACTCCGACCGGTCCGGCAGCCGAGGGGCCGTCGGCACCCACGCCGTGCCGGGGCCCTCCGGTGCCGCGGTCACGCGGACGTCGGCCCCGGGTTCCTCGTCGCCCTCGAGCCGGCCGACGACCACGGCCCCGCTCGTGGTGCGCAGCGTCGCCACGCGGACGCCTTTCGCCTCGGTCACCTGCTCGACGCGCGCGGTCGGCGAGTCCGTCATCGTTTTCCCTCCAGAATCGCGGCGTTGGCGCAGGCGCCGTAGCGGTGCAGGACCATCCCGTAGCCGGTCACGAGCGCGTGGCGGGCGGCCACCTGCCGCTCGCCCGCGCGCCCCAGCAGCTGCCGCACGGCCTCGACGAGACCGTGCAGCCCGGCGGCGGCTCCCGCCTGGCCGGCGGAGAGCTGGCCGCCCGACGGGTTCAGCGGCCAGTGGCCGACGGCGAGCCGCTCGTGCAGCAGCCGGCCGGGGTCCGGCGCGAGGCCGAGGTCCTGCAGCTGGGCCAGGGCCATCACCGGGTAGTCGTCGTAGACGCAGGCGAGACCGACGTCGGCCGGCCCGAGCGCCGCGTCCGCCCACAGCCGGTCGGCGATCAGGTGGTGCCCGGTGTGGAGTCCGTCGCCCTGCTGCCCGTCGTGGTTGTGGCTCGCCCCGAACGCGCGAACCTCGGCCCGGGCGCCCCGCGCGGCGGCGGTGACGACCACGGCGTCCGCGCCGGTCACCACCGGCACGCAGTCGTAGCGGCGCAGCGGGACCGCGACGACGGGAGCGGCCAGATACTCGTCGAGCCCCAGCGGCGCGCGATACACGGCGCCGGGATTGCGGCCGGCCCACCACCGCTGCGCGATCGGTACCTGCGCGTAGTCCTTTTCCGTCAGCCCCGTGGCCCGCATATGCCGCTGAGTGAGCATGGCGAACAGCGCGTTCGGGCCGGAAATGCCCAGTGGCGTCAGGGTTTCCGCCGTCGCCCGGTTGTAGTTCGCGACGAGCTCGCAGAACGCCGGGCGGTCGAGGTGGTCTCCGGCGAGTAGGACCACGGTCCGGGCGTCACCGGCCTCGACCGCGCGCACCGCGTGCTGCAGGAGGTTGAGCCCGCTCGCGCCGCCGTGCGGGTCTTGCATGAGCCAGCGCAGCCGCAGCCCGAGCCGCCAGGCCAGGTCGATCGCGTGGTCGGGCGCGAGGGTGAAGCTGGCGACGCCGAGCCCGTCCACGTCGTCCGGCTGCAGGCCGGATTCGCGCAGGACCCCGTGGAACGCGGCGGTGAGCACGTGCTCTGTGGTCGTCCCGGGACCCGCGTGCCGGGTGTAGGGGTGCTCGTACGCGGCGACGAGAGCCGCGGTCATCGGGCGAGCTCGCTCGCCGGCTGCGCGGGCTCGGGTTGCCCGACGGCGTCGAGGTCGCGGGCCCGCGTTTCCGGTGCCCACGCGAGCGCGGCGACCGTGAGGAGACCCAGCAATCCGAGGTAGGCGGCGACCGGCCACCACGATCCGCTCCACGCCAGCAGCACCGTCGCGATGAGCGGGGACAGCCCACCGGCGAGGACCGACGCGAGCTCGTGGCCGAGCGCGACCCCGCTGTAGCGTACGCCGCTGCCGAACAGCTCACTGAAGAAGCTCGCCTGCACGCCGATCATCGCGCTGTGGCACGCGGCGTTGGCGACCACGACGGCCAGCCAC
Organism: Amycolatopsis sp. NPDC051373; assembly: GCF_040689465.1. Taxonomy (NCBI): domain Bacteria; kingdom Bacillati; phylum Actinomycetota; class Actinomycetes; order Pseudonocardiales; family Pseudonocardiaceae; genus Amycolatopsis; species Amycolatopsis sp. NPDC051373. The sequence goes on along the minus strand of NZ_JBFBAE010000004.1, from coordinate 188,332 downwards.
ACCAGCCAGGTCTCGCGGGTGTGCAGCAGCGCGAAGAACGGCACCGCCCACACGATCATCGCGATCGCGCCGCCGAGGTACACCGGGCGCCGGCCCACGCGGTCGGACAGCGCGCCCCACAACGGCATCGTGAAGGCTTCGAGGAGCTCGCCGAGGATCACCCCGACCAACGTCACCCACTGCGGGATGCCGATGTGGCTCGCGTAGGTGAGCACGAAGACCAGGAAGATGTAGCTGCCGCCGTTCTCGGCGAGGCGGGCGCCGAAGGACACCACCACCGCACGCGGGTGCTTGCGGATCGCGGCGAGCACGGGGAACCGCTCGGTCTCGTGACGCCGCTGCACCTGGGCGAACGACCGCGTCTCCAGCACGTTCATCCGGATCACCAGCCCGACGACCATGAGCACGACCCCCACGAGGAACGGGATCCGCCAGCCCCACGACTGGAACGCCTCCGTGCTCGTGGTCCCGCTGAGCAGCGCGAACACCGCCGCACTGAGCACGAACCCGATGCTGACGCCGCTCTGGCCCAGCGCCGTCTGCATGCCGCGCCGCTTAGGGTCGGCGTTCTCGCTGATCAGCAGCACGCCGCCGCCCCACTCGCCGCCGACCGCGATGCCCTGCACGATCCGCAGCACGGTCAGCAGAATCGGTGCCCACAGCCCGATCTGCTGGTACGTCGGCAGCACGCCGACCAGCGCCGTCGCGAGCCCCATCAGCGTCAGGGTGGTCACGAGCATCGCGCGCCGGCCGATGCGGTCACCGAAGTGGCCGAAGATGATGCCGCCGATGGGCCGAGCAGCGAAGCCGAGCGCGTAGGTGCCGAACGCGGCGATGGTGCCCGCGATCGGATCGACCGCCGGGAAGAACAGCTTGTTGAACACGATCGCGGCGGCGGTGCCGTAGAGGAAGAAGTCGTACCACTCCAGGGCATTGCCGATAAGGCTCGCCAGCACGACGCGGCGCATCGACTGCCGCGGTGGGTGAAGAGAGTCCGCCATTGGTCCTCCTCGGGTGCCGGGACGGCGCGCGTCCCGATGGGGAGCGGCCATGGTGCGACGGCGCCGCGGCACGCAGAAGGCCAACGGTCCAGTCAGCGGAACGCTTGTGCGCGAGAGCCGCGGAGGCGGCGAGTCAACGCAGTGCAGGCCAGCTGCAGCGCGGCCGAGAACCGGCCGATGTCGAGCCGGTCACCCGGCGCCACGATGCTCAGGGCCGCGACCACGGTCGCGTCGGACCAGACCGGGGCCGCGATGGCGCCGTAGCCCGGGGCCGGCTCGATGTGCGACACGGCGTAGCCGCGGCGGCGGATCTCGGCGAGCTCGGCGCGCAACCGCCGCTCGTCCAGCGGCGGCTGCGTTTCGGAACCGGTCGTGGCGCACAGCTCGTCGACACGCTCGGGCGGGCCGAACGCGAGGATCGCCTTGCCGGAAGCCGCGGAATGCGGGGGGACGCGGCCGTCGAGCTGCGTGACGACGCGGCCGCGGCCCCGGCTGCCGACGTACTTCTCGGTGAACAGCATCCCGCCCTGACCGGGCACGACCAGCAGCACGGTCTCCTGCGTGACGTGCGCCAGATCGTCGAGGAACGGCGCGGCGACCACGCGCAGCGAGCGGTGTGCGGGCGCGCGCTGGCCGAGCTCGTAGAGCCAGGTGCCGAGACGGTAGCGGTGCCCGTCGCGCTCCAGCAGCTCGCATTCGACGAGCTCCTGCACGAGCCGGTGGACCGTCGCCTTCGGCAGGCCGCTGCGGCGGGCGAGCTCGCTGATCCCGAGCACGGACGAGCTCGCGTCGAACGACCGCAGGATCGCCCGTGCGCGGCGCAGGACCGCCTTCGCGGGCGGGGTGCCGAGGGGTTCGCTGCCGGCCGCCATGCCGTCTCCCGCCTGCCGCCGTGACCGCTGATGCTAGGTCGGTTTCCCGGCCGCCGCACCCGCCGTCGCCGACCCGCGCTCAGGTGCGCGAGCCCCTCAACCACGACGTCAGCATGGCCTTCGCCGTCTCCACGCGCGAAGGCGTGGTGAGGCTCTGGGCGACGAGGTGGCCCGAGCCGCCGCCGAGCCCGGCTCCCGGGTGCGTCGACGCGCCGATGTGCCACAGCCCCGGCACCGGCGTGCGGTGGTGGGCCGCGCTGGGCAACGGGCGCCAGAGGAAGCTCTGATCGACTTCGGCGGCGCCGCCGTACGGGTCGCCGGCGACGGCGTTGACGTTCGCCGCTTCGAGGTCCGGCGGGGTGATCACGTCGACGGCCAGCACCTTGTCCCGCAGCCCGGGCGCGTGCCGCGCGATCCGGTCCAGCACGCGGTCGGCGTAGGCGGAAGCGAGCCGCGACGTCCAGCCGCCGGTGACGTCGAGCTCCCCCGCCGCGTCACCGACCGGGGCGAACGGCGTTTCCTGCAGCTGCAACCACAACGCGGCCGCACCCTCTGGGACGCGTGACGGGTCGAGCAGGTACTGCTGGCCGACGACGATCGTCGGGCGGTCCGGCAGCAGGCCGGCTTCCGCCTGGGCGCAGGCGATGCCGGTGCTCGCCGAACCGTCGGAGACATGGACGAGCGGGATTTCGCGCAGCCGCTCGTCGCGCCAGTCCAGCGGCGCGGACAGGGCGACGTGGATCTGCAGCTCCGCGCGGCCGTAACGGAAGCGCCGGGCCTCGTCGGTGACCTGCTCGGGCACGGACCCGGCCGGCAGCAGCTCGCCGTACAGGGCCGTCGGCGTCACTGAGGCGACGACGGCCCATGTGGCCCGCAAGGTTTTCCCGCCAGCCACGACACCGACTGCGCGGCCGCCCTCGACGAGGATGCGTTCGACCGGCGCGCCCGTGTGGATCTCCACGCCCCGGGCTTCGAGCAGCGACCGGAACGCCTCGACGAACCGTCCGGCCCCGCCCTCGACCACGGGCAGGCCGAACCCGTGCATGGTCGCCGCCAGCACCGGCACGAGGAACCCGCCCGAGGCCTGGTCGGGTGCCAAGCCCGCGTGCAGCAGCCACGGGATCCACAGGTGGTCGACCTCGGAGCCGGTGAACTCCCGCGCGCACCACGAACGGCCGCTGCTCACGAAGTCACGCAGCCAGCGTTCGGTCCCCGTGCGGCCGAGGCCGCGCGCGAGCCCGCCGGCGTGCTTCAGCAACAGAGGCGAGCGCAGCTCCGAACCCATCAGCCCGCCGACCGGGCCGGCGTGGTCCAGGAAGTCCTGCAACGCCTTCAGGTACCGGGTGCGGTCCTCGGCGTGCGCGAACTCCGCCGCGGTCTGCTCCGGCTCGCGGTGCGCGACCACGGCGTGCCCGTCGTCGGCGATGCTCGCGACGAGCGGCCCGTCGGCGTTGCGGTAGACGAGCCCGTGCCGGTGCAGTTCCTCCCCCAGCGCCGCGTACGCGCCGCCCGAGACGAACAGCGGATGCCAGGAGGAGAACGTGTCGTGCACGTAGCCCGGGAGCGTGCGTTCCTCGCTCGCGATGAACCCGCCGAGCCGGTCGTTGCGCTCCACGAGCGTCACCGACCAGCCCGCACCGGCCAGTTCGGCCGCCGCCACCAGGCCGTTGACGCCACTGCCGATCACGATCGCGTCCGGCATCCGCTTCCCCTTCACGCCGTCCCCATCACGACAGGTGGGCCCGCACCGCGTCCCGTTGCGGATCGGTCCAGCCCTTGCTTTCAGCGTAAACGATCATCTTCCCGAACGCTTCCGTCCACTGTGGATCGTGACCGGGTCCTTCACCCCGCAGCCACGCCACCGACAGCCACGCGTGCCCGCCGGCCGCGGTGCCGGCGCCGGCGCCGCGCAACGCCGCGTCGACGTCGGCTTCGGTCACTCCCTCGGCTCGTTCGACCGACAGTGACGTCAGCTCCTCGGCTTCGACCAGCGCCGGCCGAAGCTCCGCACCGATGACGACCTTCACGCCTTCTCCTCTCGTCCGACCTGCTGCGGCAGGTGCGTTCCGAACGCCCGGTTGTGGTAGGTCAGCGGCTCGGCCAGCCGCGGCACCGCCGACGTGGCCTGCGCGAACGCGACGACGTGGTCGCCACCGCGCACGAGATCGGCCACGGTGCAGGCCAGCCAGCCCGCACCGGGCAGCCGCGGCAGCCGGTCTTCCAGAGACCACTCGAGCTGGCGAACTTGTCGATCGCCCTTGCCCGCGAAGGCCAGGGCGAGGCCGGCGTGCTCGCGCGTCAGCACGTTGATCCCGAGCCGGCCCGAAAGCCGCACGCGGGCCGGCAGCCGCGAACCGGTGTCCAGCGCGACGCTGACCAGCGGCGGATCGGCCGACAGCGACGCGAACGCGCTGACCGTGGTGCCGTGGGCCACCCCGTCGTGCAGCGTCGTCACGATGGACACCGGCGCGCACACCCCCGCCATGGCTTCGCGGAACAGCCCGCCGTCGACGCCGGTGCTTCCCGTGGTCACGCTCATGACACTCCTCTCCGAGCGGCGTCGGCGAGTCTGCCTCACCCGCCCGCGGTGAGCCCGACGATCGTGTTGAACGCCTCTTGCCGAAGCACGCGATGGATTCGTCTTTCCTGCACGACGTCCGGCTCGGTCAGGCAGATCGCCGCGGGGGCGAGCCGTTCCCACGCCGACGGCGCTGCTGCGCGACATCCGGCTCGGCCGCGCGCACCGCGCCCTGCTCGGCGCCGACCGGACGGTGGCCGAGATCGCGTCCTCCTGCGGCTTCACGCACCTGAGCCGGTTCGCGCAGGAGTACCGCGCGCGGTTCGGCGAGCTGCCCTCCGAGACGGCCCGGCGGCGACGGCCGCTCTGACCACAGTGGACCGTCGACCTAGTCGCTGTGCGCGGGCAGCAGCCGGTTCACGACGTCGGCGACGAGCTCGTACGAATGCCGCCGGTCCGCGTGGTCGTACACGGGAGTGGTGATCATCAGCTCGTGCGGAGCCGTCCGGTCTCGCAGGCCCTGCAGCCGCTCCTGCACGGTCGAAGGCGAACCCACCACGAGGTGGCCGCACCGCGCCTCGAGCTCCGCGCGGCCGGCCTCGGTGTACGGGTGCGCGGCGGCCGTTTCCGGGTCGGGTAACAGAATCCGGCGGGCGTGGTGCCGGCTCAGGATCTTCAGTCGCTCGGGTCCCGCGAGCCACTCCGCGTGTTCGTCGGTGTCCGCCGCGATCACGGCAACGCTCAGCAGCGTCGGGCGCACGGTGATCTCCCGGTCGGACAGCAGCGCTTCGAACGCGTCGCGAGCGTTGAGGTGGTGGGCGAACGCGTAGGGCAGCCCGAGCCCGGCAGCCACCCGCGCGCCGGGCCGGGCTCGACCCCAGCACCCATACCTCCGGCGTGTTGCCGACCGCGGGCACCGGGCGGACGGACCCGTCGCGGCGAAGTAGCCCAGCAGCTCTTTCACTTGTTCCGCAAAGGTTTTCGCCGAGCGCTCCCGCTCGCCGCGCACGGCGTCCGCGGCGGCGCGAGGACCGCCGAGCGCCCGCCCGAGCCCGAGGTCGATGCGGCCCGGGTGGAACGCCGCCAGCGTGCCGAGCTGCTCGGCCACCACGATCGGCGCGTGGTTCGGCAGCAGCACCCCGCCGGCACCCACCCGGGTCCGGCTCGTCGCCGCCGCGAGCCGCCCCACGACCACCGCCGGCGCCGAGCCGGCGATCCCGCGCATTCCGTGGTGCTCGGGCACCCAGTAGCGGTGGTACCCGAGCTCGTCGGCCAGCACCGCGAGGTCCACAGTGCGGTGCAGGGCCTCGGCAGCCGTGGCCCCTCGCACGATCGGGGAGGTGTCGAGCACCGAGACGCGCACCCGTCCTGCCTACCCCGGACGCGCTCGCACCGCCGCCGCTGCTCAGCTCCCGCCGTGGATCGTCCGGCCGCCGAGGACCTTGTGCATCGGCACGAGTGCCCGCAGTTCCCCGACGGCGCGGGTCAGCGGATCTCCCGGCCACACCGTCAAATCGGCGAGCCGGCCGCCTTGAGGCTCCCGCGCAGCGCCGACTCCCCCGGCGGCGCGACCGAAGCGCGGCTGCCGGATCAGGTCGAGCAGCTCAGGGATGGTCCTCGCGAAATGCACGGGCACGTCGCGGGCGCTGAGCGCGGCGAAGACCAGGTGCGTGTCGTCGAAGTCCGACAGGACCGTGCCGGCCGGAACGTCGAGTCCCCGTGTACCGACGCCGACCAAGCCGTCGAGTCCGCCCGTCGGGCGAAGTCGCGATGATCCGGTTCACTCGCGCCACCGGCTGGTCCCGACCACAGCACGACCATCCCGCGTTCGTTCCGATCGTCACAGACACGCCACCTTCGATCGAGAGGGTGCGGCAGACGACAACGGCGGCGCACCCGCCCAGGGGTCCACCGCCGTCGTCGTGTTCGAGCGCCTCAGCCGACCTTCATCTCGCCCAGCTCCGACCAGGTGTCCTGGTCGAGAGTGGTGTTGATGATGTCCGGGGTCTTCTGCAGATACTGCGGGAAGTCGGCCTGCGCCTTCTTGAAGTGGTCCGCGTTGACATGCGCCGCGGCCGCGTCGTCGGCGAAGGCCTCCACGAGGACGTACTCGTTCGGGTTGTCGAGGCTGCGGGACCAGTCGAACCACTTGTTGCCCGGTTCGGCTCGCGTGGCCTCGGTGAACTCCCGCGAGAGCTCCGGCCACCGGTCCGCGTACTCCGGCTTGATCTGCCACTTCACGGTGATGAAGATCATCTGTTCCTCCTTCGTGCCCTCAGCAGCGTAGCGCCGCCGCGGGCGCGTCCGCTGTGGACGGCCGCGCTCACGGGACCAGGATCGCCCGCCCGCGGATGCGGCCGCCATCGAGGTCGTCGAGGGCCTGCTGGAAGTTGTCGAGCGAGTACTTCGTGGTGTGCAGCTTCACCTTGTCCTGCGCGGCCAGCACCATCAGCTCGCACAGGTCGGTGTAGGAGCCGACGAGGTTCCCGATGAAGTTGATCTCGGTGGAGATCACGTCGATCGTCGGGATGTTGATGTTCTCGCCGTAGCCCACCACGTGGTAGTCGCCCGCGCGGCGCAGCATCGCCACGCCGTCGCGCGTCGCGCCGCCCTCGCCGACGAAGTCGACCACGACCTCCGCGCCGTGGCCGCCCGTCAGCTCCTGCACGGCCGCCACGTGGCCGCCGTCGGCGACCACACCATGGTCCGCGCCGATCGACTCGGCCAGCTTCACCGCGTCGGCGTTGCGGTCGACCACGATCAGCTCCGCCGCGGTCATCGCCTTGAGCACCTGGATACCGATGTGCCCGAGCCCGCCCGCGCCGATCACCACGCACTTGTCGCCCGGGTGAAGGCGACGCGAGGCCTTGGCCGCCGCGTGGTACGCGGTGAGGCCGGCGTCGGCCAGGGCCGCGACGTCCGAAGGCTCCAGCGAGTCGTCGAGCTTGACCACGCTGCGTGCCGACGTCTTGAGCACCTGCGCGTAGCCGCCGGCGGTGTCGATGCCGGGAAACTGGCTGTTCTCGCAGTGCACGTCGTCGCCGCGCCGGCACGCGGGGCACAGCCCGCACGTGATCAGCGGGTGCACGATCACCTTGTCGCCCTCGGCCACGTTCGTGACGGCGGAGCCCACGGCCTGCACCCAGCCCGCGTTCTCGTGCCCGATCGTGTAAGGCAGCGTGACGCCGGACTTCTCCGCCCACTGCCCCTCGAGGATGTGGAGGTCGGTACGGCACACGCCCGCCCCGCCGATGCGCACGAGCACGTCGTGCGGCCCGGTCACCTCGGGTTCGGGAACGTCGGTCATGCGCAGCTTCTCGTCGTACCCGACGACCTGGACAGCCTTCACGAAGCTCGTGCCTCCTCACCGGCGACAGCCGAAACGGACGGGTCGTGCGGCCGGGTCGTCTGGTCGGTCTCCGACCCGGGGTAACGCGTGCGAAGCAGACCGCGGCAGAAGTGCGCGTTGCCGTCGATCGAGATCCGGATCGACCGGGCGAACCGCAGCCGCAGCGGCACTTCCTCACGCGGGTAGGGCTCGCCGTGCTCGTCGACGAGCACCGGTTCACCCGGTTCGACGCTCAGGCCGAGCGCCGTCCGCCGCCGCAACAGCGCGTCGGTCGTGCGGCCCGCGGGCAGGCCGCCGAGCGTGACGTCGTGCAGATCTTCTTCCTTCAGGTCCTTGTCCGCGCGCAGCAAGCCCGTCAGCGCCCGCTCCATGGCGGCCGTGTGGGCCTTGCGCCGGAAGGTGAGCCGCAGCTCGTCGAGGTCCTTCTCGGCCTCGGAGCCGAACGTGCCGAGGTACCCGGCGTCGGCGGCGAGGCCGCGGTTGATCAGGTCGGAGTCGTGGTGGTCGTCGAGCTGCACGACCACGCGCCGCTCGCCCGGCAGGGCGGTGAGCACGTCCTTCGCGTCCGAAGCCATGAGGTACGCGAAGTTGGGCGAGCAGAACGAGGTCGGCAGCCGCAGGTGCACGGTGAGCTCGTCCTCGGTCGCGGCCACGGAACGCACGAACCCCAGATCGGTGATGGGTTCGTCGAGCTCCGGGTCGTAGACCGAGTCGAGCGCACTGCGCGCCAGCTCTTCGAGATCGGGCATCAGGCAACCGCCGCCGCTTCGGCCTTCGCCTCCGCGGGCGGGTTCTTCACCTGCAGCTCCTCGGGCACCGGGATGTCGTACATAGCCGCGGCGTTGAGGCCCAGGATCTTCTTCTTGATCTCCGTGGTGAGCGGCGCGTACTCCGTCATGTCCTCGGGGATCTGGAAGTCCACGAACTTCTCGACGAGCCACTTCGGCGTCCAGATCGCGTAGTCGCTGGAGAACTGGATGCGGTTCTCGTCGAGCCAGTAGAGCAGCTCGCCGATGATCTGCGCGAAGTACCGCGGCCGTGTGTGGATGAACGGCATCGCGACCGCGAGGCCGGCGTGCACGTTCGGCTCCTGCGTGGCGATCCAGCAGAAGTCCTCGAGCCGGGGCAGGCCGCAGTGCTCGATCACGAAGTTGAGCTCGGTGAAGTCGGTGGCGACCTTGTCCACGTCGGCGACGTCGAACGCGTCGCGGTCCAGGGGCCGGATCGTCGGGCCCTTGTGGATGTGGATGTTCTTGATCCCCAGCTCCTGCGCGGCCTCCAGGTACTTGTAGCTCCACTTGTCGTCGAGCTTCCAGCCGCGCGAGTCGCCGAACCACTCGGCCGTGTACAGCTTCGCGCCCTTGAGATTGAAGCGCTTCGCGTCCTCACGCAGCTGCTTGAGGCCGTCCTCGCCGTAGCGCGGGTCCCAGCAGTGGTTGTAGGTGAGCTTGTCGGGGTGCTTCTGCGCCAGCGCGAACGCCTCGTCGGTCTGCCCGAAGTTGTTGTTGTAGAAGGCGGGCAGGGCCGCGGGCTGGAAGATGGCGTGGTCCACGTACCCGTCGGTGAACAGGTCCTTCATCAGCCGCTCGCCACCGTAGTAGAGGTAGTCCTCGTACGACCACACCTCGGACTCGGGGCTGAGGTTGCGGTGGTAGTCGTAGAAGCAGTCGATGAACTGTTTGCCGTGGATGTTGCGCTGGTTCTCCGGCCGGGCGTCCCAGAGCGCGACGTGCGCATCGAGGATGAAGTACTTCTCGCCGTCCTTGGTGTACATGGGCTTTCCTCCGCATTCGTGACCACATCGGCACGTCAAGACCGGAACTTAGGGCGATCATTGCCGGATGAGGTGGCCCTTGCTGTCTCGATTTGAGACACGAGAGTGCGGCGGCGGCTACCCTGGGTCTTCTAGCCTTGCCCAAGCCGGACGCACAGACGGCCGAGACGCAGTGTGGCGTCTTCCGGGAGGTGGCATGACACGCGGTGACGGGCTCGAGCCCCGCGGCGACACCACGCCGAGGCTTCGGGCGTCCTGGCGGCGCAGCGCGCGCTACGGGGTGCCCGACGACGAGGTGAAACCCGTGTTCACGGCCACGGTCGACACGGGCTCGCTGCTGTTCGAATGCGGCAACGAGGTGCTGCGCGGCCTGCACGCGACGCTGGCCGACGAACCCATCAGCCTGATGCTCACCGACAGCGAAGGCCTGGTGCTCAGCCGGCTGTGCGGCGACCCGGGGATGACCCGGTCGCTCGATCGGGTGCACCTCGCCCCGGGGTTCTCCTACGCGGAGAGCAACGCCGGCACCAACGGCCTCGCCCTGGCGCTCGCCGATCGCGCGCCGTCACTGGTCCGCGCGGGTGAGCACTACTGCACGAGCCTGCGCGGCTATACGTGCGCCGCCGTGCCCGTGCCCGACCCGATCACGGGCGCGCTGGCGGGCAGCGTGAACCTCACGACGTGGTCCGAGCAGTCCTCGGGCCTGCTGCTCGCGCTGGCCCAGACGGCCGCCGGCCACACCTCCTCGCTGATGCTCGCGCGCGCCTCGGGCCGCCGCCCGCGCCCCGCCCCGCGCGGCGAGGTCTTCCGCGTGTACGCCGACCGCATCGACCCGCCGGAGCTCTCGGCCGCGTGGCAGCACGCGCTGCTGGAGGCGATGGACACGATGGGCCGCGGCCGCACCGTCGCGGTGGTCGGCGAGCCGGGCGCCGGCAAGACGGCGCTGGCCGCGCTGGCCCGTCGTGAGCTGCGCCCGCGCGAGCGCGTGCTCAACGCACGACCGCCCGCGCCCGACGACGTGGACGCGTGGCTCGCGATGTGGGCCCCGGAGGTCGGCAAGGCCGACACGTGCGTGATCGTCTCCGGCGTCGACGCCCTGCCCGCCTGGGCCGCCGGCGAGCTGGCCGCCCGCTTCACCGGCCACCCGACCGGTTTCGTCCTGACCGCAACGGATTCCGCCGCCATCCCGCAGCCGCTGCTGTCCTTCGTGGACACCGTCGTCGAGCTCCCGCCCCTGCGGCTGCGACCCGACGACATCCTCCCCCTGGCCCACCACTTCGCCCACCGCGCCCGCGGCCGCGCCGTCTCCTTCACCCCCGCCGCCGCCCGCGCCCTGGCGACCCACGACTGGCCCGACAACGCCAAGCAGCTCCGGCGCGTCGTCGCCGAGGCCGCCGCCCGCGCGGACACCGTCGACACGCACCACCTGCCGCCGGAGGTGTTCACCACCACGGGCCACCGCCTCAGCCGCCTGCAGGCGATGGAACGCGACGAGATCGTCCGCTGCCTCGCCCAGCCCGGGGCCACCGTCGTCCGCGCGGCCGCCGAGCTCGGCATGGGCCGCGCGACGATCTACCGGAAGATGGCGCAGTACGGGATCAAGAACCGCCGACTGCGGTCCTGAATTGCGCTTCCGTAACATCAGGCCGTGATGGTTGACCTCGCCCCCGACGATCCCGGCCCGAACCGGTGACCGGCTCGTTCTGGTGGGACCTGCTGCTAGGGATCGCCGCCGGGGTGCTGGTGCTGTGGCTCGCCCTCGTGGCCGTGCTCGTCGTGGCCCGCCCGCGCGGCGACCTGTTGCGCGAGGCGCTGCGCCTGCTTCCCGACGTCCTGCGGCTGATCCGCCGCCTGGCCGCCGACCGGGACCTCCCCCGCGGCGTGCGGGTGCGGCTCGGTCTGCTGCTGCTCTACCTCGCGCTGCCGATCGACCTGATCCCGGACTTCATCCCGGTGCTCGGCTACGCGGACGACGCCATCGTCGTCACCCTCGTGCTGCGCAGCGTCGTGCGCCACGCCGGGATCGACGCCGTCCGGGCCCACTGGCCCGGCACCGAAGACGGGTTCGCCGGTCTGACGCGGTTGACCGGCCTCTGACCCGGACGAGGATCACCGCCGCGCCGTGTAGGGCGTTATACACCGGGTGAAGTCAACCCTTCGGGACTGTCGCCGCGGCGCTCGACACGGCAGGGTGGGGTCCGGGTGTCCGCTCGGGAGAAGGAGCGTGGGTCGAGATGCCGTGGTTCCCGGACTTCGTCAACGCGGCCGAGCTGGCGCGCAAGCAGACGCGCGTCGAAGGGCACGCGGATCCCGTCGGGCAGTTCTTCGCGGCGCTGACCGACGGCGACGCGCACACGCTCGAGACGGTCTGGCCCGGCGAGGTTGCGGTGTTCGACCCTCGGGCCGGGGAGATCCGCAGCCGCAAGGAGCTGCGGCACTTCGTCCACGTGAACCAGGTCTGGCTGGGCGAGCAGCACGCCCGCGCGGAGACGATCGCGACCACGCGCGTCGGCGGGCGGGCCGTGGTCGAGCTGCTGGCGTGGCTCGGCGGCGACGGGCAGGAGGTGGCCTGGCCGGTGGCGGTGGTCGCCGAGTCGGCCACCGAGCGGTCCGTGGTCTTCCGCACCTACTGCAGCCAGTGGCCGGTCGACGGGCGTCGGCACCTGCGGCCGCCGATCCTCGCCTCCGCCGACACCCCGCTCGGCGACGTCGTCGGGCACTACCTCGCGGCGCTGGCGGCCGGTGACACCGACGCGATCGTCGGCACCTTCGCCCCCATCGGCTACCTGCGCGAGCCCATCGGCACGCACACGCAGCACACCGGCCCCGGCGAGCTGCGCGAGTTCTTTACGAAGACGTTCACCGCCGGCGGTGTCCACCTGGAACCGTGCGTGGTCACCGACGACGGCGTGCGCTGCGTCCTCGAGTACAACTGCGTCGGCTGGGGCCGGCACGACGTGCCGCCGCAGGCCGGGGTGTGCGTCTTCGACCGCGGCCCCGACGGGCTGCTGAGCGCGGTCCGCGTGTACGACGACATCGAGGCGCCGGCCGCGTAGCCGCACCAGAACGTTCTACACAGGACCGAGCCGGCGCGAGCATCACCCGCGTACGCACGCAGTAGTACGCCGAAGTACCGCAGCTCGACGGACGACGCCCGCCCGCCTCCCCCCGACGATGGACGCACAGCACGGGCCATCGACGGAGGAGGCGGCATGGCGACCGGACAGGGGTGGCGGCTCGGCGCGCGCACCCGGAAGTGGTACCTGGTCGGGCACATCGTGTCCGGGGCGGCGTGGTTCGGCCTCGACCTCGCGCTGGGGATCCTCGCGTGCACGGCCCTGCTGACCGACGACCCGGCCGTGATCGTGACCTCGTTGCAGGCGCTGGAGTTCTTCGCCGTGTGGCCCATGTTCACCGCGAGCCTGCTCACGCTCGCCACCGGCGTCGTGCTCGGCCTGGGCAGCAAGTACGGCCTGGTCCGGTACTGGTGGGTGGCCGCGAAACTGGCGGTCAACGTGCTGATGGCGGTGCTCATCCTGGTTGCACTGCGGCCGGGGGTCGACGCGGCCGCCGGCTACGCCCGGGCGCTGATGGCCGGTGAAGCCGCCGCGCGCCCGGTGGATCTGCTGTACCCGGTGTTCGTGGCGCCGAGCCTGCTGCTGTTCTCCTATTTGATCGCGGTATTCAAACCGTGGGGTCTCCTCCGGCGTCCGGTTGGGAAAGCACTCGTCCACGACGGAGCGTGAGCGGAAAGGGCGGCAGGGGCACGAAAGCGTGCAAGATCGTTTTCAGGCGAGGCGTGGCCCGCGTTTCCTGTTAGCGTCGATCACGAAGGGCCGGACGGCCGACCGGGATCGACAGGGAGGAAATGACCATGTTTCGCCTTCGCAGGATTCTCGGTCATGTTGTGAGCGGATTCGCCACCGCCGGCTTGTGCGTGAGCGGTCTCGCTGTCGCCGAAGCCTGACCCACGCCATTCGCCACGATTCTTTGCGCGAAAAAGAATCGCATTTTTCGCCACTGCCGCGGTGACCGCGAACGCCGCCGTCGGTCGCCTGCAGTACCGTGACGGTCCGTGAGCCCCGAGAAGCCGCCGACCGCGCGCCAGGCCGCTGCCGAGCAAACCCGGCAGAAGCTGCTCGAAGCCGCGTTGGCGGAGTTCTCGCGGCGGCCCTACGCCGAGGTGACCGTGGGCGACATCGCGCGCGCCGCCGGCGTGGCGCACGGGCTGGTGTCGCACCACTTCCAAGGCAAGCAAGGCGCGTACGTCGCCGCCGTGGCCGAGGTCTACGAGCAGCTGCGCGAAGCGGAGGAAGCCGAGCAGCCGGCGGCGGTGCCCGACCGGATCCGGGCGCGGTTCCGCGGGTTCGTCACCTTCCTCGCCGCGCACCCCGACCTGGCGTTGAACCTGGTCCTCGCCGCCGGCCGGGACGAGGCGTTCGCCGGCCTGCGCGACCGGAACCTGCGGGTGCTCGCCGGACTGCTCGGTCTCGACCCGGACCGCCCCGCAGTGGCCGCGACGCTGCGTTCGTTCGCCGACGGCGCCGTACGCCTCACGGCCGACTGGCTGCGTGCCGACCGGCCGTTCGGGCTCGACGCGCTGGTGGAGGCGTTCTGCGCGCTGCTCGCCGGCGCACTGCGCGGTGCGCACGAACTGGACCCCGCCCTCGACGTGACGAAGGCACTCGCCCACCTGTAGCCCGCACGTGGTTTCGCCCTCCACCAGTCTCGGCGTACGCTGACCATTGATTGACAGTCAATGATTTGCGTTCAGCGAGGAGACTTGGATGAAGCTCGGCGTAACGCTGCCCCAGAACTGGAAGTTCGACCCCCGCACCGACCTGGTCCGCGGCGCCCGCGAGGCGGAGGAGATCGGCTACGACAGCGGTGGGTGGCCGAACGGGTGCTCTACCCGCAGGACCAGACAGGGATCCACCGGCTCAACGAGTACGGCGACGGCGCCTGGCCCGACGTCTACCGCAAGGTGCTCGACCCGCTGGTGGCGATGACGATGGCCGCGACCGTCACCTCACGAGTCCGGATCGGCGCTTCGGTGCTCCTGCCGCCGCTGCACATGCCTTACCGGCTGGCGAACTCACTGGCCGCGATCGGTGCGATCAGCGGCGGGCGGGTGATCGCGGGCCTCGGCACCGGCTGGTCCGTGGACGAGTTCGCCGCCACCGCGCCCCGGCCCATGAAAGAGCGCGGCGCCGCCCTGGACGAGTTCCTCGACGTGGCCGACGCGGTCTGGGGCCCGGACCCGGCCTCGTTCGAGAACGAGCGCTACACGTTGTGGCCGGCCGAAACCGGCCCCAAGCCGGCCGAGCGGATCCCCGTGTTCCTCGGCGGCTGGTCGGGCAAGCCGCTCGAGCGCATCGCCCGCCGCGCCGACGGCTGGCTCCCGGTCATGGTGCCGCCCGCCCAGGTCGCCTCGACGCTGACCGACCTGCGCAAGCGGGCCGAGGAGCACGGCCGGGACCCGCGGGTGATCCGCTGCATCGCGATCATCGCGCTGGGCGGCGAGTTCGTGCGCGTGGAGACGGCAGATCGCCCGCCGTACCAGGGCAGCATCGAGCAGATCCTCGGCGACCTCGCCGAACTGGGTGCCGCGGGCGCGGAGGAGTCGGTGCTGACGCTGCCGAACGTCTCGCGCGACATCGAGGAGTACAGCGACCTGCTCGCCGAGTTCCACGCGGCGTTCGGCGCGGCCGGGATCTGACCACCGGGCCTTTCGGCGTCGCCCCGGACGCCCCGGTGACCGGGGGCGTCCGGGCAAGGCGACTGCTCTTTCGTGCCGTTCCGTGGTCGAGGGTTCGCTCACGGCACAACT
Organism: Amycolatopsis sp. NPDC051373; assembly: GCF_040689465.1. Lineage (NCBI taxonomy): Bacteria > Bacillati > Actinomycetota > Actinomycetes > Pseudonocardiales > Pseudonocardiaceae > Amycolatopsis > Amycolatopsis sp. NPDC051373. Next base: position 172,988 of record NZ_JBFBAE010000004.1, on the reverse strand, counting down.
TCGGGACTCGGGTCCGGATCGATCTTGCGTCGGGGTGGAGGTGGGGCTCGGGGACGGTCAACAGGCGGGGATTCCTGACTGGCGTGGCGGGCGCAATCGGGTCCGTGGGCCTCGGCACAGCACAGGTCTCCCCCGAGGGCCGCCAGGTCGCCCTCGACCTCCTCGGCGTCCTGTGGCTCGTGCCGGCGCGGGGCGGGCAGGCCAAGCGCCTGACCGGCGACCTGTTCGACATCGCGATGCCGACGTGGTCGCCGGACTGTTCCGCGCTCGAAGCGCTGACCACCACGAGCATCGCCGGCGAAGCCCTGGCCGAACCGCCGGGCCGCATCGCCCGCGGCTGCTACGCCGACCTCGTCGTCCTCGGCGCCGATCCGCTGACCCGCTGACCCGCTGACCCGCCGACCGACATCACCGCCGCGGCCGACGTCCGCCGGACCCGGGTGGCCGGTCGCGTGCACACGGTGGACGCCCCGCTGGCGCCCTTCGCCTCGGCGGCACCCTCGACCACGCCCGCGGTCAACACCCGGCTCGCCCCGATCCCCGACCAACCCCGCCGACGCCGCCTTCCGGTGGCACGACCCGCATTACGTCGCCGCGGCCCGCACGTCGTGCTGCAGTGGGCACCAGGTCGCCGCCCGGCGAGCGCCGCGATCCCGAGCTCGACGAGCCCCGCCACCTTGACGACCTCGAGTCCGATGTAGACGAAGTGCGCGCGGTTGCGCCGACCCTGTTCGCCGGCCGGCGCGCGGTCCGAGCGGCGGTTCAGCACCGGCCGCACGCCGGCCGCGAGCACGCGTCACTGATCGCGACCCGACGAGGGCTGACGTCGCTGTAGCAAAAGGATCTTCGGTTGGGAAGATCTATTACTCGACCCCGATGTGTTGATACGGTCACCGCCGCCACAAGCACGCGATGTACCACGGGTCTTTCGTCCGAAGGGTCGAAGTATGTGCCAGTTGTGCGGTTCCGAAGCGCGGGAAAGCTCCGCGGTCTCGAGGCGGACGTTGTTCGCCGCGGCGGCCGGGCTGGCCGTGACGCCGATGATGCTCGGGACGCCGGCGAACGCCGCGGCCCACCCGGACGCCGGGGTCGACCTGATCCTCCACAATGGACACGTCGTCACCGCGGCGTTGCACGGGCGCACCGCGCAGGCGATCGCGATCCGCGGCGGACGCGTCGAAGCAGCGGGGACGTCGAACCAGATCCTGCGCCTGCGCGGGCGGCACACGCGCACCGTGGACCTCAAGGGCCGCGCGGTCGTGCCGGGGCTCATCGACAGCCACCTGCACCAATTCACCTCGGCGCTCGACCGGCCGAACGTGTCGCTGCTGGAAGCGCGCAGCATCGCCGACGTCGTCGCGGCGATCGGCACCAGGGTCGCCGCGAGCGCGTCCGGCGCGTGGGTGCAGGCGCGGTCGGGCTGGCACGAAAGCCTCCTGGCCGAAGGCCGGCTGCCCGCACGGGCCGAGCTCGACCCGGTGTCGCCCGAGAACCCGGTGTTCATCCCGCGTGGAGGCCACGTCGCCACGGTGAACAGCCGCGCTCTGGAACTCGCCGGCATCACGCGCAACACCCCCGATCCGACGGGCGGCGTCATCGTCCGCGACGCGAGCGGCGAGCCCACCGGCGTGCTCCTGGAACGCGCGCGCTCGCTCGTGACGCCGTTCCTGCCGGCCCCGCCGTCGGCCGACCAGCAGCGGCAGCAGCTGCGCGACCAGATGGCCGAGCACAACGCGCTGGGCATCACCGGCGTCACCGAGCCGGGGCTGGACCCGTCGCAGATCGAGATCTACACGCGCCTGTGGCACGACGGCGAGATGACCACGCGAGCACACCTGCTGTGGCGGATCGCGGCGCTCGCGGACGTCGACGCGGCCGTGGCGGCGTTCAAGCCGCGCACCGGCGACGACATGCTCCGCTTCGACGGCCTCAAGTACCTTTCCGACGGCGGCGTCGAAGGCGGCTTCCTGCGCGACCCCTACCAGCTCGTGCCCGGCGAGCAGACCAGCCCGGACTACCACGGCGTCCAGCTTCTGCCGCCCGGCGGCAAGGACGAGCTGACCGAGATGTACCGCCGCGCCGCGCGGCACGGGTTCCAGGTGCAGACCCACGTGGTCGGCGACGCGGCGATGGACTTCATCGTCGACGTCCTCGCCACCGTGCACCGCGACACGTCGCTCACGCACCTGCGCTGGGTGCTGATGCACCTGTTCCTGCCCAGCGGGCCGAACCTCGCGCACATGCGGAAGATGGGCCTGCTCGCGAGCGTGCAGGACCACCCCGTGCTGCTCGGCGCCAACCAGGTCAAGTGGTGGGGCGCCGAACGCGGCTCCCGCGCCGTGCCGATCCGCGACATCCTCGACGCCGGCCTCCTCGCCGGCGGCGGCACCGACGCCCCCGTGGTCCCGCCCAGCCCCCTGTGGTCGCTCGGCTGGATGGTCACGCGCGAAACCCTCAAGGGCGACGTCCTAGGCCCCGAACAGGCCATCACCGCCCGCGAGGCCCTGCACCTCTACACCCTCGGCAGCGCGCAGACGCAGTTCGCCGAACACACCCTCGGCACCCTCGACCCCGGCAAACTCGCCGACCTCGTCGTCCTCGACGCCAACCCCCTCACGGCCGACCCGGGCTCGATCAAGGACCTCGCCGTCGAGATGACCGTCGTCGGCGGGCGCGTGGTGCACGAGGCCTGACCGCAACGACCGAGGCCCGGCCGACCGGCCGGGCCTCGGTGGAGAACTTCAGCGCCAGCCAAGTTCCGGCGCCACGTGCGTCAGGATGCTCTCCAGCACATGGGCGTTGTACTCCACCCCGAGCTGGTTCGGGATCGTCAGCAGCAGGGTGTCCGCGGTCTCGACGGCCTCGTCCTCCTTGAGCTGGCGCACGAGCTCGTCGGGTTCCGCGGCGTAGGAACGGCCGAAGATCGCCCGGGTGTTCTCGTCGATCATGCCGACCTGGTCGCGCGAGTCGCGGTCGCGGCCGAAGTAGGCGCGGTCGAGGTCGTTGGTGAGCGCGAAGATGCTGCGGCTGACCGACACGCGCGGTTCGCGCTCGTGGCCGGCCTCCTTCCACGCCTCGCGGTAGGCCTCGATCTGCTTGCGCTGCTGGACGTGGAGGGGTTCGCCCGTTTCGTCGTCCTTGAGCGTGGAGCTCTGCAGGTTCATGCCGAGCTTCGCGGCCCATACGCCGGTCGCGTTGGAGCCGGAGCCCCACCAGATGCGCTCGCGCAGGCCGGGCGAGTGCGGTTCGACGCGCAGCAGGCCGGGCGGGTTGGCGAACATCGGCCTCGGGTTCGGCTGCGCGAAACCGTCGCCCTCGATGACCTTGAGGAACACCTCGGCGTGCTGGCGGGCCATGTCCGCGTCGGTTTCGCCGTCGGCGGGCGCGAAGCCGAAGTAACGCCAGCCGTCGATCACCTGCTCGGGGGATCCCCGGCTGATGCCGAGCTGGAGCCTGCCGCTGGAAATGAGGTCGGCCGCGCCGGCGTCCTCCGCCATGTAGAGCGGGTTCTCGTAGCGCATGTCGATCACGCCGGTGCCGATCTCGATCTTCGAGGTACGGGCACCGATGGCCGAGAGCAGCGGAAACGGGCTACCGGCCTGCCGCGCGAAGTGGTGCACGCGGAAGTAGGCGCCGTCCACGCCGAGCTCCTCGGCCGCCACCGCCAGGTCGATGGACTGGTGCAGGAAGTCCTTCGCCGACCGGGTCTCTGAGTGCGCGGTGTCCGACCAGTGGCCGAACGAGAGGAAACCAATGTTCTTCACGCCCGTGGAAGCGTACGCGGGCCTCGATTGATTCCCGACGCGGTGCGGCTCACGTCCTCGCCGCGGGTCGCCCCGGCCGGTAAACTGACGACAGAACGCACACTGGGGGTGTCGTCGTAGATCCGCTCTCCTCCGCACTGGTGGCCACGCCGGGTGCCACCTTCTCCGCGCTGTACCAGTGGGCGGTCGAGCGCGGGGCCGACAAGCTCACCGCTCAACGCCGGGCGCGAGCCCTGGGCGACCCCCACCGGCAGCTGGTCGCGGCCGAGGAGGATCTGGCCGAGCTGCGGCGGGTCGAGTTCCCGGCCGTGCCCGACGGCGACTGGCAGGCCGCGCTCGACGCGGTGGCGGTCGCTCTCGACGCCGCCGACGTGGGCCGTCTCGTCCGCACGAACCCGGCCGTGCTCGTCGACGAAGACCGCCTGCGGGCCCGCGTCCGCGCCGCCGGCGGCCACGCGCTCGACGCCGCCGCCCTGGGCTCCGACGGCACCGCGGCGTTCCACCGCCTGCTCGACGAGTGCTGCCGGCGCATCGCCCGGCGCGCCCGGGCCGTCGACGAGGTCATGCGCGCCGTGCAGGCCGGGATGGCCGGCGACGTGCTGAAGATCCGCCGCGCCGTCGTCGACCTGCAGGGCCAGGAGGACCGGCGCACGCGCGACCGCGCCGAAGCCTTCGAGCAGCACTACCTGTCCTACCTCGCCACGGACTACGCCACCTTCGAGCTGTTCCAGGTCGGCCACGGCCGCGCCCCCGTGCGCCACTCGTTCTCGCAGTACTACGCGGCGCCGTCGGTCACCCGCCAGGGCGGGACGGCCGAGGGCTCGGCGCTGACCGGCGCGGGCACCAACACCGCCCACGCGCTGGCCGCCGAGCGGCGCGTGCTGCTCGTCGGCGGCGCGGGCGCCGGGAAGACGACACTGCTGCAGTGGCTGGCCTACACGGCGGCCACCGCCGGGTTCACCGGCGACGGCGAAAGCGAAGACCCCTGGCGCGGCGTCGTGCCGTTTTTCGTGCCGCTGCGCGAGTTCGCCGACCGCGGCCTGCCTCAACCCGAAGACCTCGCGCGCGTGACAGCACCCGCGCTGGCCGGCGAGAAACCCGCGCGGTGGGTCAGCGAGCTGCTGCGCTCCGGGCGCGCGATGGTGCTCGTCGACGGCGTGGACGAGGTCCTGCAGCCGCGGCGAGAGGAAGTGCGCCGCTGGCTCGAAGGCCTGCTGCGCGGGTACCCCGGAGCGCGCTACGTCGTGAGTACCCGCCCCGCCGTCGTCGACCCCGAGTGGCCGATCGCCGGCGAGCCCTTCCCCGCGTACGAGCTCCTGCCGCTCAGCGGGCGGGGCATGCGGGAGCTCATCGGCAACTGGTTCAGCGCCGCCCGCGCGATGGAGACCGACGAGCTGCAGCGCTCCTGGCTCGCCGACTGCGAACAACGGCTCGGCGACTCGCTCGCGACGCGCCCGGACGTGCGCGGGCTGGTCTCGAGCCCGCTGCTGTGCTCCCTGCTGTGCGCGCTCTACCGGCGGGAGAACATGTACCTCCCGCAGAGCCGCAAAGACCTGCTCGACAAGGCGCTGAAGCTGCTGCTCGGCGAGTGGGACACGCGGCGCGGGGTGCAGGTCGAGGACGAGCTGAAGATGTCGGACAACGAGAAGATCATCCTCCTGGAGCGGTTCGCCGCGCCGATGGTCCGCAACGCCGAACTGCTCGTGCACCCCGAAGACGCGCGCAAGCGCTTCGGCCGTGCGATGTCCGGGCTGCGCTCGCAGGGCATCGAGCCCGACCTGGTGCTGCGGCACCTGCTCGAGCGCAGTGGCGTCCTGCGGCAGAACACCGTGGACGGGCGGATCGCGTTCGTGCACCGCACGTTCCGCGATTTCCTCGCGGCCGGCGAGTTCGTGAAGTCCGGCGAGCTCGGCTACCTCGTCGAGCACGCCCACGACGACGCGCTCAACGAGGTCGTGTTCATGGTCGCCGCCCAGGCCCGCGCACGGGAGGCCGGCGACTTGCTGGCCCGGCTACTGGAGCGGGCGCGCAAGCGCGGCAACCGCGAGGTCGCCGACCGGCTGTCGCTGCTGGCCGCGGCGGCGATGAGCTACGTCGACGTGATCGAGCCCGAGCAGGTGCGCACCGACGTGCTGGCCGCGGTCCGCGGGCTCATCCCGCCCGCCGGGTTCGACCAGGCGGAGCTGCTCGCCAAGGCCGGCTCGTTCGTGATCGACCTGCTCCCCGGGCCGGCCGAGATCACCCGGCACGCGAGCGGCGACGTGGATCTGGTGGCGGCGCGCGTGATCCGCACGCTCGCGCTGATCGGCGGCGAGGAGTCGTGGGAGAAGATCCAGGCGTTCAGCCGCACGCACCGGGGTTCGGTGATCGACGAGCTGCTGCGGGCCTGGCGCCACAACGAGTACTCCGAGGAGTACGCCGCCACCCTGCTGTCCAGTGTGGACTTCGGCGACTTCGTGCTGGAGGTGCACCGCTGGGACGTGCTGCGCCGGCTGCGCCACCTTCGCACGCTCACGGCGATCCAGCTGGTCGGCGACGTGACGCTCGACGACCCGGCCCTCGGGCTGCACCCGCTCACCCGGCTGCCCGCTTTGCGCCACCTCGAGATCAAGTCCAACGACGTCGTGCACGACCTCGAAGGGCTCGTCGCCTGCCGCGCGCTGCGTTCCCTGTGGATCACCGGCTTCGGCAGTGCGCTGACCGACCTCTCGGCACTGTCACGCATGCACCTCACCGACCTGCGGCTGCACGCCGGCACGCTCGACGCGATCCAAGCCCTGGCGTCGGTCGAGGGCATCTACCTGCCGCGGTTGTCGGTGCGCCACCGCAAGCTCGTCGACGGCCTGGACGTGCTGCCCGAGGGCCTGCGCGTGGGCGAGCTCGTGGTCGACATGGGCGCGGACCAGCGTGACCTGCGGGGCATCACCCGCCTCGCCGACGTGCACACGGTCGCCGCGGCCGGCGTTCCCTCCGTCGCGGAGGTCGACGAGCTGGCCGCGCTGCCGGCGTTGCGCGCCCTCGTCCTCACCGCCGCGGCCCCGGCGCGTGACCTCGTGCGCCTTCGTCGGCTCGGCGCGCTGCGCATCGAGCTGTCGGGCCTCACCCCGGCCGACGACCGGGCGGCGCGCGAGGCGCTGCCGGAAGCCGACCTCGTGCTGCACCTCGACGTGGCGGCGAGCATCACCGAACGCTGACCCTGCTCAAGCAGTTCCTCCGTCGAGGTCGGCTTCTGAATTCGAGCCCGCGGGCCGGCGAAGATCTGGTTCGTCGTCGAAGGTCTCCGCGGTCAGCCGCGTGCGATGGGATGCTCGATCTGCTCGCGGAGGATGTCGCCGTGGCCTGCGTGACGCGCGAAGTCCTCGATCGCGAGCAGGTAGACGAACCGCAGGCTGACGCCGCCGACCCGGGGGTGTGTCCTGATGTCGTCGAGTTCGAACCCGGCGGCGATCTCGCGGGAGCGCCGGGCGGCGCGCTGGAATTCGGAGATCACGTCGGCCAGGCTCTGGTTGTCGTCGACGAGGAAACTGGCGTCGCCCGGCGTCGTGCCGCCGTCGCATTCGCTCTCGGGCAGGCCCGCCAGGACGTGCTGGAACCAGATCCGTTCGGCGACCGCGGCGTGCTTGACCAATCCGATCGGGGTGGTGAGCGACGCAACGAAGCGGCGGCGAGCCGCTGCCTCGGACAGGCCGCGCACCGTGTTGACCAGCTCGGCCCGGTTGCGGTCGAGCATGCTCTCGAGCAAGCGGCGTTCGGTGCCGGTGGTGATCGGTGGCATGGACCAGGTCATGGTCGGCTCGATTCTGGTGGGAGTGGATCTGCCCGGTGTAGCGGTGGTTTCGGTTCTCGGCGCGCCGGTCGCCACGGACGAGGACCACGTCGCATCGTGGCGGGCGCGTGATCGAGGTTCCGGCGTCGCCGGACGAGTGGTCTGGGCGAGTCGCTCGCCGAGCGCGGTTGCCGGCTCTGAGTCGCAAGATCTGCGCGGCGGGAGAACCCGGGTCTTCACCGATCAGTGGCGTCACGCGCAGGCGTAACCCGAACTCTAGCCCCAGGCGGGTGCGAGGTCGACCTGTGTCACCATCGCGAGGTGGAAGAGCCCTCGTCCTGGTCCACAGAGGACGTCGCCGCGCCCGACGCGTTCGGGTACTGGTCCGAGGTCATCTGCGACGCCCTCGTGCAGGTCTCGGCCCGTGCGACCGGCGAGGCACCGTTCACGGGCCGGTTCGAGCACGCCGCACTCGACGGCGTCGGGCTGTCGACGGTCGCGTCCGGCCCGCAGGAAGTGGCGCGCACGACGCGGCTGATCGCGCGCGACCCGGAGGAATACCTCCTGGTCAACGTGCAAACGGGCGGGCGTTCCCTGGCGCAGCAGGACGGGCGGACGGCCACGCTGGAGCCGGGGACGATGACGGTGCTGGACAGCACGCGGCCCTATCGGCTGGAGTTCGCGGGAGCGTTCTCCCAGATCATCCTGCGGGTGCCGCGGACGCTGCTGCCCGCCCGGGCCGCGGCCGGTGTCACGGCCGTCGAGCTGGACGGGCGCGGCCCCGGCCGGCTCGTCGCCGAATTCCTCGCCGGGCTGGCCCGGCAGCAGCGCGAAGACCCGGCGGTGGCCGCCGCGCTGCTGCCGCATGCCGTCGGCCTGCTGGAAACGGCCCTCGACTGGGCCGCCCGCGGCACCACCCCGACGTCGGCCTCGCTGTCGCGGGAACGGATCCACCGGTTCGTCCGGCAGCACCTGGCCGATCCGGCGCTGGACGCCGGCGCGGTGGCCGCGGGGTGCGGGCTGTCGCGGCGGTCGATGTTCCGGGCGCTGGCCGACGACGGGGAGTCGCTCACCGCGCTGATCCGGCGCCTGCGCGTGGCCCGCGCCCGGCGGCTGCTGCGTGACCGGCCGGACCTGCCGCTGGCCGTGATCGCCGCGCAGTCCGGGTTCGGCGGCGCGGCCCAGCTGCACCGGGCGTTCCGCGCCGTCGAAGGCACGACACCGGGGACCTTCCGGGCCAACCGGCCCTGAGAGGCTCAGCCCATCAGCTCGCGCACGATCTCCAGGAACCGGGGCGGCGGCGGGGGCTGCGGGCTCTCGACGAACGCGCCGGTCGCCACGTCGTAGCGCGGGCCGGACGCCGGGTCGTACACGTGGTAGCCGTCTTCCCGCAGCTGGGTCACGTTGCGCTGCACCGCCGCCTTGGCCCACATCTCCCCCGTCATCACCGGGAAGAACGCGACGGGGTGCGTTGCGGCGAGCACGGTCGTGGCCAGCATGTTCGGCGCGGCGCCCGCCGCGACCGTGGACAGCGTGTGGGCGCTGGCCGGGAGGATCACCGTGAGGTCGTGTCCGGCGGCCAGTGTGGCGTGGTTGTCGGCCGGCCACGTCGCCGCGTCCGCGCCCGTCACCACGCGGTCGGCGAACAGGCCGACGGTGTGCGCGGGCAGGAAAGTCGCCGCGGTGTGCGTCATGAGCACGGTGATCGGGCCACGCAAGACCGTCCGCAGCGCGCCGAGGTGCATCGGCAGTGTCGCGACCGCGGCCGAGCCGGTCGCCCCGATGAGCAGGCGACCTTCGAAGGTGTTGTCCATGCGACCACGATGGCCGGTCGCGCCCGCTCAGGCGTGACCAGCTGTGCCCGGACGGGTGACGCCTTGCGCCGGCTAACCCTCTCGCGCGACGGATCCCGGCAGCGGTCTGCGCGCCGTCTCCCGCATGAAGAGGACGCAAATCCCGCCGATCACCCCGGCGATCATCAGGTAGTACGCGGGCCAGTTGAGGTCCCCCGTGCCCGAGACGAGCGCGCTCATCACCGTCGCCGTGGTCCCGCCGAACAGGGACACCGAAAGGTTGAACGCGATCGACAGCCCGCCGGCGCGGACGTTCGTGGGGAACAGCGCCGGCAGCGTCGACGGGAGGATCGCCGAGAACAGCACCAGCACGAGCCCCATCACCAGCAGGCCGAAGAACGTCGAGGTGGTGCCGCCGGCGCGGACCAGCAGAACGGCGGGCAGCGACAGCACCACGAGCCCGAGGCAGCCGGCCAGGATCACCGGCCGCCGGCCGACCTTGTCCGACAGCCGGCCGACGAACGTGATCACCACCATCAGCAGCACGAGCACCACGATCTGCAGGATCTCCGACGCCGTCTTGCCGACGCCGGTGTGCTGCTCGGGCAGCGTTTCCGTCAGGTAGGTCGGCATGTAGCTGGTGAGCATGTAGTTCGCGACGTTCCACGTCAGCACGAGCCCGGCGCACAGCAGCATCGCGGGCCAGTACTTCGTGAACACCGCGCGCACCTCGCCGCCCAGTGACCGGACGCGTTCGTCCGGCTTCTCCGTCTCCTGGAGCTGCGCGAACGCGGGCGACTCCTCCAGCCGCCGGCGCAGGTAGAGCCCGACGGCCCCGAGCGGGAGTGCGAGCAGGAACGGGATGCGCCAGCCCCACGTCAGCAGCGCCTGGTCGGACAGGACCGCGCTGAGCACGGTGGCGATCGTCGCGCCGAACGCGTAGCCGGTCAGCGTGCCGAACTCGAGCCAGCTGCCGAAGAACCCGCGCCGGCGGTCCGGCGCGTACTCGGCGATGAACGTCATGGCGTTGCCGTACTCACCGCCGGTGGAGATGCCCTGCGCCAGCCGGGCGAGCAGCACGAGCAGGGGCGCGGCGAGGCCGATGGCGCCGTAGCTCGGAATCACCCCGAGGGCGAACGTGCCCAGCGCCATGAGGATCACCGTGAGCGACAGGACCTTTTTCCGCCCGATCCGGTCACCCAGCGGCCCGAAGATCAGCCCGCCGAACGGGCGGATCAGGAACGAGACGGCGAACACCCCGAACGTCGCGATCTGCCCGGCCGAAGCCGGCAGGTCCGTGAAGAACACCTTCTGGATCGTCGTCGCCAAGTACCCGTAGACGCCGAAGTCGTACCACTCGGTGATGTTGCCGATCGCGGCCGCGCCGACCGCCCGGTTGATCACCACGGGCTCGACGACCTGGATGTCGCCGGCCTTCCCCTCCACCATGGATCCACCTTCCGGCCGCCCGCCGTTCAGCGGCCGCGTACGAGTGTCTCCCGGATCATCGGAGTCTGCCGGTTCACCGCTGCTTGCCCAGGCCCGGTGCGGGTTTCACACGATCCGGGTGGGATTCAGCGCAGCCGGTTCGCGACCGTTTTCTTCCGTTCGGGCGAAGGGCGATGCGCCTGAGCGATTCGGACGAGAGGACCGGCTTTTCGCGCGGCGCGGGCACACCGTAGCCCCGCGTGTTGCCGCGGGAGTCGTCCACGGTGAGGTGGCCGGAGCCGCCTTGTCCCCCGCCGTCGGCGACGCGGAGTCCGCGCGGCAGCAGGGTGGTGAGGGTGTCGACGATGGCGCGCGCCTCGGGATCGTCGGTGACCGCGACGAGCTTCAGGATTTCACGATTCTCCGTCCACCCCGTCGGTTGCGGTCTCCGGGCAGCTTGGGCAGAATCGAGGAAATGGAGTTGTCGTACGCCGGATTGACAAGCCGCCGCACCGGGAGCATGAACGTGGAACCGGCGGCCACCGTCCCCGAGAAATGCGCGCCGCTGACATTGGCGTCGAGACAGAAGCAAATGGATTCCTGGCTGCTGGTCCGACCACCTTGATCGACGACGCGCGGTCGTCGAACGACCCGAGCGACGCGGCCAACGTGCCGGGCCGACGGAATCGCCCGCGTAGAAGGTCTTGTCGTCGAGCGTGGCCCGGCCGTCGCCACGGAAGCCGTGCCGGCCCCCGAAACGAGCGTGTTCCCCACCGCAGCTACCGCACCCCGGCCGCCGGCGACAAACGCGCAGTCTTCTTCAGGGGACTCCTCGTGCGGATTTCATCTTTCCCCGGAAGCTGACCAGGGCCTGCGCAGTTCCACCAGGGGCCGGATGATCCCGCGATAGATCGGTCACCGGATCAAGGAACGAAAAGGTGCCGGACGGAATCAGTTTCAATCTCGTACGCTATTCCGCGGTGAAACCGCGGTATTCGTCCGCGCTCATCAGCTTCACCTCGCCGGACGCGGGTTCGGCCGAGTCCACGACGACGCTGAGCACGATCAGCCAGCCCTCCCCGTACGGTTCGTCGTTGACGAGCTCCGGGCTGTCGACGAGAAGCGGGTTCACCGCGGTGACCACCCCGGGCACCGGGGCGTAGACCTCGGACACGCTCTTGGTCGACTCGATCTCGCCGAAGGCCTCGCCGGCCACCAACTCGTCGCCCACCGCGGGCAAGGTGACGGTGATCAGGTCCCCCAGCGACTCCTGCGCGAAGTCCGTGATCCCCACGCGCGCCGAGCCACGCGGCGACAACCGCACCCACACGTGCTGCTCAGTGTATTCGACGTCGGGGTCCACTTCAGCCATCGCGGGGCACACCTCTCCGGGAACGGGTTCGACGATGCGGTGCCGGCGACTGTGCTCCGCGAACGCCCGGATCGCATCGGGGTGAACCCCAGTGCGGCACCGAGTCGGGTGACCGAATTCGGCCAAGTCTCTCGCGGCATCGCGGCAAGGGCCCCGCTCGTGCCCACCTGCACCAGGTGATCACCAAGTTGTGCATCACGTCCCGGGCCGAGCGCTACTGCTCGTTGTCCGGGAGGTAGCCGCTCGCGCGCACCGGGCGCAGCCACTCCACGTGCAGGATCCAGTGCTTTTCGGATTGGCGCAGCCAGCCGGACGCGGTCACCGGGCGCAGGATGCTGGCCCGGGTCAGCGCGGTGGGGTCCGTGGGGAACTCGAGCGCGACGCAGTCCCCCGAGCCGTCCAGGACGACGGCCAGGTCGAGCTGCCCGTCTTGCGCGGCGCGGACCTCGAGCACCCCCGTGACCACCACCCGCAGGCCGGCCCAGGAGCCGATCGTGCCGGTCACCCCTTCACTCCTCCCCGACTACTCCCCTTGCCCGCCAGAGTGCCTGGCACCGCCGCCCGTCGCATCGGGGGGAGCCCGGGCGTGGGACCCCGGTCCCGGCCGCCCCGGTGGGTCCACCCGGGGGTTCCCCGACGCGAGGCGCGGGGCCGGGGAGAAACGCTGGGCCGCATGGAACTCGGAGCAGCCGGGCACGGGAGGTGCGCCTGATGGCCTTCACCCGCAACTTCCACAGCAAGCGACGAGCCGAGGTCGACCCGGCGCGGGTGCCGCCCGGGCAGTACGTGACGCCGGGGTTCCCGGTGCTCTCCGCGGGGCCGGCGCCGAAGGTGGTCGCCGACGACTGGACGTTCACCGTCCGCGAAGTCGCGAAGCGGCCCGTCACCTGGACCTGGGACGCGCTGCGCTCGCTGCCCTCCGAGTCGATCACCGTGGACATCCACTGCGTCACCAAGTGGTCGAAGCTCGACACGACGTGGACCGGCGTCTCGCTCGACACGCTGCTCGACAGTGTGGAGACCCGGGCCGGTTACGCGCACGTGGTGCTCACGGTCGAGCGGCTCGACGACGGCGAGGTCTCGCCCTACCTCGTCGACGAGCTGCGCGTCGGCGACGAGGTGGAGCTGCGCGGCCCCGTCGGCGGGCACTTCGTGTGGGAGTCCGGGTCCGACAGTCCGGTGCTGCTCGTCGCGGGCGGCTCCGGCGTGGTGCCGTTCCGTTCCATGCTGCGCCACCACGCCGCGGCGGGCAGCACGGTGCCGATGCGGCTGCTGTATTCGGCGCGGTCGCGGGAAACCCTGATCTACGCCGACGAGTTCACCCGGATCGGGGGACGCGGCGGGATCGACATCCGCGTCACACTCACTCGCGAAAACTCGGGCACCGGGCCGGGTGAGCACGGGCGGATCGACCGGGACTTCCTCACTCGGGCCGGCCTGCCGCCCACCGAGGAGCCCCTGGTCTACGTGTGCGGGCCGACCGGATTCGTCGAGACGGTGGCGAACACACTCGTCGACCTCGGCCACCGGCCCGAGCGGATCCGGACCGAACGCTTCAGCGGAACGGGGACACCATGACGACGTTCGACGGCAACGCCATCGCCGGCACCCTCAACGCGGTGTTCGGCGGCGAGATGACCACGGTGAGCGGAACCTGCGCGTCGTGCGGCGCCACCGAACTCCTGGCGCAGCTGCGGGTCTACCGCGACGCGCCGGGTGTGGTGGCCCGCTGCAGGCACTGCGACGCGATCCTGATGGTCATCGTGGAGAAGCGCGGTATCAACTGCGTGGACGTGTCGGGCTTCGCGGCGCTGGAGGAGCCCGTTCAGCTCTGAAGCTGGCGCCGGGACGTGACGTTGAGCTTGTCGAAGATCCGCCCCAGGTGCCATTCCACCGTGCGCGGGCTAAGGAACAGCCGCGCGCCGATCTCCGCGTTGGACAGTCCCTCGCGCACCATCCGCACGATCTGGGCCTCCTGCGCGGTGAGCTCCGTGCCGGTCTCGACGGAACGCTTGCGCGCGGTGCCGCCGGTCGCCCGCAGCTCGCGGCCCGCGCGTTCGGCGAAGGCCTCCATGCCCATCTCGGTGAACATGTCGTGGGCGGCGCGCAGTTGTTCCCGCGCGTCCGCGCGACGGCGCCGGCGGCGCAGCCACTCCCCGTACAGGAGTCGTGCCCGCGCGCACTCGCCCCGGATGCGGGTGCGCGACAGGCGGTCCACGGCCTCGCGGTAAGCGCTCTCGGCGTCTTCGCCGGTGGCCAGCAACGCGCGTGAACGGGCTTCGACGCCCAGCGCCCAGTCGGTGCCGCTGGCGCGGGTGGTCTCCACGAGCCGGGCGAACGCGTCCTCGGCCGCCTCGATCCTGCCGAGCCGGGTGGCGGCTTCGATCAGCTCCACCAGCGCGAGCCACGGCTCCACGCCCATCACCGGCGGCCGCCGGCGCGCGTCTTCGCTCGACGCCAGCGCTTCCGCGTAGTGGCCGAGGCTGTTGCACAGCACCGCCCGGGCCGACCCGACGATCAGCAGCCCGAACCCTTCCCCTCGCCGCACTGCCTCCGCTTCGGTGCGCGCGATCACGTCACGTGCCTCGTCCTCGCGCCCGCGCCACGCGGCCAGCAGCAGCGTCCCGTACGTCGCCGCCGGAATCCCGGTCGCCCGCGACACCTCGGCGAGCTCGTCGCGCAGGTGCGCCGCGGTGACCAGGTCACCCGCGTAGACGTGGGCGCCGATGTGCGACGCGAGCGCGAGCGGCAGGGTGTTGAGCGCGCCCTTGTCGCGCGCGAGCTGCAGGTGCCGCGCGGTGTCGAGCGTCTGCTCGTCCCACATGTTCCCGGCCATGATGTGGGCGAGCCACAGCCAGTGCAGTTCCTTCAGCGACAAGTCGGGGGTGCGGAACGCACTCAGCGCCCGCCGCAGCATCGGCAGCGAGGGCGCGAACCCGTCGGTGAACCGGATCGCCAGGCCGTCGAGCAGCAGGTCGGCTGGGCCGGGCGGCTGCGGCGACCGCGGTGCGGCGCGCGCGGCTCGGGCAACCTCACGCAGGTCGGCGCCGGTCACGCCCGCGAACATCCCGGCCAGCAGCGCGTCGAGGTAGGTCTCGCGGGCCAGCCGCACGTCCAGCTCCTCGAGCTGACGGGCCGCGGCGAACAGCAGCGGGAGTGCCGCGGGGCCGCGGTTGACGGTCATCGAGATCCGGCCGCGCAGCAGGTCGGCCTCGGCCTTCTCGAGCCGGTCGAGCGGGCCGGCCTCGGCGATCGACAACAGCCGCAGCGCTTCCTCCGGCGCGCCCGCGACGTGCGTGACGTGGGCCGCCTCGAGGGTGCGCTTCGCCCGGGTCTTGGGGTCCGCCGTCAGCTCCGCCGCGCGCTCCAGCATCGCCGCGGCGGCCGCCATGCCGCCCCGGGACTGCGCCCGGCAGGCCGCCCGGCCGAGCTCTTCGGCGGCCTCTTCCGCGGGTGCTTCGGCGGCCTGCGCCACGTGCCAGGCGCGGCGGTCCTGGTCGGTCGCGGGGTCGGTGACCTGCGCGAGCGCCCAGTGCGCCCGGCGCCGCTCGCTCGGTGCCGCGGCCTGGTAGATCGCCGAGCGCACCAGCGGGTGGTGGAAGCGCACGTGGGTGCCGATCTCGATCAACCCGGCCGCCAGCGCCGGTTCCGCCGCTTCGGCGCCGATGTCGAGCAGGCCGGCCGCACGCCACAGCATCACCGGGTCGCCCTGCGGTTCCAGTGCGGCGATCAGCAGCAAACGCGTGGTGTCGGAGTCGAGCTGGGCCAGCCGCGCCTGGTAGCGCTGCTCGATGCGGCGCGGGATCGTGGTCGCACCGGCCAGGGAGAACCCCTCGGCCAGCTCCTTCGGGCTCAGCCCGCGCGAGAGCTCCACCAGCGCCAGCGGGTTTCCGCGGGTCTCGGCGACGATCCGGTCGCGCACGCGGTCGTCGGCGGGCAAGCGCAGCACGGAGTCGAGCAGGTCGCGGGCCGCCGCGTCGGGCAAGCCCTCGACCACGAGCTGCGCGACGCCCGTCAGCTCCGTGGCCGCGGCCGGCTCGCGCACCGCGAACACCAGCGCGACCGACTCGGCGACCAGCCGGCGGGCGACGAAGGCGAGGGCTTGCGCGGAAGCGCTGTCCAGCCACTGAGCGTCGTCGATCACGCACAGCAACGGCCGGTTTCGCGCCTCCTCGGCCAGCAGACCCAGCACGGCCAGGCCGACGAGGAACCGGTCGGGCGCGGGGCCTGGGCTCAGGCCGAACGCGGTCCGCAGCGCCACTCGCTGCGGGTCCGGCAGGGTTTCGGCGCCATCGAGCATCGGCGCGCACAGCTGGTGCAGGCCGGCGAACGCGAGCTCCATTTCGGACTGGACGCCCCCGGCGCGGGCGACGCGGAGCCCTGCGGCCTGGCGGGCCAGATGGTCGAGCAGCACGGTCTTGCCGACACCCGCCTCGCCGCGCAGCACGAGCACCTGGCTCTTGCCGGCGCGGACGGAGTCCAGCAGCCGGTCGAGGGTCTCGCGCTCCGCGCGCCGGTCCAGCACTCACCCACCTGCCCGTGTGCTCGCTCTTCCCTTCCGGTCACGGCGACCAGCGGGCGCCCGCAGGATATCCCGATCATCGGGCGGCGCCGGGTACACAGCGTTCACCGGTGTCGCCCCGTTCGCCCGGGTTCGCCCGGGTCCCGGGGTCGCGCCCGGGGCGGCCCGGGTTCGAAGCGGCCGGGGACCCGCGAGCGTCGACGCCGTGCCCGACCCGAACCCGGCCAGTGTAGTAACCGACGTCACTCTGCACGGCCGTGCCGCCGAAGTCCACCTGCTCGATCAGCACGTGCGGGACGGCCACGGCGCGCTCGTGCTGCGGGGTGCTCCTGGCGTGGGGAAAACGGCGTTGCTGCGACACGTCGTCGCGCGAACGCGCGGGTACCGGGTGGTCCATGTGCGCTCGTCCGGGACGCGGCCGTACGCGGGGCTGCGGCAGCTGTCGGCCGCGCTCGAACGGGTGTTCGGGCAGCTGATGCCGCACCATGCGCTGGCACTGCGTGCGATCACGGAGGACTCCGATCCGTTCGCGGTCGGGGTGGCAGCGACGTTCCTCCTCTCGGCCGCGGCCCCGTTGCTGTGCGTGGTCGACGACGCACACCGGCTGGACGAGCCTTCGGCGCGCGCTCTGGCTTTCGTGGCACGGCGATTGCCAGGGCGGCGGGTGGTGCTGCTCTTCGCGGAGCGCACCGGGTTCGGTGGGCTGCAGGACTTGCCGGAGCTGGTGGTGCCCGGGTTGTGCCGGGCCGGTGCTCGTGCGCTGGTCGATTCGCTGGTGCCGGGTCCGGTGGACGAGGACGTGGTCGAGCGGTTCGTCGCGGAGATCCGGGGGAATCCGCGAGCGATCCTTTCGGCCGTAACGGCCTTCGCGCCGGCCGGTGGATTCGGCCTGCCCGACGGGAACCCGGACGCCGATACCCAGGAGCGGGTGCTGCGCCTCGACCCGGGCGGCCGCACCCTGGTGCTGGCCGCCGCCGCGGATCCGACGGGCCAGGTGACTCTGCTGTGGCAAGCCGCCGCGCGGCTGGGGATCCCGGCGGTCGCGCCGGACGGGTTGCTCGCGTTCGGCGAGCGGGTCACGTTTTCCGACCCGGCCGCGCGTGGCTGGGTTTATCATCGGGCCACCCCTTCGGAGCGACGTACGGTCCATCGAGCGCTGGCCGACGCGGCAACGTCAGAAGACCGGAGGTCCTGGCACCGCGCACACTCGGTGCCAGGCCCGGATCCGGCGGCAGCCGACGGCCTGCTCGCACAGGTGCCCTCGGCACGCAAGCGTGGCGGGCAAAGCGCGGCGGCCGCGTTCGTGCGTGTCGCCGCCACACTCACCTCCGACCCCGCCCTGCGGACCGAGCGCACTCTGGCCGCGATCGCAGCGGAACTCGACGCCGGGCAGCCCGGAAACGCGCTTCAGCTGCTGGATGCGATGGTCGGCCCCCTCGAACCGGCACAGCGGGCCGAAGCCACTCGGCTGCGAGCCTGGCTCACGTTCATCTCGACCCGCACCCCCTCCGCAACGGAAGCACTGCTGCGCGCGACCCGCGACAGTTTCCCCTTCGGCCCGGCAAGCCAAGCGTGTCTCGACGCGCTCGGCGCCGCCGTCCTCACCGGCGTCGATTTCGCCCCCATGCCGCCCAGCCACGACGACGGACTCGGGGCCGGGCTGATTCTGCGCGGCACCGAAGGTTTCGACGCTGCCGTCGGGCCGCTGACCACAGCTCTCGAAACCGCTCGGCCATCGTGGCCGGCCGGGCTCGTCGCCGCTGAACTGTGGGACGACCAGGCGTGGCACCGATTGGTGAGCGAAGCGGCCGATCCCGGCGCCCTGCCGGATGTCTTGGCCGGAAAAGCACTGTTTTCGGTCCATACCGGCAATCTCACCGAGGCGGCCGCGCTGGACGACGAGGCTCGCACGATGAGCATGAAGCTGGGCCAGGCACCGCTGGAGCACGCGACTGTGCTCGTCGCGGCCTGGCGTGGTCAGGAGTTCGGCGGCCCGACCGGCCACGGACTCGCCCGCACGTGCGGCGAGCTGGCCGCCGCGGTGGCGGGCAACGCCGTCGGCGACTACTCGCGCGCGCTCGCCGCGGCACGGCGTGTCGTGGAGCGCGACGAACTGGCGACGGCCGGCTGGGCGCTGGTCGAGCTGGTCGAAGCCGCCGTGGGCGCGGGCCGGCTCGACATCGCGACGACGGCGCTCGAGGCGCTCGTCTCCCGCACCGACCGGTGCGGGACGGACTGGGCGCTCGGCGCCCAGGCCCGGTCCCGTGCGCTGTCGGCCGAAGGTCCCGAGGCCGGACGCCTGTACCTCGAAGCGATCGAACGGCTTGCCCGGACGAGGATCCGACCGCTCCTGGCCCGCACTCGGCTCGGCTACGGGGAATGGCTGCGACGGCACGGACGCGACGAGGAAGCCGGTGAGCCGTTGCGCGCCGCGTACGACGAGTTCCTCCGCATGGGGGCCACGGCCTTCGCGGACCGCGCGTTGCTCGCGATCGGCGAACCCGAGACCCCCGCAATCACCACCTCGGCGCTGACCCGGCACGAACACCGGATCGCCGCGCTCGCCCGCGGCGGCCTCACCAACTCGGAGATCGGCGCCACGCTGTCGATCAGCCCCCGCACGGTCGAGTACCACCTGCGCAAGGTTTTCGCGAAGCTGCGCATCACGTCGCGAACCGAGCTGCACCTGGCCTTCACCGAGCACCAGCACGGAATCGAGGCCGCCGCACGATGAACGCGACACTCCCCCTCGTCGGACGCGACCTCGAACGCGCCCGGCTCCGGGACCTGCTGACCCGCGGCGGCGCGGTCGTGGTCCGCGGCGCGGCGGGCCTCGGGAAAACGGCCTTGCTCACGCAGATCGCGAACGCGGCCGGCGAGCACCGGGTGCTGAACGTCCGCGGGATCGCCGCCGAAGCGGATCTGCCGTACGCCGCGCTGCACCTGCTGTGCTCGGCCCTGCCCGCCGAGCTCTCCCGGCTGCACGCGCACCGGCGCGAGGTGCTGGAACGGGCCGTCGGACTCCGCGCGGGTGCCGCGCCCGAACGGCTCCCCGTCTGCGTCGCCGTGGTGGAGCTGCTGGCGCTGGCGGCAGAAAAGCAGCCGGTGCTGTGCCTGATCGACGACGCGCAGTGGCTGGACGAGGCTTCGGCCTCCGTCCTCGCGGCCGCCACCCGGCGGCTCGGGCCGGTGCCCGTCGCGCTGGTGTTCGCCGAACGCGGAGAGCGGTTCGCCGACCTGCCGAGTCTCAGCCTCGAACCCTTGGGCCACGCCGAGTCGCGCGAGCTCCTCAGGTCCGCGCCGGCCGCGCCGCTGGACCACGCCGTGCTCGACCGCGTCGTGGCGGAGGCCCGGGGAAATCCGCGGCTGCTGCTCGACGCCGTGCGCCCGGCGGCCGGCCTCGCCGGCGGTTACGGCGTGGTTCCCTTGTCCTGTCCCGAAATCGCCGGCCCGTCGAAAACGTTGACACCGGAGAGCAGGCTCCTGCTCATCCTCGCCTCCGCCGAACCGCTCGGCGAGCCCGTCCGGCTGTGGCATGCGGCCACCGGGCTCGCGATCGGACCGGACGCGGCCGAGCCGCTCGAAACGGCGGGCCTCGTGTCCTTCGGCGCGTGGGTCACCTTCCGCGAACCCCGCCTGCGCCAGTGCGTCTACGGCCTCGCGTCCGGTGCGGAACGCCGTCTGGTCCACGGCGCCCTCGCCCTCGCGACCGATCCGCAGCGCGAACCCGACCGGCGCGCGTGGCACCTCGCCCACGCGACGGTCGAACCGGCCGAAGCCGTCGCCGATTCCCTGGCCCGCCTCGCCGACGATGCCGGACGCCGGGGCGGGCTGCCGGCCGCGGCCGCCTTCCTGGAACACGCCGCGCTGCGCACCCCCGACCCGCGGCTGCGCGCCGAGCGGGCCATCGCGGCGGCGGACGCGCACCACGCGGCCGGAGCCGTGGACGCGGCGGTCCGCCTGCTGGCTGTCGCGGAGCTGGGCTCTCCCGGCGTCGCAGCCCGGGCGCGGTCGAACCGGGTGCGCGCCCGCATGGCGTTCGACTCCGGCCGCGGCGGGCCCGCGGTCGGACGGCTGCTCACCTCGGCCCAGGACCTGGAAGTGTGCGAACCCCGCCTCGCGAGGCCCGCGTACCTCGAAGCCCTGGGCGCCGCGATCTTCACCGGCCACGTCGACATCGTCCACGCGGTGCTCGCACGCCTGGCCACCCATCGGCCGACGGGCTCGGACCGGCTACTCGAAGGCGTCGCGCAACGCTGCACCGCCGGCTACGCGGCCGCGGTCGAGCCACTCAAGCTCGCGTTGAAAACCCTCGACAACGACCACGAAGACGACGCCCGCTCCCGGCTGCTGGCCTGCCTCGTCGCACCGGACCTGTGGGACGACGACACCTGGCACGACCTCACCCGGCAGGAACTCGCCGGCGCGCGCGAGACCGGCGCCCGCACGATCCTGCCGTACGTCCTCACCCACCGCGCACTGGCCGAAGTCCACTTCGGACAATTCGCCGTCGCGGAGTCCTTGGTGGCCGAAGCGGAATCCCTCACCCGGCTCTCTGGCACCCCGTCGTTCCCGCACGCCGCCTGCGTGCTGGCCGCGTGGCGCGGGCACGAGCTGCCGACGTTCGCCGAGTCCTCTTTCGAAAACGGCGGTATGGCCCGCACCACCGCCCGCTACGCCACCGCCGTGCTCCGCAACGGCCTCACCGCGTACGCCAAAGCTGCCGAGGCGACCCGCGACGTCCTCGACCGCGACGGTATCGAGCTCCAAGGCTGGTCCCTCGTCGAGCTCGTCGAAGGCGCCGTCCGCTCCGGCGACCTGACCACCGCCGCGGCGGCGGCCGACCGCCTCTCCGAACGCGCCTGCCTCAGCGGCACCGAATGGGCCCTCGGCGTCGACGCGCGATCCCGCGCGCTGCTTCACGACGGCCAAGCAGCGGAAGACCTGTACACGGAAGCGATCGACCGCCTGGGTCGCTCCCGCATCACCCCGCACCTCGCGCGCGCCCGCCTGCTCTACGGCGAGTGGCTCCGCCGCCGCGGCCGGCGCATCGACGCACGAGGCCCCCTGCGCGCCGCCCACGAGGCGTTCCTCGCCATGCGCGCCGAAGCCTTCGCCGCCCGCGCGATGCGCGAACTCCTCGCCACCGGCGAACGTGCGCGCCGCCGGGTGCCGGAAACCAGCTCCCAGCTGACGCCGCAGGAGCGCCGCATCGCCTCGCTCGCCCGCGACGGCCGCTCCAACCCCGAGATCGCCGCCGCCCTGTCCATCAGCCCGCGCACGGTCGAGTACCACCTGCACAAGGTGTTCACCAAGCTGTCCATCACCACGCGCACCGAGCTGCACCTGGTCCTGGCCGCTTGCGCGGACGACTGAGAGCCCTATGTCAAGCGGCCTTCTCGCGGAGGGTGGTGAGGTGGCCGTGGAGGCCGGGGTTGTCGGGGATGTGGTCGTGCCGGCAGCGCCGAAGGATTCTGGTCCAGGTGTGTTGCAGCCGCGGCAGTAGGTGACGGTGTGGTGTTTGCCGGATTGGCGGGTCGAGCGCGCGACTCCGGCCGCGGCGACCAGTGCTTGGGCGTCGGGGAAGCGGGCGCGGGCAGTTGCCGATCTCGGGTCGGTCGCTCACTGAGGCGCTCCGGGGCCGCGAGGCCCGTGGCGCGCAGCCTTGTGGCCGATCTGCACGTCCCGGGCCACCAGGCCCCGCAACTCTCAGCCAGGTCATCCCCCGCAGGGTGACTCGCCCAACCCGGCAGACCCGGGGTGCAGACAAGACGCATACGCCTGCCTGCCCCCAACGTCCACCCGTGAGCTCAGCCTTTGCGCAGGTCGGGTGCCGGCGCGCCCAGCAGGCCGAGGCGCGCGCGGTCCCACGCGGCGTGCATCGCGGCCTGGACCGACTGGGAGGTGTGTCCCAGCAGCCGCGCGCCCACGCCGCACGCGGCCGGCAGCTCGGAGACGCCGGCGAGGACGTCCGGCACCCGGGCCAGGGCCTCGCGCAGCGCGATCACGAGCTCGGCCGGCGGCATCCGGTCCGACACCACGTATAGGCTCGCCACGACCTGGTACCCGCCCAGCGTCGCGGGTGAGGCGGGATCGCCGGCACCGCCCGGGCGCAGGCGCAAGGTGTCGGTCAACAGCAGCGCGCCGTCGGGGGTGCGGGCTTCCAGCTCCGCCCAGTAGAGGTCGTAGACGTGGGCCTCGCCACGCGCCACGCGGCCCGGGAGCAGAATCTCGCCGAGGATCACCGTCGCGTCGGCCGCGATGCTCACGGCCGTGCGCTGGAAGAGGCGCGAGCCGCGGAACGGGACGACCGGGTCGGGCAGGTACTCCAGCACCGCGCCGGCGCCGACGGTCAGGTTCACCAGCTGCGTCGCGTAGTTGTCACGCGCACCGAAGACCTTGGTGGACGCCTGAGTCGTGAGGTGGACGGCCGAGCCGGGGGCGCAGTCGACGTCGATGCGGTAGCGGTCCCCCTGCACGAACCCGTCGCCCTGCTGCTGCAGGAACACGAAGGCCATGTCCGGCCGCAGCGGGTCGAGGTGGATCGGGCGGTAGATGTGCAGCGGCGCGCGCTGGTACTGCCGGACGACCCGGGTGGTGCCGCCGCGCGGGGCGAGCGCGAGGTCGAGCACGCCGAGCTTGCCGGGCGCCCCGACGCCGAGGCCGTCGCGGATGGGCCCGTCGAAGCCGAGCAGCTCCTCGGGCAACCGGGCCGGCGTGCACCACGCCGGGTCGTCGCGACGGGTCATCCCACTTCGGCTGCGGGCGCGAACCGGCCGATCACGTCGCGGACACGGCGGGTGACCTCGTCGAGCCCCTCACCGGTGAAGCAGTTGGTGAACACGAACGGGCGGCCTTCGCGCACGGCGCCGGCGTCGCGATCCATCACCGCCAGGTCGGACCGGACGAGGTCCGCCAGGTCGACCTTGTTGATCACCAGCAGGTCGGAGTGGGTCACGCCCGGGCCGCGCTTGCGCGGGATCTTGTCTCCCTGCGCCACGTCGATCACGAAGACGAAGTAGTCGGCCAGCGCCGCGCTGAACGTCAGCGTCAGGTTGTCACCTCCCGACTCGACGAGGACCACGTCCGCGTCGGGGTAGCGGTCGGTGAGCTCGGTGACGGCGTCGAGGTTCATGGTCGGGTCGTCGCGCACCGCGGTGTGCGGGCACGAACCGGTCTCCACGCCGACGACCCGCTCCGGCGCGAGCACGCCGGCCAGGGTGCGCCGCACGTGCAGGGCGTCTTCGCTGGTGAAGATGTCGTTGGTGACGACCAGCGGGCGGTGGCCGGCCGCGATGAGCATCGGCACCAAAGCCTCGATGAGCGCCGTCTTGCCCGACCCGACCGGGCCGCCGATGCCGATGCGGGCGACGCCGGGCGAGCGCACGGCGGAGAACTCCGCGTGGGAGTGCGAGTGGTCGTGCGAATGCGGGTGGGGTTCCATGGTTTCCTTCCCTCAGCTGGCGAACAGCCGCAGTTGCGTTTGCTCGTGCCGCATCGCCGCCACGTCCGGCAGCGGCGTGCAGCTCGTGATGGCGTCGGGGTCCTTGTCCACGGCGCACATCGCCGCTTCGGCCGTGGCGGCCCGCACGTCGTGGAGCACGGCTTGCGCGGTGCTGTGGTCGGTGACGGCCAGCCGCACGCCCGCCGCGACCCAGGCCGCGGAGAACGCGAACAGCTCCCCCGCCACGGCCTCCAGCCGCGGCACGCCCACCGACGCGCTCAGGATTCCCAGCACCACAGCGTGGTTGCCGGGCGACCGTCCTTTCGCGACACAGTCGGCGTAGTGCCGCAACGCCTCGGTCGGGAACACCGACCGGGCGATCCGTAGCAGCGCCCGGCCCGTGCGGGTGGACGTCTCCCGCGCCTCCCGCGCCAGCTTCACCGCGGTCAGCCGTTCGTCGGCTCGGGTCACGCACTCGAGGTCGAGGGAGTCCCCCGACGCCGTGGCGCGGTGGGCGCACGCCAGCGCCACCCCGTCCGACGGGGCCACCCCGAGCAGCAGCTGGTCCCGCAGCAGCGCCGAGAGCACCCGCGGATCGGTCGGCGTCGCCAGGAAACCCGACTGCACCAGGGTTTCCAGGCCGTAGGACAGCGTGTAGCGGCCGCTCGGGAACGCCGAATCGCTCAGCTGCAGCGCGGACAGGAAGCCCGTGAGCCAGTCGGCGCCCCCGAGATACGGCGGCATCAGCGGATCCCGGTCATCGGACAGGCGCGCACATCAGACGACCTCGCACATCAGACGATCCCCGCACTTCAGACGATGTAGTACAGCTGCGACATGGACACCTCGTCGACCGCGGGCACCACGGCCGGCTCACCGTCCACAGTGACCTGGTACGTCTCGGGGTCCACCGCGATGTCGGGCGTGAGCTCGTTGCGCACCATCTGCGCCTTGCCCACCGTCCGGCACCCGCGCACGGCCTCTGTCCACCGGTCGATCCCGAGCCGCTCGAACAGCTTGCTCTCCTGCGCCGCCTGGGAGAGGAACGTGATCGACGTCCGCCCCACCGCCTTGCCGAGGCCGGCGAACATCGGCTGCAGCAGCACCGGTTCCGGCGTCGGGATGGACGCGTTGGCGTCACCCATCACCGACCACGCGACGAACCCGCCCTTGAGCACGTACTTGGGCTTGACACCGAATGTGTTCGTCGGCCACAGCACGATGTCGGCGAGCTTGCCCGGCTCCAGCGAGCCCACGACGTGGCCGATGCCGTGCGTCAGCGCCGGGTTGATCGTGAGCTTCGCCAGGTACCGCAGGATCCGCTGGTTGTCGTCGCCCGCAGCCTCCCCGGGCAGGCTGCCGGTGAGCTTCTTCATCTTGTCCGCGGTGCGCCAGCACGTCGTGACGGTGTCCCCGATGCGCCCCATGGCCTGCGCGTCCGAGGAGTACATGCTCAGCACACCCCGGTCGTGCAGCACGTCCTCGGCCGCCTCGGTCTCGGCGCGGATCCGCGACTGCGCGAACGCGACGTCCTCGGGGTTGTCGGGGTTGAGGTGGTGCGTCACGATCGTCATGTAGAACAGGTTGTCCGTCGTGTCGGTGGTGTACGGACGCGTCGGGTTGGTCGAGGACGGCAGCACGTTGGGCAGCGACGCGATCGCCATCATGTCGGGCGCGTGACCGCCGCCGGCGCCCTCGGTGTGGTAGCTGTGGATCGTCCGGCCGTCGATCGCGTCGAGCGTGTCGGCCAGGTAGCCACTTTCGTTGAGGGTGTCGGCGTGCAGCGCCACCTGCACGTCGTACTCGTCGGCGACCGACAGCGCGCAGTCCAGCGCCGCCGGGGTGGCGCCCCAGTCCTCGTGCACCTTCAGGCCGCAGGCGCCGGCCTCCACCTGCTCGCGCAGGCCTTCCGGGCGGCTGCTGTTGCCCTTGCCCATCAGGCCGATGTTGACCGGCAGCGCGGCCGTCGCCTCGAACATCCGGGCCAGGTTCCACGGACCGGGGGTGCAGGTCGTGCCCTTGGACCCGTCGGCCGGCCCGGTCCCGCCGCCCAGCAGCGTGGTGACGCCACCGGCGAGCGCGTGCGGGATCTGGGCCGGCGTCAGGAAGTGCACGTGGGTGTCGATCGCCCCGGCGGTGGCGACGAGGCCCTCGCCGGAGATCACCTCCGTGCCCGGCCCGATCACCAGCCCGGGCGATACCCCGTCCTGCACGTACGGGTTGCCGGCCTGGCCGATGCCGGCGATCAGCCCGTCCTTGACGCCGATGTCCGCCTTGAGGATGCCGAGCACGGCGTCCATCACGATCACCGAGGTGATCACGAGATCCAGGGCGCCGTCCGCGTTGCGGACGCCGGGCGCCTGCGCCATCCCGTCCCGAATGGACTTCCCACCGCCGTAGATCGCTTCCTCACCCGGGAGGATGAGACTGCGTTCCACCCGGGCGAGCAGTTCGGTGTCGGCCAGGCGGAAGCGGTCGCCCGCCGTCGGGCCGTAGAGCGACGCGTAATGCCGCCGCGAAACCGTCGTCACGCCTGCTCCCCCGTTCCCGTGAAGCCGCGCTCGGCGGCCCGAGCCTGGGCCCGGGCCGCCGCTCCGCGAACCGCGAAACCCCCGTCGAGCAGGCCGCTGAAGCCGACCACCCGCCCGGCACCGCCGAACTCCACGAGCTCGACGTCGCGTTCGTCGCCGGGCTCGAAGCGGATCGATTGCCCCGAGGGCACGTTGAGCCGCATGCCCAGCGTCGCCGGGCGGTCGAAGTCCAGCACCCGGTTCACCTCGAAGAAGTGGAAGTGCGAACCGATCTGGATCGGCCGGTCACCGGTGTTGCGCACCGGCAGGCGCGCGGTGCGCCGGCCGGCGTTGAGCTCGATCGGCTCGTCGGCCAGCAGCCATTCGCCTGGAATCATCGTGCGCTCCTACGGAATCGGGTCGGCCACGGCCACGAGCTGGGTGCCCGTGCGGAACGTGGCCTCGACCTGCACCACGTTCACCATCTCCGGCACGCCGGGCAGCACGTCCTCGCGCGTGAGCACCTGCTTGCCCAGCTCGGTCACCTCCGCCACCGACCGGCCGTCCCGGGCCGCCTCCAGCAGCGCCTCGGTGATCAGCGCGATCGACTCCGGGAAGTTGAGCTTCAGACCGCGGTCCTTGCGCCGCCGAGCCAGCTCGGCCACCTGGTAGATCACCAGCTTCTCGATTTCCCGGGGGCTGAGCATCAGCGACGACAATGTCGCCTCGATGCGCGCCTGGCCGGCCTCACCCGCCGTCACGGCTCAGAACCCGGCCAGGCCCTGCGGGCTGTTGTACGGGATCTCCGCGGCGGTGACCTCGACGAGCGAACCGTCGGACTGCACCGCGTAGCCCACGAGCTTCGAGGCGTTGGCGTAGATCTGGTACAGGTGGGTGCCGTCCGGGGCCAGCCAGTTGTCGCTCGGGCCGCTGCTGACGGTGCCGTTGAGCGCGCGGAAGGTGCCGTCGCCGGGAACCTTCGGGCAGGCGTTGTCGTGCACCAGCGAGACGACGTCGCCGTCGATGCGGAAGCAGGAGACGTTGCTGTAGCCGAAGTTCGTGGCGAAGATCCACTTGTCGTCGGGCGAAACCGCGAGCCAGCACAGCTCCGAGGGCAGGCCCGCGCTGGTGTCGATCTTCACGACCGGTCCGGTGCCGATCTGGCCGCGGTCGTCGAGCTTGGCCAGCGCGACCCCGTCGGCCACGGCGTAGCCGATCACGAAGTGGTCGGGGCGGTGGTGCAGGAACGCGGGGTAGAACGGCGAACCGCCGCCGCCGTCCTGGAACATGCCCTCGCCCAGCGAACCGTCGTGCTGCAGCGGGAAGACGATGATGCCGTCGGGGTCGGGGGCGTTGGACGCGACCGACTTCTTCGAGCCGTCCGGCTGGTCGGCCCACAGGATCGGCGAACCGTCCGGGTTGGCCGCGGCCGGCTGGTCGAACGTGGTGCCGACGACGAGGAAGCGCTCGTCCGGCGAGAGCACGACCATCGTGGACACGCGCAGCGGCTTGTCCGGCGTGTTCACGGTGTAGCCCTCGGGCCGCGCGGTGAGCCGGCCTTCGGGGTCCACGGTCATCAGCCGCACGTGGTCGGGGCCGAACGAGTGCAGCACGTACAGCGTGCTGGTGGCCGGCGAGAATGCCAGCGACTTCGCGGTGCCGCTGCGGCCGGCCACGATGTTGCCCGTGCGCTTCACGTCGAGCAGCGTCAGTTTGCCGTCGCTGCCGACGGAGAAGCTGGAGACGGAGTTGTCGCCGCCGTTGGTGGCGAACAGGAACTGCTGGTCCGCCGTGAGGATCACGCTGCCCGCCGCCTCGAAGGCGTTCGGCGCGCTCTCCTGACCGCTGATCGGCTTGTACACCCCGGACCCGCCACCCCCGGTGGGCACGCGTTCCACCTCGGTGAGGGCGCCGTCGGCCCCTCGGGCGTAGTGGATGATCGCGTTCCTGACCTCGTTGGTCTGGAGGTAGAGGTGGCCGGCGGCCTGCATACCTGGCATGTGGGTTCTCCGTTTCCGGTCGTCGCGTCAGAGCCTGCCCGCGCGGCGCCCGCGTCGCGTCCGGGTGCACCCGGGCCCGACCCCCCAGTGCGTTGTGGTGGCGGGAAAAGAAAAGCCCCAAACCATCCTTTGTGGACGATATGGGGCGTTTCTGCGTGTGGCCGCTACTTCTCGTCGCTCCGGACCACCGTGGAGATCACGTCGTTGAACGCCTCCGTCGACGAGGGGTGCGTGTAGATCGCCTCGCCCAGCTGCGCGGCCTTGATGCCGTGGCGCATCGCCTGCGCCACGGTGTTGATCAGCTCCTGTGCGTCGACACTCAGCAGCGAGGCGCCGAGGATCTCGTCGGTGTCGAGGTCGATCACGAACTTCATCACGCCGCGCGTCTCGTCGACGACGTAGGCGCGCGGCATCGCGATGATCTCCGCGACCGGCTGGCTCGAGACCTTGATCCGGTGGCCCGCGTCACGCGCCTCACGCTCGGTGAGGCCGACCATCGCCAGCGGCGGGGTCATGAACAGCGTCCGCGGCACGGCGACACGGTCGGTCGTGGTGCGCTTGCCCTCACCGCGCAGCTGATCGAGCACGATGCGGCTGTCGTCGAGGGAGACGTAGGTGAACTGCGGCCCGCCGTTGACGTCGCCGAGCGCGAAGATGTGCGGCTGGCTGGTGCGCAGGTGCTCGTCGACCTCCACCGCGCCCCGGGCGGTCACGCGGACGCCCGCCGCGGCGAGGCCGAGACCTTCGGTGGCCGGTTTGCGACCGGCGGCGGACAAGACCGCGTCCACGGCCAGGGTGCGCTCGCGGCCGTCGTGCATGTACTGCACGATCGCCTCGCCGTCGCCGTCCTCGACGCCCGTGACATTGGCGCCGGTGACGATCTCGATGCCCTCGTCGACGAGGATCTTCTCGGCCACGGCCTGCACGTCGTCGTCGAGGTGGTCGAGAATGCGCGCTGTCGACTCGAAGAGCGTGACCTCAGAGCCGAACTGGCGGTAGATGGCGGCGAACTCGATGCCGAGGTAGCCGCCGCCGACGATCGCCAGCCGCTTCGGCAGCTCGGTGCGGTGGATGAGGTCGGTGCTGGTGACCAGGTACTTGCTCTCGCGCAGGCCCGGGAGGTCGGGGATCACCGGCGTGGAGCCGGTGTTGATGAGGATGTGCTCGGCCCGGACGGTGACAGGGCCGTCGGCGGTGTCCACGAGGACGGTGTCGGGGCTGGTGAACACCGCGTGCCCGGTGAGGACCGACGCCGTCTCGAGGCCGTCCATCCCGTCGAAGTTGCCCTTGTTGAACAGCGAGGTGATGTCGTGCACCTCGCCCACGGCCCGCTCGTACCACTCCTGCGGCGAGTCGGACGGGCGGCGGTTGCGGGAGCGGTGCACCAGCGCCTTGGTGGGCACGCAGCCGACGTTCGGGCAGGTGCCGCCGTACATCTCCGGCGACTGCTCGACGACGATGACCCGCTTCCCGAGCCGGGCCATGGTACCGGCGGTGATTTTGCCGCCCTTGCCGAAGCCGACCACGAGGAGGTCGGCTTGGAGCGAATTTTCGACGGTTTCCATGATTGAAGGCCCTTTGCGCACGAGTGTGGACAACGCGGTACGGGCCGACCCTGCCCCGGTGGGCGGCGCCGTCGCATCGAGGAACACCCGAGCCGGCGACCCCAGTGGGCCGCGGTTTCACGGACCAGGCCCGGAATGGCCGGTTTTCGGCGGCCATCCCGGGCGTGGGGTCAGCTCACGTCGATGCCCGCGGGGCTGCCGAGCGCGCTGAAGTCGCTCGGCGCGTGGTCACCGTTCACGGTCTGGGGCAGGCCGCCGAACTCGCCGATCTTGGTGAGCTCGCCGTTCGCGCCGATCGACCAGGCGGCGAGCTTGCTAGAGCCTGGAAGCACGTTGTAGAGGTTCTTCCCGTCCGGGCTCACGCCCAGGTCGAGCGGGGTGCTGCCCTGGCTGTTGGCCGACTTGTCCGTGGTACCGGCCACCTCGTGCAGGAGGGTGAGGCTGCCGTCGGGGTTCACCTTCCAGCTGGAGATGGTGCCGGAGGTGTAATTGGAGCCGAAGGCGTACTTGCCGTTGTTGACGACCCAGCACGTGTCGATCTGGTGGTCGGCCACGGCCGTGCTGATCGGGGTCAAGTGCCCGTCACGCCCGATGCGGTAGCTGCCCGCCGCGCCGGTCGGGTGCCCGTCCTCCACGCCGCCGCCCACGAACTCGGCGAGGTCGACGTTGCCCTCGCGGTCGAAGGAGAACCCGAACGGGCCGCGGTTGTCGAAGTCGGTGCGAACGAAGTCCTTGCTGGGTTTGCCGGCACCGTCGACGCCGAAGGTGAGCACCCGGCCCGGCCCGGTCGGGTTGGCGCCAGGGATCACGTCGTTGGTGGGGCCGTCCTTGATGGACACCAGCAGGTGGTGCCCGTCCGGGCTGAACGCGACCTGCGTCGGGTCCTTCAGCGCGTCGGGCGCGAAGCGGTCCTGAGCGGCCTTCAGCTGCCGGGTCGAGCCGGCGATCGGAGTGAGCCGGCCGTCGAGCCCGAGCCGGAAGCCGGTGATGCTGCCCTGGCCCGAAGCGTTGAGGACGTGAACGACGTTTCCGTGCTGCGTGACACTGTTCGGGAAACGCTGCGAAGAAGAACCGTCGCCCGTCGGCACGACGTCGACCACCTGCAGGCGATCCGGCAGAATCCGCAACACGGAAAGGGTGTTGCTCCCGGCGTTGGTCACGAGCAGGAAACGGTGGTCGGCGGTGAGCCGGACCGAATTGCCCGAACCGAGGCCGTCACCCGCGAACCGCTGACCCGGACCCGACCCCTGACCACCGGTGGCGAACTTGCCGACCAGCGTCAGCTTGCCGTCGCTTGCGCGGTGGTAGTAGGCGATCTGGTTGCCCGGCTCGCTCGGATCGCTGCTGCTGTTGTGGTTGGTGCCCACGAAAACCGACCCCGGCCGGACCCAGTCCGCGGCCGGCGACGCCGCCGCGGTGCCCCCCGCGAACACCGCGGCGAACGGCACCAGCGCCGCGGCCGCCAGCGCGGTGCGAACCGCCCTGCGCGACGAAGACTTGCTCATGAATCGTTCCTCCCTTTACCCACGTCACGGGAATTTCCGACGTGGCTGAGCACGACCCTAAGGGTGATCGGAAACGTGCCGGAAGGATACGAAAGGAATGGTAATATATTAACGATCCACTACGAGTTTCCGGGGTTGTTTTGTGCGGATTTCTGATTCTTACCCACGGGGGTCAGGTTGTCATCGCCTGGTAAGAATTGTTTCCCTCAGTGCGGAAGCTGCAGCCGCCCGTCGATCCGGCGCGGCAGGGGCGCTCGGGGCTCGTCGGTGAGCTCGTCGGGCAGCAGGTGCGTCGGGGCGTTCTGCCAGGCCAGGGGCCGCAGGAACCGGCGGATCGCCGTCGCGCCGACGGAGGTGTGGAGGCTGTTGGTCGCCGGCCACGGGCCGCCGTGGTGCTGGGCCCAGCTCACCGCCACGCCGGTCGGGTAGCCGTTGAAAACCAGCCGGCCGACGCGCCGGCCGAGCTCGGTGGCCAGGTCCTTGGCGGCCTCGTCCGCGCCGAGGTGCAGCGTGGCGGTGAGCGACGCGGGCGCCTGGTCGACGACGGCGAGCAGCTCGGCTTGGCTCCGGTACCGCACGATCACAGCGGCGGGGCCGAAGTACTCCGCGAACGCCTCGGCGGGGATCCCGTCGGCGTCCACTGTGGTCAGGAGCGGAGCCACCCCGTACCCGCCGCTTGGCTTCGGTCCACTGGCTACTTCGGACACTTCCTTGGCGCGGACGAGCTCGGCGATGTCGCTGAGGTACGCCTGGTGGATTCGCTGGTTGAGCAACGGCACGACTTCCGCGTTGCTGAGAGCTTCGGCCGCAGCGGCCACCACAGCGTCGCCTTCGGCACCGGCCGGCACCAGCACGAGACCGGGTTTCGTGCACAGCTGCCCAGCCGACCCGGTGACCGACGCGGCGAGGCCCATCCCGATTTCGGCGCCCCTCTCGCGCGCCGCGGCAGCGGTGACGACCAGCGGGTTGAGGCTGGAGAGCTCACCGTAGAACGGGATCGGTTCCGCACGGCCGTGGATGAGGTCCAGCAGCGCCCGGCCGCCGGACAGCGAGCCCGTGAACCCGACCGCTTTGACCGTGGGATCGGTCACGAGGCTCTCCCCCGCCGCCCGCCCGAAGACCAGCCCGAGCGCCCCGGCCGGTGCCCCCGCCGCGACGAGCGCCTCCCGCAGTACCTCGTGGACGAGCCGCGAAGTCGCGGGGTGCGATCCGTGCGCCTTGACCACCACGGGGTTCCCCGCCGCCAGGGCCGACGCCGTGTCCCCGCCGGGCACCGAGAACGCCAGCGGGAAGTTGCTCGCCCCGAACACTGCGACAGGCCCGATCGACACCAGCATGCGCCGCAGGTCCGGCCGCGGCCCCATCGGCGTCGGCCCGGCCGGGTCGAGGGTCGCCTCCACGTAGCCGCCGTCCGCCACGACGTCGGCGAAGAACTCGAACTGGTAGCACGTACGGGTCAGCTCCCCGCCGAGCCGCGGCGCACCCAGCGCCGTCTCGGCGTCGGCGACCGAAACGATCTGCTCGCGCGCGGCTTCGAGCGCCTGCGCGAGCGCACGCAGCAGGTTTGCCCGCCCTCGCCGGCCCAGCGCCTCCAGCCCAGGCGCCGCCGCGGCCGCCTCCGCCACGATGGCGCGCACTTCCTCCGAGCTGTTCTCCACCGCGCTGGCATCCAGCGCCTCACCGGTCCACGGATCGACTCCGGCGACCGGCCGGTTTTCCAGGGTTGTCACAGTTCTCTCCGAATCAGGTTCGAGGCAGCGCGGCAACGGTTTCGGTGTCCACGCCGACCGCGCCCAGGTGGGTAGCGCCGCCGGGGGTGCCGAGCGGGGTTTCCCGGCCCGGCAGCGCTTCGGTGAAGAACCCGGCATTGTCAGCCGTGTTCCACTGCGCGTCGGTGCCGGCGAGCATCCGGTCGGCGAGCGCCGCGCCCGTCGGGCAGGCCTGTTCGCACGCGCCGCAGTCGATGCATTCCACGGGATTGATGTACATCTTGCGATCGCCCTCGTAGATGCAGTCGACCGGGCATTCCTCGGTGCACGCGCGGTCGAGGATGTCGACGCAGGCGTCGGTGATGACGTAGGCCATGGCCGGGGTCCTCTCGGGTCAGGCGGGGACTCGCAGGGGCCGGGCGGCGGGTGCCGGGCCGTCGGTGGAGTGCCCTGGGAAGGGGGAGGCGGTCGGGTCGAGGCGGACGGCCGCGTGGTTCACGGCGGTGGCCGCCTCGCCGAAACCGACCGCGATGAGCGGGACCCGGCCGTCGTAGGTGCAGATGTCGCCGGCGGCGAAGACGCCGGGCCGCGACGTGCGCATGGCGGCGTCGACCACGATCTTGCGGTCGCGCGTCGCCAGGTCCCACTGCAGCAGCGGGCCCGGGTTCGCGACGAACCCCAGTGCCGCCACGACGTGGTCGCACGGCACCTGGGTCATCTCGCCGCTCACCGTGTCGCGCAGGGTCGCGCGCGTGATCCGGGCGTCGCCGTCGAGACGTTCGACGGTCGCGTTCGTGCGTACGGTCGCCGGGCCGGCCAGCACCTGGCCCACGGTGTGCAGGTGCGCGCGGAAGGTATCGCGGCGGTGTACGAGCGTGACGTCCGCGTTGTGTTGCAACGTCTCGGCCCAGTCGAGCGCCGAATCGCCGCCGCCGACCACGAGCACGCGGCTGCCGGCGAGCTCGGCCGGATCGCGGACGAAGTAGGTGAGCCCGCGGCCCAGGAACTCCTCGCCGCACGGCAGCTTGCGCGGGGAGAATGAGCCGATCCCACCCGTGATTACGACCGCGCCGGCCTCCAGCACAGCACCGTCGTCGAAGCCCAGCCGCAGCCGCCCGTCCGCCAGGTCGTCCAGCGCCGTCGCCCGGTGCCCGAGCAGCATCCGCGGCGAGAACTGGTCGAGCTGCTCCACCAGTCCGCGGACGAGGTCGCGGCCCTTCACCGCGGGGAACCCGGCGACGTCGCGGATGAGCTTTTCCGGGTACAGCGCGGTGATCTGCCCGCCAGGCTCCGGCAGCGCGTCGACGACCGCCACCGACAGCCCGCGCATCCCCGCGTACACGGCCGCGAACAGCCCCGCGGGCCCGCCGCCGACGACCGCGACGTCGCAGCGCGTCACCGCTGCTCCGCGTCGTAGACCGCGAAGACCTTGTTGGACACGAAGATGTTCGACGCCACGAAGCTCGTCCAGCTCGGCCCGCGGCCCAGCTCCCGCATCGCGCCGAGCAGCGCCCACCAGTTCAGCAGCTCCTGCTGGCCGGCCTTCTCCGCGTCCGCGAGCGTCGTGTTCTCCCACACCGGATAGTCCGCGGCGACGAGCGCGTCGTACATCTTCTCGTCGGCCGCGGAATCGGGGAACAGCCGCATCGTCGAGTCCACGAGGAAGCTGTGCGACCAGCTGGAGCTGGCCACGAGCGCGACCCGGTACGGGCTGTCCGCACAGATCCGCGCGACCGCCGCGCCGACGTCCATGATCCGCGCCGGCGAGGGCGACGGCGGGTCGAGCTCGCGCTCCACACCCAGCGGGCTGATGTTGCCCTGGAAGCTGATCACCTTGCGGCCGTAGCAGTTCAACGGGAACGTGACCACCGGGTAGTCGAACCCCTCGCGATCGTAGTCCAGGTACAGCACCGTGTTGAGGAACGCGTGCGCGAGACCCGGGTGGTGCAGCGGCTCGTAGGAGTACGGCACGTCGATGTGGCGTGCCAGCAGACCTTCCACCAGGTGGCGGGCGAACGGCCGGTGGCCGCGGATGAGGCGCTCGGTGTTCTCGCCCTCGCCCCAGACGTTGGGCTTGCCCTTCATGTTCGACGACTCGTCGGCGTGGCGCCACGGGTGCACTGTGAGGTCGTCGTAGATCTGCACGGCGTACGGCGGCACGAGGTCCTCGCGGAAGTTCTCGTACTGGTCGTCGCCCCAGATCAGCACGACGTCCGGCTGGAACTCGTCCAGCGCGGCGCGCGTGCGGCGGAAGCCCTCCAGCAACGCCGCGCGGTGCGCCTTCCCGGCCGCGACACCTTCGTCCCCGGCCCATTCACGGCGGGCCCGCTCGGGCCACGACGCCGGGTCGCGCAGTTCGGCGGGCAGCTTCGGGTCCGCGAGCGCGCCGCGGAACACCCGCGTCAGGTTGTCGTCGGTACCGCTCAGCGGTGGGTAGTGGGTGACCCCGAGACCCAGTACTTCGGCCATGGTTCCTCCTCGTCGTCGAGTGGGTGGTGACGTCCAGTCTCGGAACCGGCGGGACCCCCGGCCACGCCTCGGACCGGCGAGTGGACCGGTGGGACTCATCGACGGCCGCCGGCCGCGACGATGAGGAAGTGACCGACACGATCGAAATCCCCGCCCTCGCGCAAGTGCTGCACCGGGCCCGCACCGAACGCACGCTTCTCGACGCGGCAACGGAAGCGACCGCGCTGTCGCTGGACAGCGCGTACGAAATCCAGGACGACCTCACGCGCCTGCGCCTCGCCGACGGACGCTGCGCCATCGGCTACAAGCTCGGCTACACCTCCGCCGCGATGCGCCGGCAGATGGGCGTCACCGCACCCAATCACGGCCCGTTGCTCGACGACATGGTGCTGCGCGACGGCGCACGAGCCACCGGTTTCCTGCACCCCCGCGTCGAGCCGGAGATCGGCGTCGTCCTGGGCCGCGACCTGACCGGCCCGGGGCTCGCGCTGCACGAGGTCGCCGACGCGATCGCCGAGGTGCGCGTGTGCCTCGAGGTCGTCGACTCGATCTGGCGTGACTACCGCTTCACCGCCGAACAGAACACCGCCGACGGCTCCTCGGCCGCGGGAGTCGTGCTGGGACCGGTGCTCGACGTCGATCCGCTGCACGCCCACCGGGTCACCGTCGAGCTGCACGAAGACAACGCCCTCGTCGCGACCGCGACCTCCGCGGCGGCCGCCGGGCATCCGCTGCACGGCGTCGCGTGGTTGGCCGCGCAGCTGGCCGCGCGCGGAAGCGGCCTGAAGAAGGACGAACTGATCATCACCGGCGGCCTCACCTCCGCCGTGCCGCTGCGAGCCGGGGGCACGATCACGGCCCGCTTCGGCGGCACCACCACCGTGAGCGTCCGCAGGCCGGCCGGCGAAACCGACGCGTGAACCCGCGGGGTCAGTGCAGCGGGTAGCCCAGGAGACGGCTGATGCTCAGGGCTGCGGTCCGCACCGCCGCCCCCAGCCGCGCCGGCTGCAGGCGGTGCGCGGGGCCCGTCACGGAAAGCCCGGCGACGGCTCGGTGGCCGTCGCGCCCGACGTAGCTCTCCACCACGATCGGCGCCGCGACGCACGCGATGCCCCGCGTGCCCTCCTCCCGGTCGTAGGCGATGCCGGAGTCGTGGATTTTCGCCAGCTCGCGCAGGAAGTGCCGCGGATCGGTGATCGTGGTCCCGGTCCGCGCCGGCATGGGCGCGGACGTCACGCGGTCGACCGCGGAGTCGTCGCTGAATGCGAGAATCGCCTTGCCCAGTCCGGTGCAGTACGCGGGCAGCCGTGTACCGACCGCCGAGGGCACCGAGGCGCTGTGCTGGCCGGTGAGCTTCTCGACGTACACGATGTCCGTGTCGTCGAGCACGCCCAGCTGCACGACCTCACCCGTCGCGGTCAGCAGGTCGGCCATGAACGGCAACGCGGTCGCCCGCAGCCGCCGCGAAGCCGGCACGTGCTGGCCCAGCTCGAACAGGTGCAGCCCGAGGCGGTAGCCGTACGCGCCGCGTTCGAGCATCCGGTGCGCCACGAGGTCCAGGGCCAGCCGGTGCACGGTCGCCTTCTTCAGCCCGGTCCGCCGCGCGAGCTCACTGAGCCCCACCTCGCCGGGCGAGGTCGCAACGGTGTCGAGGATGAGCAGCATCCGGTCCCCCACCGACCGGTGCTGCTCCGTCTCCTCGGCACTGATGCGCATCCGGCCACGATATCCGTTCTCGGCCGTCAGGCCGGATTTGTTCGGGTGGGGGTCGACGCGTGGTGGCACTCCGATTACGCAGTGCCGAAACAAACACTGCCTGTTCAAATGCTGCCGAATCAAAACACTCTCTGATCAAATGCTGCCGAGGAGATCCCGCCACCGACGCCAGAACGCACGTTGCTGCACTTCGTCGGACGCGACGAACGGTCCACCCGTGGCTTCCTTGTGGATCCCCCGCGAAATGTCCGACCACGGCGACTCGGCCGCGACGGCGAACCCCTCCTGGCAGGACTCGCACGCCTCCATGTCGTCCGGCGTCGCCAGCCCACCCGGCCCCTGGAACGTCACGTACGAGTCCAGCCGCCGCGCACGCACCGACTCCGGTTCGCCCTTCGTCGCCATCGTCCACTGCGCCACCAGCGTGCGCCCGGCCGCGGTGGGCGTGATCGTGCGGACGACGATCCCCATGATGTCGTTGATCACGAGGTTGGGGAAGATCAGCAGGTTCCGGTCGGTCGTCGCGATCCGGCGCGCGCGGTCGGCACCGAACTCTTCTTCGAGCCGCGCCCGCTGCCCCTCGACGTACTCGCGGTTCTCCTCCCCCATCGCCGGCGTCCACCGCGCGACCGGGCGGGCCCACGGACCCTCCACGGTGATCACCGCGTGCCCATTGCCGAGATCCTTCGCCTCGGTCGCCTTGCGCGGGTCGAGGTAGGAGTCCTCGGTGGACTTCAGGTAGTCGAAGTACGTGCGGTGCAAGGGGATCAGGTGGTAGCCGTCGAGGCTGTTCTCCACGAACAGCTTCCAGTTCGCCTCCATCGAGTACTCGTGCACGCCGTCGACCACCTCCATGTCCGGCGACTGGTCCGCCACCAAGTCCAGGTAGTCGCGGGCTTCGCCGAGGTACTCCGGCAACGTCACAGCGTCGGGATCGAAGCAGCAGAAGACGAACCCGCGGTACTCCTCGACGCGCGGCGGGGAGTTCAGGCTGAAGCGGGAACGGTCGAAGTCGGGGCCGTAGCCGTCGACGTCGGGCAGCGCGGTCAGCCGGCCGTCGTTGGCGTAGGTCCACGCGTGGTAGAAGCACGACATCCCGCGCGCGTTGCCTTCGGGCACCCGGCACAGCTGGGCGCCGCGGTGCCGGCACGCGTTGAGGAACACCCGCACCTCGCCGTCGCTGCCGCGCCACAGCACGAGCGGACGCCCGGCCACGGTGCGGGCGCGGAAGTCGCCCGGGTCGGGCACCTCCGAGACGTGTCCGACGTAGAGCCAGCACTTGTCGAAGATGGCGCGGCGTTCCTGTGCGAGCACGCCCTCGTCGACGAGCGCGGCCCGGTCGACGCGGAAGAGCCCGTCGGCGGCGCGGTCGTCGACCAGCGTGGTGGACGGGGGTGCGATCGGTTCGGAGGTCATCGTCTCCAGCTCCTTTGCCGGGAGTTCGGTCGGGTCAGCGCGGTGAGCAGCGCCGCGGGGTTGGTCTCGCGCACGGCCTTCGCGAACCCCGCGGGCAGCGCCGGGTCGTCGAGGAACGCGAGCGGGTCGGTGGGCATGAACGGGTGGTCCGTGCCGAGCACGATCCGGTCCGGCCCGACGGTGCCGGCGAGGTGGCGCACGAGGCCGGCGTCGAACAGCAGCGGGTCGAACCACAGACGGCGCGCGGAGTCCACAGCGGACTCGGGCATCAGCTCCCGCAGCGCGGGGGTGATCCCGCGCAGGTAGTCGATTCTCGGCAGCTCGGTGATCAGGGCGCCGCCGCCGTGGCTGGCCAGCAGGCGCAGCCCGGGCCGCGCGGCCAGCGCACCCGTGACGATCAGGCCGCCGAGCGCCGTGCCGATGCCCGCGGGGAACAGCACCCCGTTGGCGGCCATCGGGTGCGGATAGTCCGCGACCCCCGGACCCCCGGCCGCGTGCACGAACACGAGCAGCCCCAGCCGTTCGGCCTCGTCGAGGAACCCGGCCCACGCCGGCGCGTGCAGGGGCGCCGTCGGCGGGTTCGAGGGCACCTCGATGCCGAGCAGACCGGCGTCGGCGATCTCGGTCAGCAGGTCGGCGGCGGCATCGGGATCCTGCAACGGAACGACACCCAGTCCGGTGAAGAACCCGTTGTGCTGTCCCACTTCGTCCGCGAGCCAAGCGTTGAAGGCCTGCGCGTAGGCGAGTCCTTCGCCGGGCGGGGCCCACGGCGCGAGCAGCTCGGGCATGGCGGACAGCAGCTGGCCGGTGCCGCCCGCGGCTTCGGCGGCCGCGCGACGGGCGCCGAGATCCCAGGCGACGCGGTGCACCGTCCGGAACGGCTTGCCGGACACGGAGACGACCCCGGTTCCGGTGTCGAGCCGCGCCCAGCGCGGTTCGGCCGAGGTGCGGAAGGGCGTCTCCCGAGGCACCACGTGGGTGTGCAGGTCGAGCACGGTCACGCTCCCGTCACAGGATGATCGACACGGTGCCGCCCGCCTCGACGATGCCGTGGTCGAGGGTCGCGACGCGTTCGAGGACGAGGAACCCGGCGCCGTCTTCGACCAGCACGTGGCGATAGGTGCCGAGGAAGTGGTCGAGCTGACCGAGCCGCGTGCGCATCACGTGGAAGTTGGCGTGCGCCACCACCGTGTCGCCGAGAGGTTCGGCGCGGACGTTGGTGACCAGCCGGCGCGTGCGCGAATGCGGGCTTTCGGCGTGCGCGTGCTTGCTCTTCAACCGGGTCACGCGCCCGCCGAGCCGGGTGTGGTTGTCGTGGATCACCTGGAGCGTGCGGCGCGGTTCGAGGTGGTCGGAGCCCGGCGACGGAACGCGGTACTCGATCCGCGGGTGCATCAGCGCGAACCACTCGTCGAGCCGCCACTCGTCGAGCAGAGCGGCTTCCCGGTAGAGGAACTGTTCGACGCGGTGGTGCAGGTCGGGCGTGGTGGCGGCGGCGGTCATCGGACCTCCGATCTCGAAGCGAGGGTGACGAGCAGGCCGGCCAGCTCGCCGGGGGCGGACAGGAAGGGGCTGTGGGAGGTGTCGAGCCAGGTGACTTCGGCGCCGAGCCGGTCCTTCGCGGTGCGTTCGGCCCAGTCCCCGGAGACGGCGCGATCGGCGCGGCAGCCGACGTAGTGCATCGGCAGCTCGGGAAACGCCTGCAGGGGTGTGACTTCCGTGATCGGGGCCGGCGACTGGGGCCGGAGCCTGGCCGCGGCCGCGGCGGCTGTCTCGGGTGGACAGTCGTGGAAGAACAGCTCGGCCGCGACGGACGCCGGCCACACCGTTCGCCCTTGCTCGTCGCGTTCCTGCTTCGGCAGGCCGTTTTCGTGGAACCACTCGGCCATGGGGCGTCC
Source organism: Amycolatopsis sp. NPDC051373 (assembly GCF_040689465.1). NCBI lineage: Bacteria > Bacillati > Actinomycetota > Actinomycetes > Pseudonocardiales > Pseudonocardiaceae > Amycolatopsis > Amycolatopsis sp. NPDC051373. The sequence continues at coordinate 132,111 of NZ_JBFBAE010000004.1, read as the reverse complement.
GAGCGTCAGCTGGTCCCGCCACGACCGGCCCGGCTCGGGCAGCAACGACGCCAGGAAGACGAGCGCGGCGACCGCCGTCCGCTGCGGGACCAGCGGAATCGCCAGGCCGGCCAGCGAGTGACCGACCACGACGTCGCCAGGACCGCGCACGGCGGCGGCGATCGTGGCGGCGTACTGGCGAGTGCCCGCGCGCACGTCGTCCGACGGCAGTTCCACGGCCGTCGCCGAGTGGCCGAGCGCCTCCAGCGCGGAGACCTCGGCCTCCCAGCACCACGCGCCGTGCCAGCCGCCGTGCACCAGCACGAAGTGCGTCATGCCGGGCCCGCCGGTTTCGCGGCCTGCCGCTCGGCGAGCGTGACCCCGCCGACGAGGACCTCCGTCGCCGGCACTTCCACGACCCACACGCGCACCGACGTCTCCGGCACGGAGATCGCCTCGGCCGCCGCCGCGGACACGGCGCGGATCAGCTGGTCCTTCTGCTCGGGCGTGCGACCGGCCCCGAGGTTGATCTGGATGAACGGCATGGTGTCCCTTTCCCTTATTCCGCGCCGAGGGTGACGCTGCCGAGCCCGCTGAGCGTCGCGGTCACGGTCGAACCGGCCATCAACGGAACAGGGGCGGTGAGCCCGCCCGAGAGCACGACCCAGCCGGCCTCGAGGCGTTTCCCGGCCAGGGCGAGCTGGTTGGCCATGAACGCGACGGCGGCGGCCGGGTGGCCCATCACCGCGGCGCCGGCCGCCGACTCGACGACCTGCCCGTCGACCTCGAGCACACAGCCGGTCAACGCGAGATCTCCGTGCGGCGCGACCAGGTCGTCGCCCAGCGCGAAGGCCGCGGAGGACGCGTTGTCCGCGATCGCGTCGAGGTGGCGGAAGGAGAACCCCTCGTAACGGCTGTCGATCACGTCGAGCGCGGCGCAGAGGTACCGCGTCGCGCCGAGGACGTCGGAGACCGTGACGTCGGGGCCTTCCAGCGCCTCGCCGAGCACGAACGCGATCTCCGGCTCGACGCGCGGGTGGATCAGGTCCTTCAGCGACAGGCGCGAGCCCGAGGCGCGGCTCATGCCGCTGGTGACCAGGCCGTAGAGCGGCTTGTCCACGCCCATCGCCAGCTGCTTGGCGCGGCTGGTCAGGCCGAGCTTGCCGCCGACCAGGCGTTCGCCGCGGTCGAGCCGCAGGCGGACGAGCGCGTCCTGCACCTCGTAGGCGGTGCGGAGGTCGGCCAGGCCGTCGGTGGTGAGCGGCGCGACCGTCGCCTGCGTGGTGGCGGCGTCGTCGAGCCGGCCCGCCCAGGTGCGTGCGCCGGTCATGCGGCCACCTCCGCGGCGCGGGCGGCGCTGAAGGAAACGCCGACGTGGCCCAGGTGCTCGAAGTCCGCGCGCACGGTGTCACCGGGTTTGAGTTCGACCGCACGCGTGCAGGTGCCGGGCATGATCACGTCGCCCGCCTTGAGCACCACGCCGTCGCCGGCCACGGTGTTGGCCAGCCACGCGACGGCCTGCGCCGGGTTCCCCAGCACCGCGCCGCTCGCGCCCGTCTCGACGATCTCGCCGTTGCGCCGCAGCACCACACCGATCAGCCGCGGGTCGAGGCCCGCGATCGGGGTGCGCTTGCCGCCCAGCACCACGCGCGCCGACGACGCGTTGTCCGCCACGGTGTCGACGATCCCGATCCGCCAGTCCTGGATGCGCGAGTCGATGATCTCCAGCGCCGGCATCACGAACGCGGTCGCGGCGAGCACGTCGGCCACGGTCACGCCGGGGCCCCGCAACGGGGAGTCGAGCACGAACGCCAGCTCGGGCTCCACTCGCGGGGCGATGAGCGAGCCGACGGGCAGCGGTTCTCCTTCCGGATGGAACATCGACGCGAGCAGGTGGCCGAAGTCGGGCCGGTCCACACCGAACTGCGTTTGCATCACCCGGGCCGTGAGCCCGACCTTGTGCCCGCGCACGGAATCGCCGGCCTCGCAACGAAGCCGCACGCCCTCCAGCTGGATGCCGTACGCGTCTTCGACGTCCGCGCCGGGGAACCTGCCGGTGATGGGGGCGACCGGAGCGGCCTTGCGCTCCGCCTCCCACAGCTCGCCGGCGAGGTGCCGGACGTCCTCTTCACTGAGTGCCATGCAGGCAGCGTGCGGGCCGCCGCGCGCGAAAACACCCGGACGGTTCGGCCAGTGGACCGGTTCGTGCGCAGCCGGGTTCCGGTTCCGGGCCCGCCCAATGGACCGATCCGTGGAGCGATGTCGATCACCCCGGTTGGCTCGGCGAGCGAGAACCTTTTTTCCAGGGAGAGTGGGCAATGACGACCAGTGAATCCCTTTTCATCGGCGGCGAATGGGCGGCTTCTGCCGGTACGGAGACGATCTCCGTCTGCTCGGCCGGCACCGGAAAACCGCTCGGCACCACGGTGTCCGCGAACCGCACCGATGTGGACCGGGCGGTGGCCGCCGCGCGCGGCGCGTTCGACGATCCGGCCGGCTGGGCCACGTGGCCGGTCTCCGAACGCGCCGACGCGCTCGACCGGTTCGCCGTGGCCCTCGACCGGCGCGGTGCCGAGACGGCTCGGACGGTGAGCGAGCAAAACGGCATGCCCATCGCCGTCTCCGGGCAGATCGAAGCGCAATTCCCGTCCGCGATGCTGCGCTACTTCGCGGGACTCGTGCGCGCGCAGCCGGAGCAGACCAGCAATCCGGGGATGTTCGGCGGCATTACGCACGTCCGGCGCGAACCTGCCGGTGTGGTCGCGGCGATCGCGCCGTGGAACTTCCCGCAGGCGCTGGCCGCACAGAAGTACGCGCCCGCGCTCGCCGCCGGGTGCACGGTGATCCTCAAGCCGTCGCCGCAGACCGTGCTCGACACCCGGGCCGTCGCGGAAGCGGCGATCGAGGCCGGGTTTCCGCCGGGTGTGCTCAACGTCGTGCCCGCCGAAGCCGACGCCAGCTCCTACCTCGTAGGCCACCCCGGCGTGGACCTGGTGGCGTTCACCGGATCCACCGCGATCGGGCGGCGGATCTCCGAGATCTGCGGGACGCTGATCCGCCCGGTGATCCTCGAGCTGGGCGGGCGATCGGCGGCCGTGGTGCTCGACGACGCCGACCTCGACTTGGCACGGGTTGGCGAGGCACTGTTCGGCGCGATGCTCGTCAACAACGGGCAGACGTGTTTCCTCTCCACCCGCGTGCTCGCCCCGCGCAGCCGCTACACCGAAGTCGTGGACACGCTGGCCGCGTTCGCCGGCTCGCTGACCGTCGGCGACGCGCTCGACCCCGCCACGCAGATCGGCCCGCTGGTGTCGCAGCGCCACCGGCAGACGGTCGAGGACGCGATCGCCCGCGGCCTCGAAGACGGCGCCCGCCTGGTCGCGGGTGGCGCGCGCCCGCGCGGGCTGGACGAGGGCTGGTTCCTGCAGCCGACCGTCCTCGCCGACGTGGACAACCGCTGGCCCGTCGCGCGCGAGGACATCTTCGGCCCCGTCCTCACGGTGACGCCGTACGACACGGACGACGAAGCCGTCGCGCTGGCCAACGACTCCGACTACGGCCTCGCCGGCAGCGTCTGGACCGCCGACGTGGACCGGGGCCTCGCGCTCGCCGCCCGCGTGCGCACCGGATCCATCGGGATCAACGGGTACGTCCCCGACCTCGCCGCCCCCTTCGGCGGCGTGAAGCAGAGCGGCATCGGGCGCGAGCTCGGGCCGGACGGCCTCGCGAGCTACCAGCAGGCGAAGTCGATCTACCAGTTCTGACGCCCGTTGTGGTCCGGGTCACGGAATGCCGGACGATCTTCGGCGCTACAGAAGGGAGACACCTGTTCCGACCCGAGGGAGAGACATGACTGCTTCCACCGCGTCCGAGACGGCCGAGGCCCTGCCCGTGCCCGTGCTCGACGACTTCGACTTCGAGCTCACCGACGGCGCCTCGTGCCGCATCGACGACCCGGACTGCGAAGCCTGCCAGTGACGCACGGCCGGTGATCCGCGGGCTCGCGGGTCGCCGGCCTGGTTCGCGTCGCATCGGTGACAATGGTCGCCGTCGTGTCCACCCCGAGCCGCGGAGTCGCCCGTGCCCGAACTGCCCGAGGTCGAGTCGGCCCGATCGGTGATCGACCGGGCCGCGCTCGGCCGGTTGATCGTCGAGGTCGACGATACCGATTCCTACGTCTGCCGGCCCCACGCGCCCGGCGAGATCCGCGAGGCGCTGCTCGGGCGCCGGCTCGTGGCCGCGCACCGGCGCGGCAAGTCGCTGTGGTGCGACACCGGCGACGACGGTCCGGCGCTCGGCGTGCACCTCGGGATGTCGGGCAAGATCGTGATCGCCGACGCCGACGGCACCGAGATCGACGGCGGCGACTACTGGGAAGGCCGCCGCGTGCAGGGCGACTACCGCTGGTCGCGCTTCGCCCTCACCTTCGACGACGGCGGCCTGATGATGCTCGTCGACCCGCGCCGCCTCGGCCGCATCACCCTCGACCCGCACATCGAACTGCTCGGGCCCGACGCCGCCGCGGTCACGCCCGCCGAGTTCCGCACCGCGATCACCAAGGGCACCGCGCCCGTCAAGGCGCGCCTGCTCGACCAGCACGCCCTGGCCGGCATCGGCAACCTCCTCGCCGACGAGATCCTCTGGCGCGCCCGCGTGCACCCGGCTCACCGCGTCGACGAGCTCGACCGCCCGGCCCTCGACCGCCTCCTGCGCGCCACCCGAAGCTCCGTCACCGCCGCCCTCGACCACGGCGGCGTCCACACCCTCACCGTGATCCCCTACCGCAAACCCGGCGCGTCATGCCCGCGCGACCACGCGCCCATGGCGCGCGGCAAAGTCGGCGGCCGCACGAGCTGGTGGTGCAGCGCGGAGCAGCAGCTCCCTCACTGAGGCCGCGCCGGAACCACCGGCGAGACGCCCTGGGCGCGGCGGCGCGCGGCGCTCCGGGCTCGCTGGCGGCGAGATCGTGCGCCGAGCCTTCGGTGTGCGAGGCCGGCCCGGCCGGAAGCCGTTCCGCCGAGGCCCACCAGCGCACTCACCGACGCCGCGATCCCGGCCCGGCGGGAACTCGGCAGAATGGACGCGTGGGTGTCCTCCTGGGGTTGTTGTCCGCGCTCAGCTACGGCGCTTCCGATTTCGTCGCGGGCGTGGGCGGGCGGCGCAGCGACCCGAACGCCGTCACAGTCCTCGCGCAGCCGTGGAGCCTGCTCGCGGCCCTGATCGCCGTGCTGGTGATGGGGCCGCGCGCCCCGCACGCCGAGGAGCTCGCATGGGGCGCGGTGAGCGGGCTCGGCACGGCGGTCGGCACGTTCGCCCTGTACCGGGGCCTCTCCACGGCGCGGATGAGCGTGGTCGCGCCCGTCTCCGCGGTGCTGGCGGCGGCGCTGCCCGCGCTCGTCGGGTTCGCGACGGGCGACCGGCTGGCGTGGCTGTCGTGGGTGGGCATCGCGCTGGTGCTGCCGGCCATCGCGCTGGTCTCGCAACACCAGGGCGACGACACCGAACGCAGGCGGTCCGGCCTGGTCGAGGGCGTGATCGCCGGCGCGGGGTTCGGCGTCCTGTTCATCGGCCTCGACCGCGCGGGCACGGCGGCGGGCAGCTGGCCACTGGTCGCGGGCCAATCCGTCGGCGTGCTCCTGCTTGTGATCGCCGCGATCTGGCTGCGTCCGACGTCGTGGGCGCGCGCGTGGTGGCCGGCGACCGCCGCCGGCATCCTCGGCGGTGCGGCCAACCTGCTGTTCGTCGCGGCCACCGGGGCGAGCCAGCTGGCCGTAGTCGCGGTCATCACGTCGCTCTACCCCGCCATCACGATCGTCCTCGCGCGCGGCCTGCTGCACGAACGCTGGAGCCGCCCGCAGATCACCGGCCTCGCCATCGCCGCGGCCGGGGTCACGGCCATCACGCTCGGCCAGCCGTGACCCTGCCCGGCGCCAGGCCGGCTTGAAGTACCCGTCGCGCACGTCCCGCTCACGCACGTACTCCGGCTGGTACTTCACCGAGGTGTAGTGCGACTTCGACTCGGCCTCGGCGCACGGACGGCGAGCTCGGCGGTGTCGCCGCGGCCACGGACCTGCCGTGCGAGCTCGGTGAGCGGACCATCCACCTGGTACTCGGTGCGCTGCATCGTCGGCAACATCACCGAGGCGATGTCCTGGAGCCCGCGCCACACCGACGACCCCGGCCACCGCCGGCTGCGCGACCGCGTCGCAACGGCCGCGAAGGCCGTTCCGCGCGCCGCGTGAACCGCTCCCGGTTTTACGCGGTGACCTGCGAACCCCTACCCTCGGTGTCGCACCCGCCACGCAAACCGAGGAGGCACCCGGATGTCGCAGCACGCGGACCGATCGGCACTCGACAGCCCGCCAGGCGTCGACCCGAACCGGGCGAGCGTCGCGCGCGTGTACGACTACTTGCTGGGCGGAAACACGCACTACGAGGTGGACCGCAAGGTCGCCCGCGAGCTGGCGGAGAAGATGCCGGAGGTGCGCGACCTCGCCGTCGAGAACCGGGCGTTCCTCATCCGCGCGTGCACCTTCCTCGCGCGCAACGCCGGGATCGACCAGTACCTCGACTGCGGCTCGGGCCTGCCGACGGCCGAGAACGTGCACCAGGTCGTGCAGCGCGTCAGCCCCGAAGCAAAGGTCGTGTACACCGACTTCGACCCGGTCGTCACCGCGCACGGCCGCGCGCTGCTCGAAGAGAACGAGCGGACCCGCTACGTCGAGGGCGACATCTACCGGCCCGCCAGCATCCTCGACGACGAGGTGGTGCGCGGGCACCTGGACTGGACCAGGCCGATCGCGCTGCTGTTCGTCGCGACGCTGCACCACTGGAAAGGCGACCGCGGCCGCCCGGCCGAGGTCACGCAGGAGTTCATCGACCGGCTGCCGCCGGGTTCGTTCGTGGTGATCTCCCACATCCTCGACCCGCACGACGGCTCCGACGACGCGCAGGCGATGGAGCAGCTCATCGAGACCGTCCGCAGCGGCGCGCTCGGCGGGGCCACCATGCGCACGCGCGCGGAGATCCGGGAGCTGTTCCACGGTCTCGAGCTCGTGCCGCAGGGCCCGGGCGCCGAGCCGGAGATCGTGCCGCTGGCGGCCTGGTGGCCGGCTGGTCCCCTGTTGTCCGGGATGAACGTAGCCCAGCGCCTCATCGTCGGCGGCATCGCGCGCAAGCCGTGATCCTCGTGACCGGCGCCGGCGGCAACGTCGGCTCGGCACTGATCGCCCTGCTCGGCGCGGACGCCGCGGCGACCTACCGCTCGCGCGTTCGAGTCCGGACAACCGGCGGTGACGCTCGATCTCGCGAAGCCCGAGACGCTGCCGCCCGCGTCTGCCGCGACGGCGGTGCCGACACGGTGACCACGACCGTCGCCGCCCTCACGGACCGGCCGGCATCCGACTTCGCGGATTTTGTGGGCCGCCACCGCGCGATGTTCGGCTGAGCCTCAAGGCGGCTGCCCGGTCGGGACGAGGATGCCGTGGCGCAGGTTGACTTGCCTGCGGCACCCGCGCGCGACTTCTGGTGCTGGGCTACGAATCCCTGTACCTGTCGGACACCGAGGACCAACTGATCGTCACCCACACCGCTCCCAGAAGACGCGGACAACCCCCGGACAACCCTGCAACGACCGGGTCTCCGCAGTGCGGAGCAACCAGGCCAACGGGACCAAATCCCTGTTCTACAACATGAACGGCCCCCGACGGCGACAGCCGGGTCGACGAGTGGCACGACGAATCCGACGGCGTGAACGAGTGCTGACCGCACCCCGGGCCACCCGCGAGCGCACTCTGCGGACGGCCCGGCACCGTGGCCTAACCTTTGGCCTGCACCGGAACCGGCGCCGCTCGTCGACGTCGAAGTCACCGGAGGCCTGAGGAAAGGGGTAGCGGTGCGAAGAAGATCCTGGTTTCTGGCAACCGTCACACTGGCGGCGACGATGGCGTTGACGGCCTGCACGCAGACCATCACCGGCCAAGCGCAGCCCAGCGCGGCGGGTGAGGTCGGTCAGCTCGGCGGTTCGCCGGGCACCGGCTCCCCCGTCCCCTCCACGCAACCGTCCTACCCCTCCACCGACGGCGTCACCGCGACCGTCGCCACCATGACCGTCACCCTCCCTGCCGGCACGCAGTACGCCGTCGAGTCGCGCGACCCCGGCTACGAGGGCTGCCTGCAGTCGGCCACCTTCGCCTGCGCGGGCAAGATCCTGGATCTGCGCCAGGCCGCCGATGAGGGCATGATCAACCTTCCCAGCTCGACCCGCGCGTTCGGCTGGTACCCCGGCACGGACGTCCCCACGTGCATCGGCCCGTCCGCCGACCCCGGCGTCGCCTCCGAAGCCACCGGCGGCGCGGTCCTGGAGCACGGCTTCGCCCCGGTCGGCCCGAAGAAGGCCGAATACGCGCGCTTCCAGGAAACCTGCAAGGACCCGGCGCAGAACAACCAGGTCCGCATGTGGTGGCTGCCCACCAGCAAAATCCTCATCGTCGAACACGCCAGCACCCCCGCCCAGGACGCGGCTTTCGACGGGATGGTGGCTTCGGCCAAGTTCAGCTGATCACGCCGCGCGGCTCGCCAGATGAGCCAAGTGGTGCGACGTCGCGAAGGCGACGGGTTTGCTGGTGGAGCCGAGGCCGTGGCCTCGGCCTTCCGCGGCTTCGCGAATGGCCCGGTCGCCCCACGAGAATTCGGCACCGGCGAAGCCTTCGGACTCCACCACGTGGCGGCAGACCGCTCGGAAGGTGCGGTTCCGAGGGGGTTCCGAATGCGTCTCGCCGGTTTCCGCGTCCGGCTTGGGGATGCGCTCGCGCGAGTAGAGCCAGTGGTCCCAGCAGGTGTACCTGAGGGTGACGTGCCGCGGCGGGAACGCAGGGCCCGAACCCGGGTGCACCGCGCCGTAGTCTCCGAACCGGAGGCCCTGTGCCCCGGCTCGAACCAGCGTGTCCCACGCCGCTTCTTCGACTCGCGGAGCCTCCCAGACCTCGGTCTGCGACAACGCGGGCGGCACCGAACCGGCCAGCAGGCTCGTCGACCGGAACCCGCCGAACGACGCTGAAGTCCCCAGAACGCGCTGCGCGTGCGCGATTGCGTCGGAGGTCAGTTCCGGGAGGTACTCGAGATCGACGATCAGGTCGAGGTCCTCCGGGTCCACGCGAAGCATCTCGAGCAGGCGCCCGAGACGCCCCGCATCCGGCGTGGGTCTTCGGATTCGCAGCGCGCCGCCGGCACCCAGCTCCCGGCAGAGCCGCCCGAGCGGGGCGATCCGCGTCGCGGCGAGATCGCTGCGAACCACGGGGATGAAGGCGATCGGCTGGAAGAGATCAGCCTGGTGGGTGAGGCGGTCGGTCAGGCCGCCGAGGGCTCCGGCCGCGCCGTAGCCCGAATGTTCCGCGACGTCGGTAGCGTCGAGCATGGCCACCCGGCCGAGGTTGTGGAGGATTCGGACAGCCGTTTCGACATCGTCGAGTTGCTTCGTCGGTGTTCCGTCGGCGTCGAACTGGAGCAGCGGCTGAACCAGCCGGAGTTGATCGGCTCGGTGGAGCTCGCCAAGCGCGGTCAGCTCGCCTTCCTTCGCGCGGAGGGCCACCAACGCGGAGAAGTCACCAGGCTGGACCACAGTCACTCCCGTCACCGAGCGCACCCGACCCGCTACTCGATCGACGGTAGATCGCAGACTCCCACGTGACCATCCACCACAAGACTGAACGCGACTACCGCGCCGCCAACGTCGTGTCGAGAAACGCCTGCGTAGCCGCCGTAATCGGCCCGGACCGGTGCACCAGCCACTGCGGCAGTCGTTCAGCCGGCGAGAAGCGCACCACTTCCGCGCCGGCGCGGCGGGCCAGGTCGGTCCAGCCGTCGGGCATCAGGCCGGCGCCGATGCCGCGCAGGACCATCGGGAGGACGACGCTGCGGTCGCCCACTTCGGCGGCGATGGAGACGTCCGGGACGGTCGCGGCGATGCGGTCGAACAGCGCGCGCACGGCCGTGGCGGGTTTGGTGACGACGAAGCGCATGCCGCGCAGGTCGGACCACTCGACCGGGTCGCCCACGCCCGAGCCTGGGGGCGCGACCAGCAGGAACTCCTCGTCGCGCAGGTGGTGGGCCACCAAGCCGGGGCCGGTCGGACGCTCCGCGCTGCCGCACACCCCGGCCTCGCAGCGGCCCTGCAGGACCATCGCCACGACCTCCGCCGCCGACAGCGCCGAGGAGGTGCTCACCAGCACGCCCGGGTGACGTTCGCGCAGGTCGGCGATGATGCTGATCACCGGTTCCAGCGCGGAGGACGACGTGGCTGCCACGTCGACGCGCCCGGCGAGACCGTCGCCGACGGCCCGGGCCGCGGCGCGCAGGGCGTCGAGGTCGCGGAGAACCAACCGCGCGCGGTCGGCCATGAACTCGCCCGCGCTGGAGAGCACGGCGTTGCGGCCGACGCGGTGGAACAGTGCCACACCCAGCTCGTGCTCCAGCTTGGCGATCGCGCGCGACAGCGACGGCTGGGCCACCCGCAGCGCCCGCGCCGCGTGGGTGAAGCCGCCGTGCTCGACGATCGCGACGAAGTACTCGAGCTGCCGACGTTCCATAGCGTCAGGCTATCGCAACGGTGTCATACATGTCTTTGACGTACGCCGACGTACGCGCGACGATGCAGGGATGTTCCAGACCCGTCCCACGTTGCAGGGCACCTTCGGAATGGTGTCGTCCACCCACTGGCTCGCCTCGGCCGCCGCGATGGCCGTGCTGGAAGACGACGGCAACGCCTACGATGCCGCCGTCGCGGCCGCGTTCGTGCTCCACGTCGTCGAGCCGCACCTCAACGGCCCTGGCGGCGAGGTGCCGATGATCGTCGCCCCGGCGGACGGCACGCCGAAGGTCCTCTGTGGACAGGGCGGCGCGCCGGCCGGCGCCACGATCGAGCACTACACCTCGCTCGGCCTCGACCTCGTGCCCGGCACCGGGCCGCTCGCCGCCGCGGTGCCCGGCGCGGTCGACGCGTGGCTGCTGCTCCTGCACGACCACGGCACGAAGCCGCTGCGCGAGGTCCTCAAGTACGCGATCTCCTACGCCGAGAACGGCCACCCCGCCGTGGATCGCGTCGGCGCCACCGTGGAGACCGTGCGCGAGCTGTTCGAGACCGAGTGGACCACCTCCGCCGAGCTCTACCTCCCCGGCGGACGCTCACCGAAGCCCGGCGAGCTCTTCAAGAACCCCGCTCTCGCGAACACCTGGCGTCGCCTCATCACCGAGGCCGAAGCCGCCGGCGCGAGCCGCGAGACGCAGATCGAAGCCGCCCGAAAGGTCTGGCGCGAGGGCTTCATCGCCGAAGCCATCGCCGAGTTCGCGGCGAAGCCCACCATGGACACCTCGGGCGAACGCCACGCCGGCACCCTGACCGGCGACGACCTCGCCGCCTTTCGCGCGACCTACGAGGACCCGGTCACGTTCACCTGGAACGGCTGGACCATCGCGAAAGCCGGCCTGTGGAGCCAGGGCCCGACGCTGCTGCAGCAGCTCGCGCTCCTGCCGGACGCGGACGGCCTGGACTACGCCACGCCGGACTACTACCACACTCTCATCGAGGGCACGAAGCTCGCGATGGCCGACCGCGAAGCCTGGTACGGCGACAGCGCCGACGTCGACATCACCACGCTGCTTTCTCCCGCCTACAACGAAACCCGCCGCAAGCTGATCGGCGAACGCGCGTCGCACGAGCTGCGCCCGGGCCGCCCCGACGGCCGGGAACCACGCCTGAGCAAGCACGCCCGGTACGTGGCGAGCGGCGGCGCCGTGGCCACGGCCGCCGGCGCGGGTGAGCCGACCGTCGCCAAGGACGGGGCGACGCGCGGCGACACCTGCCACCTCGACGTGGTCGACCGGTGGGGCAACATGATCGCCGCGACGCCGAGTGGCGGCTGGCTGCAGTCCAACCCCGTCATCCCGCAGCTCGGGTTCCCGCTCGGCACCCGGCTGCAGATGGCATGGCTCGACCCCGGCCTGCCCAACTCGCTGGCCCCGGGCAAGCGCCCGCGCACCACGCTCACACCGTCGCTGGCCTCGCGCGACGGAGTGCCCGTGATGGCGTTCGGCACCCCCGGCGGCGACCAGCAGGACCAGTGGAGCGCGCATTTCTTCCTCGCCGTCGCGCTGCGCGAAAAAGTGCGCAGCGGCCTCGACCTGCAGGGCGCGATCGACGCGCCCAACTGGCACACCGACAGTTTCCCCGGCTCGTTCTATCCGCGCGCGATGGTGGCCGGCAGCGTCACCGTGGAATCGCGGATCGGCGATGACATCATCGCCGAACTGGAGCGCCGAGGCCACCTCGTGACTGTCGGAGAACCTTGGTCCGAAGGGAGGTTGTGCGCCGTCGCCCGCGATCCGGAGACCGGCGTCCTCTCGGCCGCCGCGAACCCCCGCGGAATGCAGGGGTACGCCGCCGGGCGATAATCACCGCACATCCCGCCGAAAAGCGGACCCGATTCCCGGGCCCGCTTTTCGGCATGTCCATTTTCGGCGAATAACGATTTAACACGCATTAACCAGCCAGAAATCGAGTGGGGGAAAAACCGACGTACGTTGTTCGCCATGTCTCCTCGGTCCCTGCTCCCCCTCCTGGCCGGGCTGGCGGTGCTGACACTCACGGCGTGCGTACCCGTGCAACACGCGAGCGCTCGCAGCGAGCACCGCGACGACTTCGGCACCCCTGTCGGCAACCGAACCGTCCAGCGCGGCGGCGACCTCGTCATGGGCCTGTCCAACGAGCCCGACAAACTCGACCCCACCACGTCCAGTTCGCTCTACACGCGCTACGTGATGACCACGATCTGCGAAAAGCTCTACGACATCGACGACACCAGCGCCATCGTGCCGCAGCTGGCCACCGCGTTGCCGGTCATCTCTCCCGACGGCCTCACCGTCACGATCCCCGTGCGCACCGGCATCGTCTTCGCCGACGGCACCCCGTTCGACGCGCCGGCTGTGGCGACGAGCCTGCGCCGGCACTTCGAGCTCAAAACCTCCCAGCGCAAAAGCGAAATGGGCCCGATCAGCCGCATCGACGCGCCCGACAAGAGCCACGTCGTGCTGCACTACAAGAAACCCTTCGCGCCGATCACCGCGGCGCTGGCCGACCGCGCCGGCATGATCATGTCGCCTGCCGCGCTCGCGAAAGAAGGCGACGACTTTGGCGAGAACCCCCTGTGCGTCGGCCCGTTCAAGTTCGTGAAACGCGTGCCGCAGACCGAGATCGACGTCGAGCGCGACCCGCTGTACTACGACGCCAAAGACGTCCACCTCGACAAGATCACTTACCGGATCATGACCGACGCCAACATTCGCGCGGCGAACCTGCGCTCGGGTGACATCCAGGTCGCCGACACGATCTCGCCCCAGGACGTCGACGCGCTCGCACAGGACCCGGATCTCAAGGTGCTGCAATCCCCTTCCCTGGGCTACCAGAGCGTCACCTTCAACACCGGGAACGTCGACGGCGTCGGCAAACCCACGAAGCACATCGACAAACCCATCGCGAACGATCCCCGCATCCGCCTCGCGTTCTCCCTGGCCCTGGACCGGCAGACGCTCGTCGACACCGTTTTCAACAACTGGTTCGATCCCGCCTGCTCCCCCGTCGCCCCGAAAACGCCTTACTCGTCGGCCGCCAGCAACGCCTGCCCGCCGTTCGATCCCGCCAAATCGCGGCAGCTGCTGAAAGAGGCCGGCGTGCCCGTGCCGTTCCCGATCTCGTTGCAGGTGACCAACACCCAGGACCAGCTGCGATACGCCCAGGCCCTGCAGGCCAGCGTCGCCGAGGGCGGGTTCGACGTGCAGATCGTGCCGGTCGAGTACTCCACCCTGCTGGACGTGCAGAAACGTGGCACCTTCGAGGCGCTGATGCTCGGCTGGTCCGGCCGCATCGACCCGGACGCCAACACCGCGCGCTTCCTCTCCACCGGCTCGGGCGGCAACTACGGCGGCTTCAATTCCTCCACATTGGACAACCTGCTGTCGAGCGCCGCACGCAGCATCGACACGAAGCAGCGTGCCGCGCTCTACGGGCAGGCCGTGCAGCTGATCCAGCAGCAGAACCCGATCGTCTACACCTACCGGGTCCGCAACCTCACCGTGCATTCCACCCGCGTCACCGGCATCCAGGTGTACGCCGACGGGGTGGTCCGGCTCGGCAAGGCCGCGTTCACCGACAGTCAGGAGGGCTGAGCCGTGGGACGTTACCTGCTCCACCGCCTGTGGCAGTCCGCCCTGACCCTGGTGCTCGCGTCGATCGTGGTGTTCGTCGGCGTGCGCGCGCTGCCCGGTGACCCCGCCACGGCGATGGCCGGCGAGGAAGCCGACCCCGCCGCCATCGCGGCCGTACGGGCGCAGCTCGGGCTCGACGACCCGTTGCCGGTGCAGTACTTCAAGTTCGTCGGCCACGCGCTCACCGGTGACTTCGGCAAGTCCGTGCGCACCGGGACGCCGGTGCGGGAGATGATCGGCGCGACCCTGCCGGTGACAGTGCAGCTCGCGGTGTTCGCGATGCTGGTCGCGGTCCTGATCGGCGTGCTCGCCGGCGTCGTCGCGGCAGTGTTCCGCGGTCGCTGGCCCGAATGGGGCGCCAACGGCTTCTCGCTGTTCGCGCTGTCGGTGCCGACGTTCTGGCTCGGCATCCTCGCCGTGCTCTACCTGTCCGTGCAGCTGCGGTGGTTCCCCGCGTCCGGCTACGTCTCGCCCTTCGACCAGCCGTTGCGCGGGATCTACTACCTCACGCTGCCCGCGGTGATCCTCGGCCTCACGCACGCGGCGGTGGTGCAGCGGCAAACCCGGTCCTCGATGGTCGAGACACTCACCGCCGATTTCGTGCGCACCGCGCGGGCGAAGGGACTCGGGCGCACCGCGGTGATCTTCCGCTACGGCCTGCGCAACAGCCTCATCGTGGTCACCACGATCGTCGGGCTCCAGCTCGGCGGGCTCATCGCCGGTGCCGTGGTCACCGAGCGCATCTTCAGCCTGCCGGGCATCGGCAAGCTGACGCTCGACTCGGTCTTCACCCGCGACTACCCGGTGATCCAGGCCGTGGTCCTCGTGATCACGACGGCCTACATCGTGATCAACCTGCTCGTCGACTTCCTCTACACGGTCATCGACCCACGCCTGCGAGTCTCCGGGAGGACCCGATGACGATCGCCGCCGAAACCCCCGCGCCACTGGCCCGTGTCCACGGTCGTGTGACGCGACGGCTCCTGCACAACCCGCTGGGCGTGATCGGCGGCGTGCTGCTGCTGATCGTCGTGATCGCCGGGGTGTTCGCGCCGCTGCTGGCTCCGTACGCGCCGACGGAGGTGCACTTCGAGACGCCGTTCCAGCAGCCGGGCACGGTCGGGTTCGCCCTCGGCACCGACGACCTCGGCCGCGACATCCTCTCCCGCGTCTTCTACGGCACGCGCGCGTCGCTGGAGGTCGGGGCCCTGTCGGTGCTGCTCGCCGTGCTCGTGGGCGTGCCGCTCGGGCTGCTGTCCGGGTACTGGCGGTGGCTCGACGCGCTGATCTCCCGGGTCGCGGATCTCATGCTGGCGTTCCCCTTCCTGATCGTCGCCGTCGGGCTCGCCGCGATCAACGGAGGCGGTCTCACCAACGCCGCGATCGCGCTCGGCATCGCGCAGATCCCGACGATGACCCGTGTGGTGCGCGCCGACACGTTGCGGCTCAAGGAAACCGACTTCGTCCTCGCCGCGAACACGATGCACGCCGGGCCGTGGCGGATCCTCGGGCAGCACGTGCTGCCCAACGCCGCTTCGGCGATCATCGTGCAGGCCACGGTGATCATGCCGGTCGCGGTCATCGGCGAGGCGGTGCTGTCGTTCCTGGGCCTCGGCATCCAGCCGCCCGCGCCGAGCCTCGGGATCATGCTGTCGGACGCGCAGCAGTACCTGTTCCGCACGCCCTGGCCGGGCATCTTCCCCGGGATCGCACTCGCCTTGATCTGCCTGGGGTTCAACCTGTTCGGCGACGCCCTGCGCGACGCGCTGGACCCGAAGAGCACGCGGTGAAGGGGACCACGATGACCGAACCGCTCCTGGAAGTCTGTGACCTCGAGGTGTCCTTCGGCCGCACCCCGGCCGTGCGGGGCGTGAGCCTCGAAATGGCACCGGGCGAACGCGTGGCCGTCGTCGGGCAGTCCGGCTCCGGCAAGTCCACCACCGCGCACGCGGTCATCGGCCTGCTGCCCGGCGCCGGGCGCATCACCGGCGGCGCGATCCGGTGGCGCGGCGAGGACCTCACAAACGCCGGGGAGAAACGGCTGCGCCGCCTGCGCGGACGCGAGGTCGGGCTGGTGCCGCAGGACCCGATGTCCAACCTCAACCCCGTGGCGCGGGTGGGCCGGCAGGTCGCCGAAACCCTCGTGGCGCACCGGATGTGCTCGCGCCGGGAGGCGTGGGCTCGGGCGGTGGAACTGCTCGGCGAGGCCGGGATCCCCGAACCGGCGCGGCGGGCACGGCAGTACCCGCACGAGTTTTCGGGCGGGATGCGCCAGCGCGTGCTGATCGCGATCGGCCTGGCCTGCCGGCCCGACCTGCTCATCGCGGACGAGCCGACCTCCGCGCTCGACGTGACCGTGCAGCGGCAGATCCTCGACCACCTGGAGAAGCTCACGCAGGAGCTGGGCACGGCGTTGCTGCTGGTCACGCACGACCTGGGGCTGGCGGCGGACCGGGCCGACCGGGTCGTGGTGATGTCCGAGGGCAAGATCGTCGAGGCCGGCCCGGCGCGCCGGGTGCTGACCGAGCCGCGGGAGGGCTACACGCAGCGGCTGGTGGCGGCGGCTCCGTCGTTGACCGGCCCGATGCACGAGGCCTCGGCGGCCGCCCACGTGGTGCTCGAGGTGTCGCACGTGGCGAAGGAGTACCGCGTGCGCGGCGGCGGTGGTGCGCTGCGGGCCGTGGACGACGTGTCGTTCACCGTCGGGCACGGGCGGACCACGGCGATCGTCGGGGAGTCCGGTTCGGGCAAGACCACCACCGCGCACATGGTGCTCGGCCTCGTGCCCGCGACGTCCGGCACGATCCGCCTCGACGGCGCCGAGGTCGTCGGCCTGCGCGGCGCCCGGCTGCGGGCCGCCCGGCGTGCGATGCAGCCGGTGTTCCAGGACCCGTACGCGTCGCTAGATCCGATGTGGACGGTCGAGCGGCTGATCACCGAGCCGCTGCGGACGTTCGGCGTCGGCGACCGCGCGTCGCGGCGCCGGCAGGTGGCGGAGCTGCTCGACCAGGTCGCGCTGCCCGCCGCGCTGGCCCAGCGTTATCCCCACGAGCTGTCCGGCGGCCAGCGCCAGCGCGTCGCCATCGCCCGCGCGCTGGCGGTACGTCCCCGGCTGGTCGTGTGTGACGAACCGGTGTCGGCGCTGGACGTGCTGGTGCAGGACCAGATCCTCGGCCTGCTGCGGAACCTGCAGGAGGAACTCGGGCTGAGCTACCTGTTCATCTCCCACGACCTCGCCGTGGTCCGGTCGCTGGCCCACGACGTGCTCGTGATGCAGGCCGGCCGTGTCGTCGAGCACGGGCCGGTCGGCGAGGTCCTGTCCTCGCCGGCCGACCCGTACACCCGGCAGCTGCTCGATGCCGTGCCCGGGGCCGGCACGGTCACGCTGTGACAGGCGGGGGTCCTCCGGCCTGCCGAGCCGGAGGACCCCGGTTTCAGCCGCAGTGTCCGATCAGCCGCAGTGTTCGAGGGGGCTGTCGTACTTGTCCGCGCCGATCGCGCCACCCCACTGCACGCACTTGCCCGCCGCGGCCGCGGCCACCGGGCCGGCGTAGTAGGAGAACGCGCCCGAGTCCGTTTTCCGCGTCGCGCCTTCCACCTGCAGGTAGGCCGAAGTCTGAGAAGGCGTGCCCGCACCGGTCTTCTTCATGGTGCTGACGCAGTTCTGGCCGTTCGCCGCGTTGTAGGACAGGTACGCGGAGCCCGTCGTGCCCAGCGGGGCCGAGTCGATCACGCCGTAGCCGGTGCCGCAGGCCGGGGCGCCGAGCTGGGTCTCCGACACCGTGGACCAGCGGATACCGGCGTCGGCCTGGAACTCGGGGCCGGCCTCGTACAGCAGGCCGACCGACGTCGGGCTCAGCGAGATCAGGTCGGTGTAGGACGCGTCGTGGCCCCACACGAGCAGGCTGTTCGCGTCGCTCGTCCACGTGCCGCCCTCGTCGAAGGACGAGCGCACGCGCAGCTCCTTACGACGGTCGCAAGTGGACGGTCCGGCAAACAGCAGCCGATCGTACGCGCCGCCGGCCGTGGTGGCGCTCATCTCCAGCACGGACCCCTGCACCTGCGGGGTCGTCAGACCGGTCTCCACGGCGAACTTCTTGTCGAACGTCGCCCCGCCGTCGGAGCTGATCGCGAAGGCGCGGTTGTGGATGGCGCAGGCGTCTGCGGGCTTCGAGTAGTGGTCGTTGCGCGCGGCCGCGTAGACGCGCCCGTCGGCGAGCTCGGTGACGCTGATCTCCTGCGGGTTCAGCGTGTTCGGGTCGGTGGCCTCGTCCCTCGCGCCCAGGTGCCAGGTGACGCCCTGGTCGTCGCTGTAGATGAGCGCGCCGACGTCTGCGCTCGACGTGTTCGCCTGGTAGCTCATGCCGACCACCAGCCGGCCGGCGTGCGTTCCGTGCTGCAGCACGATGCCGTGGCCGGGGCCGGTCGCGAGCCAGCCGGGCGCGGTGGTGAAGCCGAGCTGCGCGGTGAGCGCCTTGGGGGCTGTCCAGGTCGCGCCGTTGTCGTCGCTGTAACTCACGCGCGGCACCCGTCCGCACGCCGCCGACCTCACGCACTGCATCTCGGTCAGCAGCACGATCCGGCCGGTCGGCAGCACGATCGGCACTGCGTTGTCCTTGGTGTCGCCGAACCCCTGCACCGCGATGGTCGACGCGCTCCACGTCTTGCCGTTGTCCTTCGACCGCTTGAGCACCACGTCCACGTCACCGATGCCGCGCAGCCGGCCCCCGTGTGCCGTCCCTCGGCGAAGGCGAGCAGGTCGCCGTTGTGCGCCTTGACCACCGCGGGAATGCGGAAACAGTGGTACCCGCCGGTGTTCGCCTGGAACACCACCGTGCTCGCCACGTCGGCCGACGCGGGCGCGGCGGGCAGCGCCCCCAGCCCCGCCGCCGCGGCGGCGGCCGCCAGCACCCCGTCGCGAAACGTCTCAATCCCATGATCCCGGCTTCGTCCTGACTCCTCTGAAGTGCGGCCAGGATCGCGGCGGACCGTACAAGCGACGTGCAACGGCGATTGTTCTCAGCGCGCCAGAAGGTCGAAGTTTCCGGAATCGCCGATGTGGGGGCGTTCGCCCCGATAGAGTTCCCCGCTGTGACCGCGCCGCCACAGTCTCTCGCCGATGCCCTCCCGGAACCCGCGAAGAACGCCGAACCGGTCCGTGACGAGCTCGTCGAAGAGCTGCGCAAGTTGATCAAGCCCATGGCCGAGGCCATGCTCGGCTTTTTCGCCGAATCCCCGGACGTGGCCGTGGCTCACCGGGTGCGGGATGAGGGCGTTCGGGCGAAGGTCGTGCAGCAGGTCACCGGCGACTCGGACACGCTGCTCAGCGAGACCAACGAGCAGATCTCCGTGCTGCGCCAGGCGCGCCAGGCACTCGAAGCACACGAAACCCCGCCCCAGCAGGCGGCCGGGCAGCCCGACCCGCGCGACAAGGCCGCCCACGCGCTGCTGGGTTCCGCACTGTGGCTGGGTGTCCTGGTGCCGGTCGTCGTCTGGCAGCTGCTCCAGACCCCGCTGAGCCCGACCGCGCACTTCTGGGTGTCGGCCGCCGTCGTGGTCGCGGGATTCGCCCTGCTCCGGCCGGCGTACCTCGCCGTCGCGCGGGCGGGTCGGCGGCTGACCGGCGAACCGGCCCTCGGCGGTGCGGGCTGGCCGTTCCTGACCGGCTTCGCCACGACGTACCTGCTGCTGATCCTGCGGCTGTGGCCGTCTTCGCGCGAGAGCATGGGCCCGTTCTGGGCAGTGATCGTCTGGGTTGCCCTCGGCCTCGTCACCGCGTTCCTGCTGTTCATGGTGATGGCGATCGCGTTCTTGAAGCTCAAGGACGAGCCGCCGGGCCGGCGCGTCCCGAGTCCGGTCGTCTGGCGGGAACTGCTCGTCACGGTGGCGGCGGCCGCGATCCTCAGCCCGGTGTTCACCGCGGCGAGCGGGGACTGGGCTGCGTGGCTGGTGGCCGACCTGCTGTGTTCGCTGATCGCGGTCTTCGGCGGTCCGCTCCTGCTCAGCTCCGTGCCCGCGCGGCTCTCGCGGGATCCCGCCCGGTTCGGCAGTCCCGCGTGGACCCGCCGCCACGACCAGCTGGAGCTGGCCCGCGAAACGGCGAGCCAGGAGTGGACGAAAGCCGCTGTGGCGCAGGTCGAGCAGAGCGTGCGGCTGCACCTCGCCGCGGTACTCGACCCGCCGTTCAGCACCGAGCTGCCCGAGCTCGATCGCGGTGCGCTCGGCCAGATGCGCCCCGGTGAGCAGGTCTTCCTGGACACCGACGCGGCCAGGCGGCTGCGGTCCTTGCTCTCGGGCATCCGCGGCGGCGCGGTCGGGATGGCGGGCCCGCGCGGCGTGGGCAAGTCGACGCTGCTGGAGGCGTACCAGGCGGGCCGGTTCCTGGACCCGAACCGCGTGCACATCGCCTTGCTGGAAAGCGTCCCGGTGCGCTACGACGCGCGCGAGTTCGTGCTGCACCTCTACGCGCGGGTGTGCGAAGCGGTGATCAAGTTCTGTGAGTCCGAGGGCGCCGAGGCGGCGGATCGGCCGAGCCGGTGGGCGGCGGTGTGGCCCGTGCTGCGTCGGGCGTGGCCGTTCGCCGCTGTGGTGGTCGCGTGGGTCATGGTCGGTGTCCTCGGGTCGCTGACGTTGCGCAGTCCGCAGGCCGATCTACGAACCTGGCTCACGGCCAACTGGTGGACGCTCGTGACGCTGCTGGGCGTGGCCGGTGTCGCGACTCTGGCGCGGCGCCGCCGCCGCGTCTCGCCACCGGAGCCGGCGGAGGTGCACGAGCAACCCCGGCTCGAACCCGGTGACGTGCGGGGGCTGAAGGCGGTCGCGGAGGGCAACCTCGGCCGGATCCGTTATCAGCAGAAGCACACGTCGGGCTGGTCGGGCAAAGTCGGCCTGCCGGTCGGTGCCGAAGCCGGCGTGAGCGGCTCTCGGGAGACCACCCGGCAGCCGCTGACGTATCCGCAGATCGTGCACCAGTTCAGCGCTTTCCTCGGCCTGACCGTCGACTGCGTCCGCGGGTTGCCGCAGATGGCCACGCCGTCCGTGGTCGTCATCCTCGACGAGCTGGACAAGATCGTCTCGGCGGAGGCGGCTCAGGATTTCGTCAACGAGATCAAGGCGGTGCTGACGTTCGACGTTCCCGGGTTCCTGCTACTGGTCTCGGTGTCGGAGGACGCGCTGGCGTCGTTCGAACGGCGCGGCCTGCCGGTGCGCGACGCCTTCGACAGCACGTTCGACAGCATCTTCCGGCTCGAATACCTGCGGCTCGACGACGCGCGGCAGCTGCTGAACCGGCGGGTGCTGGGGCTGCCCGAACCGTTCGTGTGCCTGGCGCACTGCCTCTCCGGTGGGCTGCCGCGCGAGCTGATCCGCGTGACGCGGCAGGTGCTCGGCTCGGCCGGGCAGCTGGCCGACGTGGCGCGCCGGCTCGTCGGGGAGGAACTGCGGGACAAGCGGGCGGCCCTGCGCACGGTCGTGGGCCGCGACACCTTCGACGACATCGCCGTGAGCGAGCTGGTCCGGCACGTCGACGCCCATGCCGTGGCTGAGGGCGCTTCGCTGCTGACGGCCGCGGCTCAGCCGCCGGTCACCGCTGCGGTGACGACCGAAACCGTCGCACTGCACCGGCTTCAGCTCGAAACGCTCGGGCACCTGTACTACCTCGGCACCGTCCTCGAAGTGTTCGGCCCGGCGTTCGGCCCGGCGGATCTCGAACGCGGACGCGGCGAGGGAGACTCGTCGTTCGACACCCTCACATCGGTCCGGCAGCTCTTCCCGGTCAACGCCCGACTGGCGTGGCTGACCATCAGCGCGTTCCGCCGGGCGTGGGACCTGCCGGTCGTCAACCCGCCGGACGCCGCTCGGAGTGACAACGGCGCGTAGCCCGTCAGCTCTTGGCGTGGTGACGCTGGTAATGCCGCTGAACGCGCGCCCTGTTTCCACACCCGGCCGAGCACCACTCACGCCGGGAGTGGTCCTTCACGAAAAACAGCAGGCAGTTGGGCGCCAGACAGGCGCGCAGCTTCTGCCGCTGGTCGCTGCCGAGCAGGTCGATGCCTTGGTGCGCCAGGAATGCCACAGCGCGTTCGGCCGGGGTGCCGCCCGAACGCAGCACGCGCGCGGGCTCGCCGTCCTCGGGCCAGACGAGCTCGGCGCGGGTCTGGGCCAGGTCGTTGAGCGTGGCCAGCGCCTCGGCCCGGGCCACCTCGACCGCGACCGGGCGAGGGTCGTCCGTGGCTTCGGCGGCGAGCGCGCGCAGGGCGTCGCGCAAGCGTCGAAGCCGGTCGGCGACGGGCGCTGAGTCGCCGTCGAGCGCCACGCCGGCCTCGGTCTCGAGACGAGGGGCGACCGCCGCCAGCCAACCGGCGACGTCGGCCTCGTCCGTCAGCGCGTCGGTCACGCCGTCGCGGCCCGCGTTCACGGTGTTCATCAGCTCCACCGGGAGTGGTTCGCCGAGCAGGGCAGCGGTCGTCATGGCACCCACACTACCACTCCCTAATGGAAGTCTGAGTCACAACCATTTGACAGCGCCAGCCGGCTCATGCCACCTTGGCCTAACGGTTACACAAGTTTCAAACATTAGAGAGGTTCCGAGATGTCGACGCTGCCCCAGATCGAGCTCGAACACGCCACCGGCCAGGCCGCGGTCCTGCTCACCGAGACGAAGAAGAACATGGGCGCGATTCCGAACATGGCGAAGACCATGGCGAGCAGCCCCGCGCTCCTGAAGGGCTATCTCGGCCTGTCCGGCGCGCTCGCCGGCGGCGTGCTGCCCGCCGCGGTCCGCGAACGCCTCGCGCTCGCCACCGCCGAATACAACCAGTGCACCTACTGCCTGTCGGCGCACACGATGCTCGGCAAGAAGGTCGCCAAGCTCGACGCCGACGAGATCGAGCGCGCCCGCCACGCCGACTCGGCCGACGAGCACGTCGCCGCCCTGCTCACCCTGTCCGACGCCATCGCCCGCGGCCGCGGCACGATCGACGAGACCGTCCTCAAGACCGTGCGCGAAGCCGGCGTCACCAACGCCGAGATCGGCGAGGTCATCGCCAACCTGGCGCTCAACATCCTCACGAACTACTTCAACATCGTCGCCGACACCGACAACGAGTTCCCCGTCGTGCAGCCCCACCAGCACGACTGAGTTCGCGAGCGGGGTTCGAGCCGAACCAGGCTCGAACTCCGCTCAGCGCACAGATTTCAGTCGGCCACCGGACCGCCACCGGGGAACCCGCCCTGCGACAGCACAGTGATCACCTCCGCCGCGACATCTCCGCGGTTCGCGAAGCGGTGCCGCCGGCCCGTGCGCAGATAGACGCTGTCGCCGGGTTCGAGGTCCACTTCGGACTCCCCGCCGTCGAGCGTGAGCTGCACCGCGCCGCGCACGACGTGGACCCATTCTTTACCGTCGTGCACGGCTCCAGCAGGGCGATGCCCGACAGCAGCGTGCGACTCGTATCGGGAGAAGCCAGGTAGACGCTCATGCCGTCGGCCGGCCTGTAGACGCGCCGGCGCTCGGCGGCGGAAGCGTCGTGACGTCGCCGGTCAGCCGGCTATCGCAGCCCTTCGCCGGGGAGGTCCTCGACGGCCAGCCGCAGCCAGTCGCGGTCAAGGAGAAAGTGCAGGTCCGGCCCGCGCCCGACGACGCGGGTCGCGGCGGGCAGGTCCGGTCCGTCCGCCTGGACCAGGCTCGCCCCGGCGCGTCGCGGCCACGTGCTCGATGCCGTCGCCCAGGGTCTTTCCGATCACCGGCCTTCCGTCGGCGTCGTGGACGATCGCGTTGCGGGCCGCGACCGCCTGGGGCGCCAACGGATCGGGAAACGTGGCCCAGCCCGGCTGGGTGGTCGTCGGCCGCTGCCCAGAGAGCCACGGCCTCGCCGGAGGGACCGAAGTCGCGCGCGCACACCGCGTTGAGCTCCGGGTCGTATTTCTCGATGCGCGCGATCGCCGACTCCGTCAGCTCGACCGCGCTCACCTTGCCCGCGCGCAGAGCAGCGGACAGTTCGCCGGCCGCCGCGTAAGTCCAGTCCGCCTGCATCGGTGATCCCCCTGCTGGGTTCGAATCGTCGAAGTCAGACTCTACGCAGCTGACTTCGGCGATCGCAACTCAGGGGTAGACTCACCGCATGGCGATGACTCTGGAGGGCGCGGTCACCGACCGGCGCGGATGGCTGACCGAGAACTGCTCGATCACCAAGGCGATCGACGTCGTGGGCGCCCGCGCGACCGTGCTCGTGCTGCGTGAGGCCTTCTACGGCACGACGCGCTTCGACGAGTTCGTCGACCGCACGGACCTCTCCCCCAGCGTCGCGGCCGCCCGGCTAAAGCAGCTCGTGGAGCTCGGCGCGCTCGAGAAGCAGCCCTACCGCGAGCCTGGCTCACGTCCGCGCGACGAATACGTGCTCACCCCGATGGGCCGCGATCTCTTCCCGGTCGTGCTCGCGCTGATGCAGTGGGCCGACAAGCACCTGCAGCCCGACGGCGGTCCGGCCCGGATCGTCGAGCGCGGCTCCGGAAAACCCGTCAGCGTCGCGCCCCACACCGACTCCGGTGAGCCGCTCGACCTCGAAGCCCTCGCCGTCGTGCCTAACGAGACCTGGGTGCGGCCGTGATGTCCGCCCGTGCGGGAACCCGCATCGCCACTCGCGAATTGGGAACCCGGCCGACGTCGCGGGGCGGGGGACACACGACCTCGGCCGGGTAGCTGCGGGGACGGCGGTCCGTCCCGGTTTTCACTGTCCGCCAGGGATTGCCTGGCAATCGGCGCGCTGTGGCGCACCTTCACCCGAGCCGCGCTCGGCCCGGTCGAGCAGCCAGCCGGTCGGCAGTCCGAGCCGCGCCGCCTGGCCGCGCAGGTCGAAGTCGTCCCAGCCCAGCAGCCGATCACTCGACCACCAGTTCGGCCGTCCCACGTATTCGGTCACGCCGCACTCATTCCTCGCGAGACGACCGGCGCCGAGACGTCTTCGTCGGTCTGCGGGTTCGGCAGCCGGCACAGCGGCCCGCCGCCGGGGTGCGAGACGACGCGGCTGTCGGCGAGGAACCACAGGCGCTCGGCCGGGCGGCCGCACACGGAGCACGGGCAGCCGAACAGCTGCAAACCCCAGCGGGAGAACTGCTCAGGCATGGATCGTCCTCTCCGCGTTCGTGAGGCGCCGAGCGACGAGCACGGTCGTGGGGCAGCTGCGCGGCAGCCGGCCCGACCGCGTCCGCTGCCGAGGTCCGGCCGTGACGCGGCGGGCGGCGACCGCGCGTCCCCGGTCGGGCAAGCCGTGCTGACGCATCACGCTTCCACCTTCCGATCCGGAGCAGATCTCGGGGGCGGGCGACATCTTCACGTCCCGGTGCCGGCTACCGCCATGGCTTTCGAGTCCTCACAGGATTGCCGGGACCGGCTCCAGTCCGCATTCCTGCCACCTGGAGTCCCCCGCCCCCGCTACCCGGACTTTCGCCCGCGGGCCGGGGGCTGGCTGTGCGCGCGGGCGGCGCCTATCCTCAGGATGGGTGTTGCGGCGTGTCCAACGAAACGATGGTGCAGCGCCGCCGAACCGGAGAGCTCATGCGGCGGCGCTCCAGCGGCGCGCTCGCCGCAGTGGTCGCCGTCGCCGCCGTCACGGGTATCGCGCTGCTGCTCGAACCGCACGTGGACTCGGTGTCCCTGCTGATGCTGTACCTGGTCGTGGTGCTGCCGGTCGCCGTGATCTGGGGAACCGCCCTGGCGGTGGGCACCTCGTTGCTGAGCGTCGTCGTCTACGCGACCTTGTTCGCCCCGCCGCCCTCCGGCCTGCAGCTCATCGACGCCCAGAACGCGGTCGCGCTGGGCGTTTTCCTCATCACCGCGGTCGTAGTGGGGACCCTCGCGTCACGACTACAGCGCACGGCCCTGATCTCCGAACGCCTGACCGACGAGCAGTCGGCCCTGCGCCGCGTCGCGACGCTCGTCGCCCAATCGGTCTCGCCGCCGGAGGTCTTCGAAGCCGTGACGCGTGAGGTCGGCCTGCTCTGCGACGCCGACCTGGCCCGCATGGAACGGTACGAAGTGGACGGCACCGTCACCGGCGTCGCCGCCTGGACCCGGGTGCCCGTGCACCTGGCTGTCGGGACGAAGATCGAGCTCGACGGGCTCAGTGTCGCGCGCGAAGTGCGCGTCACGGGCGCACCGGTACGACTCGCGAGCTTCGCCGGCGAGACGGGCGCGATCGCGCGCGAGGCCCGCAGCCTGGGCATCCGCTCGTCCGTCGGCTGCCCGATCGTGGCGTCCGGCCGGCTGTGGGGCGTGATCGCCGCGTCGACGAAGAGCGCCGAACGCTTCCCGGACAACACCGAGGCGCAGATCGCCAGCTTCACCGAGCTCGTCGCCACCGCGATCGAAAACGCCGAGGCCCGCGCCGAGCTCCAGGCCTCCCGAGCGCGCATCGTCGCCACCGCCGACCGGACCCGCCGGCGCATCGAGCGCGACCTGCACGACGGCGCCCAGCAGCAGCTCGTCTCGCTCTCCCTGCAGGTGCGCGCGGTCCAGGCGCTGATCCCCGACGAGTCCCTCGAGGCGCGCGGGGAGCTCGACCGCATCGCCGACGGGCTGTCCGACGCGCTGGACGAGCTGCGCGAGATGGCTCGCGGCATCCACCCCGCGCTGCTGGCCGAGCTCGGCCTCGTGCCCGCGCTCAAGGCCCTCGCGCGCCGCTCGCCGCAGACCATCAACCTCGACGTCCGCGCCGACGGCCGGCTCCCCGAGCCGATCGAGGTCGGCGCGTACTACGTCGTCGCCGAGGCGCTCACGAACGCGGCCAAGCACGCGCAGGCCACCGCCATCACCGTCGTCGTGGAGACCGGCGCCGACGTGCTGCGCATCGTCGTGCACGACGATGGCGCGGGCGGCGCCGACTTCGCCCGCGGCACCGGGCTGGCCGGGCTGAAGGACCGCGTGGAAGCGCTGGGCGGGCGGATCTTCCTCCACAGCCCACCCGCCGACGGCACGACGCTGCGCGCCGAGTTCCCGCTGGTCAGGCAGGCAAGCTGAGCGGCCGTACCGGCCAGCCGGTAGGTGAGCTACCCCGCTGGCCGGGCCCGGGGATTCCCGCTCGCCGTGACGACGGCGAGCCCCTCGAGGCACCACACTGGGTGACCAGACGGAGGCAACAAGGGTTCCTCGGGAAGAAGTCCGGTCATGACAGTCCACCACCACGCAAACAACAGGTACTGCACCCGGTGCGGGCGCTGGCACAGCCACTGCGACGCCTGCGGCTGGTTCTGGTACGGCGCCTGCACTTTCGCGGAGTCGCTGCGGCGCATCCGGTTGCATCAGCTCGACGAGGTGTACGCGGACGGGGTGACCGGTCGTGGCCGTACCGGTTAGCGGGAATGCGCGTACTGCGCGGTTCTGGGAGGGTGAATACGTGCGGTGCCTGATCGTCGACGACAGTCCGGGTTTCCTGGCCGCGGCTCGTCGGCTGCTGGAGCGTGAGGGAGTCACGGTCGCGGGGGTGGCCCGGGGCGGAGCGGAAGCGTTGCGGTCCGTCGACGAGCTACGCCCCGACGTCGTGCTGGTCGACATCGACCTGGGCGGCGAGAGCGGTCTCGACCTGGTCGGGCGCCTGGCGCGCACGGATGCCGGCGGCTCGTCGCGCATCATCGTGATCTCGACCCACGAGGAAGAGGACTACCGCGACGTGATCGCCGAGGGTCCCGCGGTCGGGTTCCTGCCCAAGGCCATCCTGTCGGCGCGAGCCATCCACGGCCTGCTCGGCACGACCGGCTAACGGTTGTCGAGGTAGGCCAGCACCGCCAGCACGCGGCGGTGGTCGTCCGTGGTCTCCGGCAGGTCCAGCTTGGCCAGCACGCTGCGTACGTGCTTCTCCACGGTCCCTTCCGTGACCCAGAGCCGGCGCGCGATCCCGGCGTTGGAGCGGCCCTCGGCCATCAGGCCCAGCACCTCGCGTTCACGGGCGCTCAGCGCGGCCAGCGGGTCGTTGCGGTGGCGGGCCTCGACGAGCTCCCGCACCAGCGCCGGCTCGACGACCGAGCCGCCCTTGGCGATTCGCCGGAGCGTGTCGAGGAACTCCCCCACGTCGGCGACCCGGCTCTTGAGCAGGTACCCGATGCCGCGGCCGCCGGCCAGCAGCTCCATCGCGTGGTCGACGTCGGCGTGGGCCGAGAGCACCAGGATGCCGATCTCGGGCAGCTCCTCACGGATGGTCCGCGCGGCCTCGAGCCCCTCGACGGTGTGGGTCGGGGGCATGCGGACGTCGACCAGGACCAGATCGGGCCGGTGCTCCCGCACGAGGTCGAGCAGCGCGGCCGCGTCGCCCGCCTGACCGGCCACGGCGAACCCCGAGCGGTCGAGCAGGCTGGCCAGGCCCTCGCGCAGCAGCACGTCGTCCTCGGCCAGGACCACTCGTGGCACCGTCATCGCCACCACCGCTTTCGCCGCGGTGCTGCCCGGATGCCGCGGAAGTCAAGTGGACAAATCGTCCCATAGCGCTTCAGCCGTCACCAACTCGCGCGGCGTGTCACCAACTCGCGCGGCGTGTCACGAACCGACGAGCACCACGTGCAGGGTCCGCGGCCCGTGCACGCCTTCGACGCGGTTCAGCTCGATGTCGCTCGTGGCGCTGGGCCCGCTGATCCACGTCTGCGGCCGGTCCGGGTCCAGCAGCGCGACCGCCTCGGGCACGCCCGGCACGATCTGGTCCTCACGGACGACGCACACGTGCACATCGGGAACCAGGCTGAGCGCGCGGCGGCCCTGGCCCGCGCCGTGGTCGAGCACGAGCGTGCCGGTGCGCGCGATCCCGACGGCCGCGGTGGTGACCACTGCGTCGCAGGAGTCGAGGTCGTCGGCGTCGGCCGCTCCGCCGAGGCCGACCGGGAAGCCGTCGGGAACCAGGATGTTTTCAGCCGCACCCAGCGCGGCGCGGACGGTGTCGGCCAGGTCGGCCGGCGTGCACCGGCTGAGGGTGGCGCGGTAGTCGACCACGCGTTCGGCGAAGAGGGAAAGCACGTCCGCGGGCGGTGGTGCGCCGCGGTAACCCCTCGGCACGGGCGCCTCGGCGTGGTCGGCGTCCCGCAGCGCGCCGCGGACGGCCGCGAGGATCTCGTCGCGCGCGCTCATCGGCGGCCCGTCCGGCGCCACCACGCGCGGAAGGACTCCGCCGGCGGCGCGGGCAGGTCGCGGGCGCCGGTCCACAGCGAGGCGGGCCAGGGCAGCCGCCGCAACGCCCGTCGGCCACCGGGCAGAACCGCGCGGCCGAAGCGGTTCAACGCCTTGCCCGCCGCACCCATCCCGCGTTCGGCGAGGGTGAGCCGCCGCGCGTCGGACAGGACCCAGGACGCGGATTTCATCGCCACCGCTTCGGGTTTCG
This sequence comes from Amycolatopsis sp. NPDC051373, assembly GCF_040689465.1. Taxonomy (NCBI): domain Bacteria; kingdom Bacillati; phylum Actinomycetota; class Actinomycetes; order Pseudonocardiales; family Pseudonocardiaceae; genus Amycolatopsis; species Amycolatopsis sp. NPDC051373. The sequence continues at coordinate 102,520 of NZ_JBFBAE010000004.1, read as the reverse complement.
GCGCCCCGCCGCGGTGCGCGTCCACGACCTGGGAGCGCAGGTGGACCAGCACTTCGGGGATGTCGATGCGGACCGGGCACGCTTCGAAGCAGGCGCCGCACAGGCTGGAGGCATACGGCAGCGAGTCGGTCTGCTCGTCGACGCCGACGCCCTTGAGCAGCGGGTTGAGGATCGCGCCGATCGGGCCGGGGTACACCGAGCCGTAGGCGTGGCCGCCGGTGCGTTCGTAGACCGGGCACACGTTCAGGCACGCCGAGCAGCGGATGCACCGCAACGCCTGCCGCCCCACCTCGTCGGCCAGCGCACGGGTGCGGCCGTTGTCCAGCAGCACCACGTGCATCTCCTGCGGCCCGTCTCCGGGTGTGATCCCCGACCACGTGGAGGTATAGGGGTTCATCCGCTCCCCCGTGCTGGACCGCGGCAGCAGCTGCAGGAACACGTCCAGATCGGACCAGGTCGGCACCACCTTCTCGATGCCCACCACGGAAACCAGCACCTCGGGCAGCGTCAGGCACATGCGGCCGTTGCCCTCGGACTCGACCACGACCAGCGTCCCGCTGTCGGCGACCGCGAAGTTCGCACCCGACACCGCCATCTTGGCGCGCAGGAACTTCTCGCGCAGGTGCAGCCGCGCGGCGGCCGCGAGCTCGGCCGGTTCGTCGGTCAGGTCCTCGGGCGCGGGACGGCCGGCGGCGGCCATCCGGCGGCGGAAGATCTCGCGGATCTCCGCACGGTTGCGGTGGATCGCCGGCACGAGGATGTGGCTGGGCAGGTCGTCGCCGAGCTGCACGATCAGCTCGGCGAGGTCGGTCTCCCACGCGGTGATGCCCTGGGCGGCGAGCGCCTCGTTGAGGCCGATCTCCTGCGTGGCCATCGACTTGACCTTCACGACCTCGCCGACGCCGTGGCCGTGGGCGATCCGCGCGACGATGTCGCACGCTTCGGCCGCGTCCCGGGCCCAGTGCACGGTCGCGCCGCGGGACTGCAACGCCGCTTCCAGCGTCAGCAGGTGCTCATCGAGGTGCCGCAGCGTGTTGTCCTTGATCGCGGCGCCCGCGAGGCGCAGCTCCTCCCATTCGTCCACCTCCCCGACGACGGCCGCGCGTTTGGCGCGGATCGTGCCGGTGGCGTGGGCGAGGTTGCGGCGCAGCTGGCTGTCGGCCAGCGCCTCGCGCGCGGCCGTCGGAAACGCGGGCATCCCGACGAACGTGGCGCTCACGCGTCCTCCTCGGTCGAGGCCAGTACGTCGGCGAGATGCAGCACGCGGACGCCGGAGCGCTCGCGCGAGAGCAGGCCGCCGATGTGCAGCAGGCAAGAGTTGTCGCCCGCGACGAGCACCTCCGCGCCGGTGTCGCGGACGTGGCGGGCCTTGTCCGCGCCCATGGCGGTGGACGTCTCGGCGTTTTTCACCGCGAACGTCCCGCCGAACCCGCAGCACTCTTCAGCGGCAGGGAGCTCCACCAGGTCGAGCCCGCGCACGTTGCGCAGCAGCTGCAAGGGTTTGTCGCCGACGCCGAGCATGCGCAGCGAGTGGCACGTCGGGTGATAGGTCACGCGGTGCGGGAAGTAGGCGTCGACGTCGGTCACGCCGAGCACGTCGACCAGGAACTCGCTGAGCTCGTAGACCTTCGGCCCGGTCTCCGCCAGCCGCGGATCACCCGCACGCCGGGCGACCAACCCATGCTGGTGGCGTGCCGAACCTGCACAGGATCCGGACGGGGTGACGACGTAGTCGTACCCGGCGAACGCGTCGGTGAAGGCGCGCACCACGGGCACAGCCTCGTCGAGGTAGCCGGTGTTGACCATGGGCTGGCCGCAGCAGGTCTGCGCCTCCGGGAAGTCCGCGTCGACGCCGAGGCGCCGCAGCAGCCGGAACACCGCCTTGCCGGTGTCGGGGAACATCGTGTCGTTGATGCACGTCACGAGCACGGCGACCTTCACGCCACCACCCCCGCCCCGCTCAGCCGCGCCTCGGCGGCAGTCCAGTTCCCGCCGCCCGGCTGGTATCGCCGCAGCGGCTGGGTTTCGCGGATCAGCCTACGCATGGCGGCGAGGTCCGGCAGGCCGGCGCCGAGGGCCCGCGCCTGCACGAGGACGTTGCCCAGCGCCGCCGCCTCCACCGGCCCGGCCAGCACCGGCACGCCGCACGCGTCGGCTGTCAGGCGGCACAGCAGCTCGTTGCGAGCACCGCCGCCGACGAGGTGCACCACGTCGACCCTCCGGCCCGTGACCTGGGCGGCCTGCCGGACCGCACGCCGGTACGCGAGCGCCAGACTGTCCACAATGCACCGCACCAGCTCGCCCCGGCTTTCCGGCGGCCGCTGCCCGGTTCTGCGGCAGGCAGCGGCGATGCGCGCGGGCATGTCGCCGGGCGGGAGGAACTCGGGGGCGTCGATGTCCACGACGGCCGCCAGCGCGGGTGCGGCGGCCGCCTCCGCGAGCACCGTCGCCAGGTCCGCGGGCTCGCCGTGCGCGGCCCAGGTCCGCAGGGTTTCGGTCAGCACCCACAGACCCATCACGTTGCGCAGGAAGCGGATCTTGCCGTCGACGCCGGTCTCATTGGTGAAGTTCGCCGCCAGCGCCGAGGCGCCGAGCTGCGGTTCGTCGAGCTCCAGCCCGACCAGCGACCACGTGCCGGAGGAGATGTAGGCGAAGTTCGTGCCGGGCTCGGCAGGCACCGCCACGACCGCCGACGCCGTGTCGTGCGAACCGACGGCGACCACTGGCAGCTCCGGTTTCCCGAGCTCTTCGGCCAGCTCCGACAGCAGCGTCCCGATCCGCTCCCCCGGCTCGCGCAGCGGAGGCAGCAGCCGCGCCGGAATGCCGGCCCGCTCGGCGAGGTCGTCCGCCCAGGTCCGCTCGCGCACGTCGTAGAGCTGCGTGGTCGACGCGTTGGTGCGCTCCGCGCCGACGCTCCCGGTCAGCCAGTAGCCGAGCAGGTCCGGGATCAGCAGCACCCTTTCGGCCGCCGCGAGCCGGTCACCTTCGGACACCAGCTGGTAGAGCGTGTTGAACGGCAGCTCCTGCAGCCCGGTGACGGCGAACAGCTCCGGCGCGGGGATCGTCCGGTGCACGAACTCCGCCACGCCGTCGGTGCGGGAGTCGCGGTAGTGCACGGGGTTGCCGAGCAGCCGGCCGTCGGCGTCGAGCAGCCCGTAGTCGACGGCCCACGCGTCGATGCCGACACCCGCCACGTCGCCGGCGTCGCCGAGCCCGGCCAGCACCTCGCGGTACAGCCCGAGCACGTCCCAGTGCAGCGTGGAGCCCGTGGCGCTCGCGACCCGGACGCCGCCGTTCGGAAAGCGGCGCACCTCTTCCAGTTCGAGCCGCCCGGGCCCGACCGTCCCGGCCATCACCCGGCCGCTGGTGGCACCGAGGTCGACGGCGGCCACGCGCATCACCCGGACACCCATCAGCCGGACACCACGGTCAGCTCGAGTCCCAGCAGGTCCGCCACCGCCTTCAGCTCGGCGACGCGGTGACCGGTCCCCAGGGCCCAGTGGTGGTTCACCCCGGTGGCCGACCACGCGTCGGTCCACTCACCGGGGTCGCAGCCGAAGTCCACCCGCGAGGTCGTGTTCCCGATCTGCAGCAGCGGCCCAGGCACGACCTCGCCTTCCGACGCGACGAGCACGAACGTGCCGTCGCGCAGCTGGCCGAGGCCGCACAGCGTCACCGGGCCGTGCTGCACGTCGAACTCGACGGACACGCCCCAGCCTCGCTTGCCGTGGTAGACGCCGAGTCCGCGCAGCAGCGGCTTGCGCGCGCTGATCGCCAGGTGCGCCGGGCCGTCGTGGCCCATCTCCACCACGTTGTCACGGAAGTTCAGCGCCTGCAGCTCGGTGAACGAACCGCCGGCACCGAGCCGGTCCAGCAGCAGCATCGCCAGTGACGCCCGCAGCTCGTACTCGCCGACCGTGGGCACTCCGCGGGCCGTGAGCAGCGACGCGCCAAGGATGAACCCGGCCCCGACGCGCTCGTGGGTCTCGCCGTCGAGCCCTCGGTGGTAGTACGCGAGCGAGTCCAGCCCGAAGTCCCCGACCAGGCGGTCCAGCGCCACCGAAACCTTGGCTCCCCAGGCGAAATCCTCGTCGACGACCGAATCGTCCACAGTGAACACTTCGCGTGCGAGCGCCATCCGGGCCGCCGTCTCGGCGTCGGTGACCTGCTCCACGCGCACGCGCAGGTCGTCGACCTCCAGGATCTCGACGTGCCCGCCGAGCTGAGCCGACACCAGCGTCGGATCGGTGGCCACGTCCATCATCCCCGGGTACAGGTGCCCGAGCAGGCCGTGGCGGCCGTGCCGGAACGCCGCGCGCACGCCGGCCGCCTTGATCCACCGCGCGATCTTCACCCAGGCCCGCTCGTCCTCCAGGTACCCGGACACCGAGCGGAACTCGACGCCGACGCGGCGGAACGCGTTCGCCATCTCCGGCAGCGGGCAGGCCCCGCAGTAGGCCAGCCACGCGCCCGTGTCGAAGGACGCGTGGTCCATCGCCTGGGTGGGCTGCAAGTTCAGCAGCAGCACCGGCGAGCCCGAGCGCTGCGCGATCGGCACCAGCATGCTCGACGTCAGGTACGTGGTCAGGAAGCCGATGATCAGGTCGCAGTCGGCCACCCGCAGCTTCTCCGCGGCGGCCGCGCCTTCGGCCGCGTCGGAGATGAACCCGGCGTCGACCACTTCGCAGTCCAGTCCCGACAGCCGCTCGGCGACCCGGCGCGCCGAGTCCTGCAGCTGCGGCAGCAAGTCGGGGAACTGCGGCCAGTACGCGCCGAGCCCGCCGGCGACGAGGCCGACGCGGGTGCGGCGCGGGGTGATGCGGTCCAGGCCCGGGGGTCCGGGCCGCGCGAGCGTGTCGGTCATGGAGTTCGTTCCTAACGCAGGAAGGCCGCGGCCACCCCGGCGTCGACCGGGATGTGCAGGCCGGTGGTGTGGGTGAGGTCGCCGCCGGTCAGCGCGAACACCGCGGCGGCGACGTGCGCGGGCAGCACCTCGCGCTTGAGGATCGTGCGCTGGGCGTAGAACTCGCCCAGCTTCTCCTCTGGCACGCCGTAGACGGCCGCGCGCTGCGCACCCCAGCCGCCGGCGAAGATGCCGGAGCCGCGCACCACGCCGTCGGGGTTGATGCCGTTCACGCGGATGCCGTGCTCGCCGAGTTCGGCCGCGAGCAGCCGCACCTGGTGGGCCTGGTCGGCTTTCGCCGCGCCGTAGGCGACGTTGTTGGGGCCGGCGAACACCGCGTTCTTCGAGGAGATGTACACGACATCGCCGCCCATCCCCTGGGGGATCATCGCCTTGGCCGCGGCCTGGGAGACCAGGAACGAGCCCTTGGCCATCACGTCGTGCTGCAGGTCCCAGTCTCGTTCGGTGGTCTCCAGCAGCGGCTTCGAGATGGACAGCCCGGCGTTGTTCACGACCAGGTCGAGCCCGCCGAACGCCAGCACGGTCGCGTCGACCGCCGCCGCCACGCCCGCCGCGTCGGTCACGTTCGCCGTCACGGCGATGGCCTTGTCCGCACCGCCGATGCCGGTCGCGACCTCTTCGGCCGCCTCGGTGTTCAGATCGGCGACGGCCACGCAGGCGCCCTCGGCCGCGAGCCGTTCGGCAATCGCCCGCCCGATGCCCGAGCCGGCACCCGTGACCAGCGCGATCCGGCCGGCCAGTGGCTTCGGCTTCGGCAGGCGCTTGAGCTTGGCCTCCTCCAGCGCCCAGTACTCGATGCGGAACTTCTCGCTCTCCGCGATCGGCGCGTACGTCGACACGGCTTCCGCGCCGCGCATCACGTTGATCGCGTTGACGTAGAACTCCCCCGCCACGCGCGCGGTCTGCTTGTCCTTGCCGAAAGAGAACATGCCGACGCCGGGCACCAGCACGATGGCCGGGTCGGCACCGCGCATGGCCGGCGAATCGGGCGTCGCATAACGCTCGTAGTAGGCGCGGTAGGACTCGCGGTACTCGGCGTGCAGCTCCTTCAGCCGCGCGACGACGTCTTCCAGCGGCGCGGTCGCGGGCAGGTCGACCACCAGCGGCCGGACCTTGGTGCGCAGGAAGTGGTCCGGGCACGACGTGCCCAGCGCGGCGAGCCGCCCGAGCTTCTCCCGTGAGAGGAACTCCAGCACCACGTCGGCATCGGTGTAATGGCCGACCTGCCGCTGATCCGTGGACGCGAGCCCACGGATCAGCGGCGCCAGCGCCGCGGCCCGCGCGCGGCGCTCGTCCTCCGGCAACCCCTCGAAACCGGGGACGACCACGCCGAACGGCTCGGCTTTGCCGCGTTCGGCGAGAAACCTCTCCGCAGTGCGGATGATCTCCAGTGAATTACGCCGGCACTCCTCGGAAGTCGCGCCCCACGCGGTGATCCCGTGCCCGCCGAGGATCACGCCGATCGCCTGCGGGTTGGCCTCCTTCACCGCCGCGATGTCCAGGCCGAGCTGGAACCCGGGCCGGCGCCAGTCCACCCACGCGACGCGGTCGCCGAAACACTCCTTCGTCAACGCGGCCCCGTCGGCCGCCGTGGCCAGGGCGATGCCCGAGTCCGGGTGCAGGTGGTCCACGTGCGCCGCCTCGACGAGACCGTGCATCGCGGTGTCGATCGACGGCGCGGCCCCGCCGCGCCCGTGCAGGCAGTAGTCGAACGCGGCGACCATCTCGTCCTCGCGCTCGACACCGGGGTAGACGTCGACGAGCGCCCGCAGCCGGTCCAGCCGCAGCACGGCGAGTCCGGCTTCGGTCAAGGTGCCCAGGTCACCGCCGGAACCCTTGACCCACAACAGGTCGACGGGCTTGGCGGTGACCGGGTCGAGCACCTCGCCCTTCGCGGAGGTGTTGCCGCCGGCGTAGTTCGTGTTCCGCGGATCGGCGCCCAGCGCGTTGCTGCGGGCGATGAGCTCCTCGGGCACGGTCATGCTCATGCTCCCCATCCGGCCTGCTGCCCGTCGGCGCGCTCGGCCTCGATCTTCTGCTGGTAGCCGCTGCGGTGGTAGGCGGCGACCGGATCCGGGGCCAGCCCCGCGTCCTCGCGCAGCTCGGCCAGAATCGGCCGCACGTCGGTGTTGTAGGCGTCCATCAGCACAGCGTTGGCGCCGAGCACATCGCCCGACTGCTGGGCCGCGCGCAGGGCGTCGCGGTCGACCAGCAGCGCTTTGGCCGTGGCCTCCTGCACGTTCATCACCGAGCGGATGATCGCCGGGATCTTCGCCTCGATGTTGTGACACTGGTCGAGCATGAAGTTGATGCCGTAAGCCGGATCCAGCGCGTCACCGCGCACGATCTCGTACAGGATCCGGAACAATTGGAACGGGTCCGCGGCGCCGGCCATCAGGTCGTCGTCGGCGTAGAAGCGCGAGTTGAAGTCGAACGCACCGAGCTTCCCGGCCCGTAGCAGGAACGCGACAATGAACTCGATGTTCGTGCCCGGCGCGTGGTGGCCGGTGTCGATGCACACCGTCGCCTTTTCACCCAGCTCGATGCAGTGCGCGTACGAGGTGCCCCAGTCCGGCACGTCCGTGGCGTAGAAGGCGGGCTCGAAGAACTTGTACTCCAGCAGCATCCGCTGGTTCTCGCCCAGGCGGTCATACGCCTCGCGCAACGCGGCGGCCAGGCGGTCCTGACGGTCGCGCAGGTCGTCCTGGCCCGGGTAGTTGAGGCCGTCGGAGAACCACAGCTTCAGGTCGCGCGAGCCCGTGGCGTCCATGATGGAGATCGCCTCGAGCAGGTGGTCGGTCGCCTTGCGCCGGATGCCCGGGTCGGGGTTGGTGACCGAGCCGAGCTTGTAGTCGTTGTCCTGGAACACGTTGGTGTTGATCGCACCGATCCCCACACCCAGGTCCTCGGCATAGGCACGCAATGCCTTGAAATCCTCGACACGGTCCCACGGGATGTGCAACGCGACACTCGGCGCGACCCCGGTGAAGCGGTGCACGGTGGCCGCGTCGGCGATCTTCTCCTCGGGCGTGCGGGGAACCCCGGCCTGGGTGAAGACCTTGAACCGGGTGCCGGAGTTGGCGAACGCCCACGAGGGGGTCTCGATCCGCTGCGCCCGCAGAGCGGATTTCACGGCTGTCCGGTCGGGCAAGTCGATCACGTCTTTTCCTTCTCACGCGCTCGCGCGCTCGTCGTCCAGATGAAAAACCTCGGTGAGCAGGGCGAACCCCTCGTCGGGCCCGCGGCCGTCGAGGCCGGTGAAGAACTGCGCCATCTCGGCCTGCCACCGGGCGTTGACCTCGGTCTCGGCCATCGCGGCCTGCGCCGCGGCGAGGTCGTCGGCCTCGACGTAACCGATCAGCAGGCCGTCCTCACGCAGGAAAAGCGAGTAGTTGCGCCAGCCGGTGTCGCGCAGGGCCGCCTGCATCTCCGGCCACACGGCGCGGTGGCGCTCGGCGTACTCGGCCATCCGCTCGGACCGGACCTGGAGCTGGAAGCAGTATCGCGCCACGGTCTCCGTCCTCAGTGGACTCGATGGGTCCAGCGGTCCGGCCGGGCCGAGCAGGCCCGGCCGGAGCTCCGCTCAGAAGTTGAACTTGTCGATGTTGTCGGCGTTGAACACGGTCGGCGGGCCGAGCACGATCTCGCCGTCGGCGCCGATCGTGTACTCACCGAGCTTGCCGGCCTTGAACTTCTGGCCCTGCGCGCCGGTGATCTGCCCGGAGCTCAGCGCCACACCCGCGTAGGCGGCGAGGTAGCCGATGTCGGCCGGGTTCCACAGCGCGAACTCCTTGACCGTGCCGTCCTTGACGAACGCGCGCATCTGGTTCGGCGTGCCCAGCCCCGTGATCGCGACCTTGCCCTTGTAGCTCGACGAGCTCACGTAGCGCGCCGCGGCCGCGATGCCAACGGTGGTCGGCGACACGATCACCTTGAGGTTCGGGAACGACTGCAGCAGGCCCTGGGCCTCCTGGAACGACTTCTGGTCGTCGTCGTTGCCGTAGGCGATCTTGTCGAGCTTCAGCTTCGAGTACTCGGGCTTCTTGAGCTCGTTCTGCAGCACGGCGATCCACGCGTTCTGGTTGGTCGCGTTGGGCGTCGCCGAGAGGATCGCGATCTCACCGTCGCCACCGGCCAGCTCGTTCGCCATCTTCGCGAGCTGCTCGCCGATGCCCTGGGTGCTGGCCTGGTTGATGAACACGTCGCGGCAGCTCTTCGCCGCGTCGGAGTCGAACGCGACGACCTTGATGCCGGCGCTGCGGGCCTGGTTGAGCGACGGGCACACCGCGTTCGGGTCGTTGGCGGCGATGCCGATCACGTCCTGCTGCTGCTGGATCAGCGTATTGATGTAGCTGACCTGCGAGGACGCGCTGGCGTCGTTCGGCCCGACGAGCTTGTAGGTGCCCTTGAGCTCGTCCAGCGCTGTCTTGCCGCCGCCGACCTCGATGTCGCTGTAGGGGTTGTTGAGCTGCTTGGGCAGGAACGCCATCTTCACGCCCTGCTTGCTCGCCGCGTTCGGGTCCGCGGACGCGGTGGACGCGGCCGGGCCGGACGCCGTGCTGTCGTTCTTCGTGGTGCCACCGCACGCGGTGAGGCTCAGGACCAGGCCTGCCGCACTCACCACCGACACGACGCCGGTCAGGATTCGTCGGGACATCTTCGTCACCTTTCTGGGTTACTGCTCGGCGCCGGCGAGAGCTCCGGCTTTCGGGGACGGGGATCGTCGCCTGCGCCGCTGCAGCGCGGCGCGGGAGGAGGAGAGGATGTTGGGCAGCAGCACCGAGATGATCAGCAGCACGCCGGTCACGATGTTGAGCGCCTCGTTCGACACGTCCTGCAGCCGCAACGCGTTCTGCAGCGCCGAAAGCAGCACCACACCACCGAGTACGCCCGGCAGCGTGCCCTTGCCGCCGAAGATCGAGACGCCACCCAGCAGCACGGCCGCCACCACGGCGAGTTCGAGACCGAACCCGTTGTCGGCTCGGGCACTGGAGTAGCGCAGCGTCCACAGCACCCCGGCCAGCCCGGCGACCGCGCCGCTCACGACGTAGAGCCAGAACTTCGTGCGCCCGGTGCGGATGCCGGCGAACCGGGCCGCGGTGTCGCTGGCTCCGGCCGCGAACACGCCGCGCCCGATCGGGGTGGCGTGCAGCACCACGCCGAACACGATCGCCAGCACGATGAGCGGGATGAGGACGTTGGGGATCGAGCTGCCGCCGAGCGTCCCGGTCACCCACGCGGTGTAGGACTGCGGGAAGTCGGCCACCGCGCTGTCACCGAGCACCACGAACGCGAGGCCGCGGTAGAGCGCCATGGTGCCGATGGTGACGGCCAGCGAAGGCAGCTTCAGGACCGTGATGAAGAAGCCGTTCACCGCGCCGAGGATCGCGCCCAGCACGATGCACAGCGGGATGATCGTCTCGATCGTCAGCCCGGAGTTCCACAGCGAACCCATGACCGCGGACGTGAGCCCGAGTGTGCTCGCCACCGACAGGTCGATCTCGCCGGTGACGATGATGAACGTCATCGGCAGCGCCATCAGCGCGATCGGCAGGAGGTCCAGCAGCAGGAACGTGTAGTTGCGGCCGGTGCCGAAGTTGTCGATGGTGCCCGACGCGACGAGCAGCACCACGATCGCGATCGCGATGACGGCGACGTCCCAGCTCGCGAGCCGGGCCAGCCAGGCGGGCCGCCGGGCTGTGTCCGTCGTGGTGGTGAGGTCAGACATGGGAGTCCCTCTTCTTCAGTGCCTTGGCGACGCGCACGGCGACCAGCCGGTCGGCGCCGATGGCCAGCAGGATCAGGGCGCCGACGATCGCCTGCTGCCAGAACTGGTCGATGTCCAGCACGGCCAGCGCGCTGCCGATCACCGTCAGCAGCAGCGCGCCGAGGCTCGCGCCCCACACCGAACCGCTGCCGCCGAACACGGCGACCCCGCCGACGACCGCGGCGGCCACGACGTTGAGTTCGTACCCGGTGCCGGCCGCGGCGTCGACCGTGCCGAAGCGGGCCGCGAACAGCACGCCCGCGAGGCCGGCCAGCGCTCCGCTGACGAGGAACGCGATGGTGGTGTTGCGCCCGACCTTGATGCCGGCCAGCTGCGCGGCCTGGGGGCTCGAGCCCATGGCGTACAGCTCACGGCCGCCGCGGTAGTTGCGCAGCACCACGCCGGCGATCACCATCACGAGCACTGCGATCAGCACCAGCCACGGCACCCCGAGCACCGACGCGTCACCGAAGTCGAGGAACGAGCGCGGGAGCTTGTCGGCATTGATCTGCTGCCCGCCGGCCCAGAAGTAGACCGCGCCGCGGAACGCGTACAAGGTGCCGAGGGTGACGACCAGCGCCGGGACGCGCCCGAACCGGACGACCGCGCCGTTGATCAGGCCGCACGCGGCCCCGACGACCAGGCCGGCGAGCAAGGCCACGATCACCGGCAGGCCGGGGTTGTCGCGCAGCATCGTGCCGACGGCGAAGGCCGACAGCCCGAGCACCGAGCCCACGGACAGGTCGATGTTGCGCGTGATCATCACCACGGCCTGCCCGACGGCCAGCACCGCGAGGATCGCCGTGCCGAGCAGGATGTCGCGGATGCTCTGGCCCGAAAGGAACCGGGAGTTCTGCGTCGCGGTGAACACCACGAGCACGATCAGCGCCAGCACGATGCCCGACTCGCGGGCCTTGAACACGGTTCCGAACACCGATCGCCGCTCCCCCGGGCTCGCCTGGCGGGGTGGCGGGGCCGCCACCTTGGTCGCGTTCACGCGGCCTCCTTTTCGGACGTTCGGGTCGTGGTCGCCGAGGCGGTCCTGCGAGTCCTCATGCCACCGCCCCCTGTCCCATCGCCGCGAACATCACCGAGTTCTCGTCGGCCTCGGCGCGCGGGATCTCCGCGACGATCCGGCCTTCGCGCATCACCAGCACGCGGTCGGCCATGCCGAGCACCTCGGGCAGCTCCGAGGACACCATCACCACCGCGACGCCTTCGGCCGCCAGAGAGGACATCAGCCGGTGCACCTCGGCCTTGGTGCCGACGTCGATGCCGCGCGTCGGCTCGTCCACGATCAGCACGCGCGGCGCCATCGCGAGCCACTTGGCCAGCACCACTTTCTGCTGGTTGCCGCCCGAGAGCGTGCCGACCGCGTCGCCGAGGCGGCCGTATTTGGTGCGCAGGCGTTCGGTCCAGCGCAACGCTTCCCGGCGTTCGCCCGGGCCGAGGAGCAGACCGAGCTTCGACAGCGCTCTCGCCCGTGGCAGCGTGACGTTGCGCTCGATCGAGAGGTCCATCACCAGTCCTTGCTGCCGCCGGTCCTCCGGCACCAGTGCCATGCCCGCCGCCATCGACGCGCGCGGCGAGTGGGGCTTGAGCTTCTTCCCGTTGAGCCGCACGACTCCGGCGTCGCGTTCGTCCACTCCGAACACCGCCTGGACCACTTCGGACCGACCGGCTCCGACGAGCCCGGCGAACGCGACGATCTCGCCCGCCCGCACGGAGAACGACACGTCGCGGAACACGCCTTCGCGCGTCAGGCCGTCCACTTCGAGCACCACGGCGCCGGGTTCCACGTCCTGCTTGGGGAACAGCGCGTCGAGGTCGCGTCCGACCATGCGGCGCACCATCTCGTCCACGGTCACGTCTGCCACCTCATCGGTGGAGACGTGGCGGCCGTCGCGCATGATCGTCACCCGCTGGCACAGGTCGACGATCTCCTCGAAGCGGTGCGAGATGAACATGATCGCCGCGCCCTCGTCGCGCAGCGCCCGGGCGACGGAGAACAGGCGCTCGACCTCGACCAGGCTCAGCGCGGCGGTGGGCTCGTCCATGATGAGCACGCGCGCGTCGGCGCTGAGCGCCTTGGCGATCTCCACGATCTGCTGGTCGGCGATCGACAGGCCGCGCGCCGGGCGGTTCGGGTCGATGCGCACGCCGAGGCGGGCGAAGAGCCGTTCGGCCTCGGCGCGGATCGCCGCGCGGTCGATCATCCCCAGCCGGCCCCGCGGGTGGCGGCCCATCACGATGTTCTCGGCGACTGTGAGGTCGGGGAACAACGTCGGTTCCTGGTAGATCACCGCGATGCCCGCGGCCTTCGCGTCAGCGGGTGAGGAGAACTCGGCTTCCCGGCCGTCCAGCAGCAGCTCGCCCTGGTCGGGGCGGTGCACGCCGGCCAGCATCTTGACGATCGTGGACTTGCCCGCGCCGTTCTCGCCGACCAGCGCGTGGGCCTCGCCGGCGTAGAGGGGAAAGGAAACGCCCGCGACCGCCGCGACAGCGCCGAACGACTTCGTGACCCCGCGGACCTCGAGCAGTGGCACTCGGTCGCGCTCCTGCCGCGTCATCGCGACCTCCGGATTGAAAGGTTTCACAAACCTGGCGCGGTGACGCTACTATGCGTCCGAACGGGAAGTCAACGAAAAACGCTGCCAGGCACATCTCGAGGTAGTCGCGGTTTTTCAGGCAGCAACCCGTGATTGTCACGTTTCAACACGGCGGTTCGAACACAGGGGGTGGCGGTGGAAGATTCGAACGGGGTCGCGGCCCCCGCACCGCGCGCGGCGGGGATCAAGGACGTGGCCGCCGCCGCGGGCGTCTCGCTCGGCACGGTGTCCAACGTGCTCAACCGGCCCGAGCGCGTGAGCCCGAAGACGCGGACCAAGGTGGAGGCCGCGATGGCCGCGCTGGGCTTCGTCCGCAACGAGTCGGCGCGCCAGCTGCGCGCCGGCCACAGCAGCGTGCTCGCCTACGTGATGCTCGACGGGCGCAACCCGTTCTTCACCGACGTCGCCGCCGGCATGGAGGACGCGGCGGCCGCGGACGACCTGTCACTGTTCGTGTGCAACAGCGCCAACCTCGCCGAACGCGAGGCCGCCTACCTCCGCCGCCTCGAACAGCAACGCGTGCAGGGCGTCCTCATCACCCCGGTCGACCCAGACTCCCCCGCGCTGGCCGAACTCGCGCGCCGCGGCACGCCGGTCGTCATCGTCGACCGCAAACGTCCCGGCACCGACCACTGCTCCGTCGCCGTCGACGACGTCCGCGGCGGCGAGCTCGCCGCCCGCCACCTGCTCGACCAGGGCCACACCCGCATCGCCTTCGTCGGCGGACCGCTCACCCTCGGCCAGGTCCGCGACCGTCGCGAGGGCGCCCTGCGGGCCCTGCTCGCGGCCGGCCTGGGCCCCGACCACCTGGTCGACCTCGCCACCCCCCAGCTCACCGTCGAGGGCGGCAGCAACGCGGGCCAGCGCCTGGCCGGCCTGCCCTCGGCCACCCGCCCGACCGCCGCGTTCTGCGCCAACGACCTGCTCGCCCTGGGGCTCCTGCGCAGCTGCGCCGCCCTGGGCATCTCCGTCCCGGCCGACCTCGCCATCGTCGGCTACGACGACATCGACTTCGCCGCGGCCGCCACCGTGCCCCTCACTTCCGTCCGCCAGCCCCGCCACCGCCTCGGCCGCACGGCCGCGGAGCTGCTCATCCAGGAGACGTCGGACCCGGAGCACGAGCACCAGCAGGTGACGTACATTCCGGAGCTGGTGGTGCGGGCGTCGACTTTGCGGACGAAGTAGGTCCGCTGTGGACGGTCTTGGCTGTCCATCCACAGTGGACGTGCTTCGAAATCATTCAGGCGCGCGGGTGAGCTCCGGCTGTTCCACCCCGTGCGGAATATCGAACGACTCCTCCCCCGTGCGCAGCAGCCGCAAGATCACACCGGCCACGTAGTCCGGACTCTGCACCACCATCCCGGGGATCGGCGACGCGCCGAGCGTGAACCGGCCGTCCGCGAACTCCGTCGCGGTGATCGACGGCAGCAGGAGCGACACCGCGATCCCGTCGGCCGCGAGTTCCTGCGTGAGCACCGCGCTGAGCATGTTCACGGCCGATTTGCTCGCCGCGTAGGCGCCCACACCGACCGCGACGCGGCGGGTGGTGCCGGAACTGATGTTGACGATGCGGCCGAAACCCTGGCGCCGCATGGCGGGCAGGACGGCCTGCGTCACGGCGAGCAGGGCGACCAGGTTGAGCTGCAGCGTCGCGCCGAAAGCCGCGGGGTCGACCTCGTCGAGAGGCCCGTGAAGGCCGGCACCGGCGTTGTTGACCAAGCCGTCGACGCGGCCGTGGCGTTCCAGGGTGGTCGCGACGAGAGCGGCCACCTGCGCGGGGGCGGTCACGTCGGTGGGGACGGCGAGAGCGCCGCCGAGTTCGTCGCTGAGCGTGGCCAGGCGCTCGGCGCGGCGGGCCGCGAGCACGGGGTGGGCGCCGGCCGCGTGGAGGCGCCGGGCGGTCGACGCGCCGATTCCCGAGGAGGCGCCCGTGACGATGACCGTTTTGCCGGCCAGGTCGATGAGGTCTGTCATGCCACGACGTCTACCAGACGCGAGCGCGAGCCCGGCAGTTGACAACCTGGTCTTATGAGCCTAAGAAATACCAGACCACCGAGCCCGCGCCCGCGAGCCGGTGCCTGGAGGGAGCTATGACAGCTCTGCGGATCCGGCGGATCCTGATCGCGACCACCGCGCTCGTCTCGCTCGCCGCGTGCGGGTCGGGCGGCCAACCCGACGGCTACGGACTGGCCGAACCCGGCACTATCACCGCGGGCGTCACGGCGGGCGACGCGCCGTTCGTCTCCCCCGACGCGACGGGCAAGCCGGTGGGCCTGCTGGTCGACCTCAACGACGTGATCGCCCAGCGGATGGGTCTCAAGATCACCTACCGGATGACCACCGTCAGCGCCGGGTTGCCGCTGGTCACGGCCGGGCAGCTCGACATGCTCGCGATCGGCATGCTGCCGACCGCGGAGCGCAAGAAGAGCGTCGACTTCACCAAGCCCTTCTACCTGGCCTCTGACGACGTCGTGGTCCGCACCGACTCGGCCGCCAAGGCAGCCGGCGACCTCGTGGGCAAACGCGTCGGCGCCGGGCTGGGCAGCGCGCAGGCCGAGTTCGTCACCGCGAAGATCCCCGGCGCCACCCTCATCTCGCAGCCCACCAACAGCGCGGGCGTGACCCAGCTCCTCAACGGCAACCTCGACGCGATGGTGCTGGCCTCCACCGAGGTCCCGACCGTGCTCGAGGAGAACCCCGGCCGGGTCAAGATCGCCTATTCCGCGCCGCACGAGCAAGCGTCGGCGATGCCGGTCAACCGCAAGCTCACCGCCTTCGAGAAGGCCTACGGCGACCAGCTCAAGACCACGATGGACGACGGCACTTTCCTTCGCCTGTACGACAAGTACTTTCCGGGCGAGCCCTACCCGTCGCAGATGTTCACCTATTGGCCCCAGCTCCGAGACCAGATCCAGAAGGGCAGATGAAGCCAGAAATGCGCCGACGATTCCGGACCGCTTTCGCCGCACTCGCGGCAGCCGGGCTGCTGACCGTTTCCGCCTGCGGCGGCAGCGACTCCGCGAGCACAGACCCCTACGGCCTCGCGGTACCCGGCACCATCACCGCCGGTGTGCCGCAAGGCGACGCGCCGTTCGTGTCACCCGACGCGAGCGGCAAGCCGGCCGGGATGCTGATCGACCTCAACGACGTCATCGCGAAGCGCATGGGCCTCAAGATCACCTACAAGCTCTCCACCGTCGGCGCGGGTCTGCCGCTGGTCACCGCCGGCCAGTACGACATGATGATCGCCGACCTCACGATGTCCGAGGAACGCAAGCGCAACGTCGCCTTCACCACGCCGTTCTACGTCGACGCCAACGACGTGCTGGTCCGCTCCGATTCGCCGGTCAAGACCGTCGCGGACCTGAACGGCAAGCGCGTGGGCGTCGGCATCGGCAGCGCACAGGCCGACTTCGCCGCGAAGACGTTGCCCCAGGCCAGCGTCGTGAGCGTCCAGACGAACGCCACCGGCATCGACCAGCTCCTCAACGGCAACCTCGACGGCTTCGTCGTCAGCTCCGTGCAGGCCATTACGGTCTTCGCCCAGCACCCGGGGCGACTGAAGGTCGGCGTCTCGGTGCAAAACCCGCTGCCCGAGGCGATGGCCGTCCGAAAAGGACTCGACAAGTTCCTCGCCGACTACAACAAGCAGCTCGCCGCCGTGGTCGACGACGGCACGTTCCTCAAGCTGTACCACCAGTACTTCCCCGGGCAGGAGTACCCGAGCTCGCTGTTCCAGTACTGGCCCTCGCTGCAGGCGCAGGTCCAGAAGGACCCGGCGGCCAAGTGACGACCGCGGCCGGGTTCGCCGACCCGGCCGCCGTCGTCAGGCGAGTCAGCTCCGCCACCAGTCCTCGAGCGGGCTGATCGGCACGGTCCGCTTGTGGCGCGTCTTGAGGAAGATCGACTCCACCTTCTCCGCGACCTGCGGGGTCACGTCGAGGCCTTCGAGGTAGTCGTCGAGCTCGGAGTACTTGAGGCCCAGGGCCACCTCGTCGGGCAGGGCCGGCCGGTCGTCCTCGAGGTCGGCGGTCGGCACCTTCTGCCAAACGCTCGGCGGCGCGCCCAGCTCCTGCAGCAGTGCGGCGCCCTGGCGCTTGGTCAGCCCGGTCAGGGGTGTGATGTCGACACCGCCGTCGCCGTACTTGGTGAAGAACCCGGTGACGGCCTCTGCCGCGTGGTCGGTGCCCACGACCAGCAGGTTCAACTGCCCGGCGATCGAGTACTGGATCACCATGCGCTCGCGGGCCTTGATGTTGCCGCGCACGAAGTCGCGCAGGCCGGACGCCTCGCCCAGCAGCTCGCTCATCCCGAGCGCGGACTCCGCCGCGACGGCGTCCGCGCTGGGCTTCACGTTCACCGTGACCGAATGGTCCGGCTTGATGAACTCCAGCGCGATCTGCGCGTCTTTCTCGTCGGCCTGCACGCCGTAGGGCAGCCGCACCGCGACGAACGTGGCGTCGTGCCCCTCCGCGCGCAGCTCCTCGCCGGCGAGCTGGCACAGCCGGCCGGTCAGCGAGCTGTCCTGGCCGCCGCTGATGCCGAGCACGAAGCCCTTGGCCGGCGTCGAGCGCAGGTAGTCCTTGAGGAAGTCGACCCGCTGGCGGATCTCGGCTTTCGGCGTGATGACCGGCTTGACGCCCAGCTCGGCGAGAATCTGCTGCCGTAGGTTCTCCATTCGCCGTACCTTACTGGCGCCAGCTGCCCGTCCGAGCACCGCGCCGCTAGCCTCGAGATGGCCTCCTCCACCCGAAAGGGGACCCGCCCCGTGGCCATCCTCTCGCTCGGCCTGCACCCCGGTGCCCTCGACTACAGCCGCCACCCCGGCCTCGACGAGGCCACCCTCACCGCCCGCATCACCGCCGGCGAGACCGCCGTGCGCGACGCGGGCTTCGACCTCGTGCCCTGCCACGTCCCCGCCGACCCCGACGCGGCGGAGCAGCAGGTCCGCGACTGCCTGGCCGCGAACCCGGTCACCGCGGCGATGATCGGCGCGGGCGTCCGCATGGCCGCCGAGCACACCCTGCTGTTCGAACGTCTCGTCAACGTCGTGGTCGAGCTGGTCCCGGGCATCAGGTTCTGCTTCAACACCTCCCCGGAATCCACCCTCGACGCACTGCGCCGGGTGACGAGCCCGAGTTCCTGAGCGCTGCCCTTTCAGGACCCGGCGCGGCTCAGGTCTCACTCGGTGCCGAGGATCTCCTGCAACAGGGTCAGCACCTCGTCGGTGCCGGCGTCCGCCAGGTGCTCCAACGTTCCCGCGTGCCGGCCGAGGATCACGCCGATCAACGCGGCCGACAGGACTTCGGCGCGCAGCTCCGGGTTCGCCACGCCCTCGCACACGAACCGCTCGCGCAGCGGGGTCAGGACGCGGTGGTCCAGCTCGGCCAGCGCGGCTTCCTGGGCCTCGGGGTTGTCGTACGGGCGGATCGCGGCCTGCAGGATCGGGCCGGGCCCGCGCGTGCCGGTGCGCTCGATCAGCCCCCTCAGCCGGACCGGCTCCAGGACGTCGGGAAGCCGCTCGCCCGGTTCGCTCTCGGCGCGCAGCACGGCGATGAACAGCTGCGCCTTGCCGCCGAAGTAGCGCGCGATCATCGTCGGGTCGACACCGGCGCGTTCGCCGATGTCCCGGGCCGTCGTCTGGTCGTAGCCGCGTTCGGCGAACAGCTCGCCGGCCGCGGCCAGCAGCCGGTCGCGGCTGGCCGCGGCGTCGCGCCGACGTGGAGACGAAGAGTCGGGCATTCCGAGATCCTTGTGCCGTGAGGTGATCGTTCCGGTGGACCTTACTGGAACCGGGAGCTGGTCAGATCGCCTCTTTCCACCACTTCAGCAGGTCCTCGGCCAGATCGTCCGCCTGCCGGGCGCCGGCCTCGGCCCCGACGTCGACGAACCGCGGGTCGAGCAGGTCGTGGGGCTTCTCGTAGAACGGGTCCGCCGTGATCACCCGCACGCGGTATCCGCGCTCGATGAGGAAAGCCTCTTCCCGCGCGAGATTCGCGGACCGCATCGGCGCCACTACAAGCACCCGGCCCGGATCCACGGCACCGCCGTCGTGCCACTGTGTATCGACGGCCAGGTCGGCGTTGGTGCCCGAGCGCACTCCCCCGTCGATCCAGGTCGAGCCGGCCACGCTCACCGGCGGCGCGACGCCCGGCGCCGCCGACGAACAGGCCACCGCGACCCCGACGGAGATCCCGTCCGCCGGCGACCACCCGCGGGCGAGGCCGGTGTCCGTGCTCACCGCGGTGATCCGGAGCCGGCGCGGCCACTCCCCGGCCGGCAACGCCCAAGACCACAGCTCGTCGGCCTGAGCCTCCGAAATCGGTGGCACCGCGGCGATCGCGGCCTGACCGATCCGCCGCGCCCGCTCGGATCCGTCCGAGGTGTCCTGGGCCAGGCTCTGGAAAAGCGTCCGGTCGCCGCGCCCGGCGGCAGCGTTCCCGGCGTGCCAGGCCGCGCGCTCCCGCATCTTCGCCGGCACCCTCGTCAGCCCGGCCGGCTCCATCGTGAGCCACGCACCGACGATCGACCCGGCCGACGTGCCCACCACCACCCCGGACTCGGACAGCGGCAGGCCCGCGGCCTCCAGCCGGTGCACCAGGGCCGACGTCCAGGCGGCGCCGACGGGACCACCGCCGCCGAGGACGAGCGCCGTCAGCGGGAGGATCTCCCGAGGTCGGGGCATGGCACGTTCTCCTTCGCTGTGGCCGAAACCGGCGCACGAAACACTCGACTCACGGGTTTCCGTGTACCGTGGCTCGCCAGTCTACACATGATGTCTACAGTCAATGTCTACGAGCGATGACTTGCGGCGTGCACGGCTTCCCTGCGGGCCCGGGAGTACGTTCGACCATCCCTCCAGGTCGCCGCGCGAGCCTGTCTCCGGCGGTGGTACGCACACCATCCGCTGTTCAGCCGGGGCAGGTTCGGACGTTCTTCCGTTGCAATACTTGAGACACAGCCACCCGGGACTGTCCACATGCGACTCCTGCCTCGGCTGCCCAACCGGAAGAAGGAGATCGCGCCATGACCGTCCCAGTCGTCACCGCTTCACGAACAGGCCACTGCCTCTGCGGCGCCATCAGCTACCGGTTCGACGCCCGGCCCGACGGTGTCGTCCTGTGTCACTGTGACGACTGCCAGCGCCACACGGGCTCGGCGTTCTCGGAGAACGTCCTGGTGGCGCGGGACGCGGTGCAGATCGAGGGCACACCCAAGGTCCACCACACCACCGGGACCGAGAACGGCCACCTGCGCGACCGTCTGTTCTGCGGCGAGTGCGGCACCCCGATCTTCACGATCCTCCACGAACGCCCCGAAACCCTCATCGTCAAGGGCGGCACCCTCGACGACCGCACGGGCCTCGCGCCCTTCGCCGACGTGTGGTGGCGCCGGGCGCAGGACTGGCTCGCGCCGCACCCCACCCGCGCGCGCTTCGACGGCGACGCGCGGTAGTTCGCGCCGAGAAGGCCCACGACGGACGTGATTTCACTAGGATTCCCCGCATGAGCCGGATTCCCCGCATCTCCCCCGCCGCGCTGACCGACGAACAGCGGGGCCTCTACGAGTCCATCACGGCCGGGCCGCGGGCACGGAATCCGTTCGGCATCGTGCACCCCGACGGGACGCTCGCGGGGCCGTTCAACGCCATGCTGCTCACCCCGCCGGTCGGCGACGCGCTGCAGCGGCTCGGCGCGGCGCTGCGCCACGGCGGAGAACTGTCCGACCGGGCCCGGGAACTGGCCATTCTGATGGTCGCCGCTTCGCGCGAGAGCGGCTACGAGCAGTTCGCCCACGAGCACGTCGGCCGGCAGCTCGAGTTGACCGACGACGAGATCACCGCCCTGCGCGAGGGCCGGGAGCCGGAACTCGCCGATCCCGAGGAGCAGGCGATCGTCGCGACCACCCGTCGGCTGGTCGACAACGGCAAGCTCACCGACGAGGACTACGCCGACGCCGTCTCGAAGCTCGGCGCGGCCAAGCTGTTCGAGCTGTCCACTGTGGTCGGCTACTACCAGCTCATCGCGATGCAGCTGCACGTCTTCGGCGTCGACCGGCCACAGTGAAAAGCGGGCGACCCCGGCCGGGGTCGCCCGCTCGTAGCGAAACACAGTGCGCTAGGCCACGGGAACCTTCCGCGACATCGGGGCCGCGTCGTTGCCGAGCTCGTACCACGAGGGCAGCCACGCGCACAGCTCGAGGTCGTTTCCGAAGCTCGGAGTCACGACCCGCGCCCAGCTCGCCCGCCTCGATCTGCCGTCGCGCGAATCGGACTGACGGCGGCAAAACGCCGTCAACGAGCGCTTCACGGGCGTCAAGGTTCCGTCGGCCCCGAGGACACGACCGGCCCGCAGCCGCACGCTGGAGCCATGACCGACCTGACGTTCACCCTGGTCGCGATCGGCGGGTTCGTGCTGGTGGCGCTGCTGCTCCGCCTCGCCGGCGCGTGGCTCGACTCCCACGACGACGACCCCTTCGCGCGCCACATCCCGCCCCCGCAGTGAACCTGCCGGGCTAGTCGCTTTCCAGCTCCGCCAGCACTTCCGCGGCCGTGGTGTTGCCGCCCAGAGCCAGGCGCCGCAGCTCGTCGTGGTCCTCGCGTTCCGTTGCCAGCTCGACGAGCAGGTCCGCGGCATCGGAACTGCCCTCGGCCGCCCACTGGCGCAGCTCGGCCGCGTCGCCGCGTTCGGCGGCCAGCTCGATCAGCTGGTCGACGGCGTCGGAGTCTCCTCGCGCGGCCGCTGTGCGCAAGGCTTCCAGATCGGGGTCGGTCATCGTCGGCACCTTCCTGACGCGTTACACGTCGATGTGCGAACCCATGATCACGGTCCGTTCGCGGGGCAGCGCGAAGTACTCGGCCGCGTCTGCGGTGATGTAAGAGGTGGCGATGAACAGGCGCTTGCGCCACGCCGCCATGGTGGGTTCGTCGCCGCGGCGCAGCTCGATCTTCGACAGGAAGTAGGACGCGTCGTCGACCTGCAGCCGGCCTTCGGCGTCGGCCGGGTCGACGAGCGCGAGCGTGCGCGGCACGTCGGGGGTTTCCATGTAGCCGAAGCGGGCCGTGACGTGGGTGATGCCGTCGTCGGCGTAGCCGAGGTCGTCGACGGAGATCCGTTCGGTGTCCGGGATCCGCGGCACGGGCTCGGTTTCGAGCGACATGATCACCACGTGCTCGTGACGCACGTGGTTGTGTTCCACGTTGGCGCGCATGGCCAGCGGCGCGCTGTCGTTGCCGCGGTTGAGGAACACAGCCGTGCCGGGCACCGTCTGCGTCGGCGACTCGCCGTTGCGCAGCTTGTCGACGAACTCGCGCAGCGACCCCTCGTGCCGATTGCGTTCGGCCGTCACGATCTGGCGGCCGCGTTGCCAAGTGGTCATGACCGTGAACGCGGTGAGGCCGATGAGCAGCGGCAGCCACGCGCCGTGGACGAGCTTGGTGAGGTTGGCCGCGACGAACAGCAGGTCCACCACCAGCAGCACTCCCCCGCCGACCCAGAGCAGCCACGGCGGCGTGCTCCACTTCGACCGGGCGATGTAGAAGAACAGGAGGGTGGTGATGGTGATCGTCGCGGTCACCGCCATGCCGAACGCGTAGGCCAGCGCCGACGAGCTGCGGAAGGCGAACACGAGCGTCAGGACGGAAACCATCAGCAGCCAGTTGATCCACGGCACGTAGATCTGGCCGCGCTCGGTCTCCGACGTGTGCGCGATCCGCAGCCGCGGCAGGTATCCGAGCTGCGCGGCCTGCGAGGCGACCGAGTACGCGCCGGTGATCACGGCCTGCGACGCGATCACGGTCGCCGCCGTGGCCAGCAGGACCAGCGGCAGCCGGGCCCAGCCGGGGACCAGGAGGAAGAACGGACTGCTCAGGTTGGCCTGGTCTTCGAGGATCAGCGCGCCCTGGCCGAAGTAGTTGAGCACGCACGCCGGGAACACCAGGAACAGCCACCCGCGCGTGATGGCGCGGCGGCCGAAGTGGCCCATGTCCGCGTACAGCGCTTCGGCGCCGGTGACCGACAGCACGACCGCGGCCAGCGCGAAGAAGGCGATGTCGAAGTGGCCGACCATGAAGTCGAGCGCGTAGGTGGGCGAGAGCGCTTCGAGGATCGCCGGGTGCTTGACGATGCCCGTCACGCCGGTCAGGCCGATCACGGTGAACCACGTGATCATCACCGGCCCGAACACCCGCCCCACCGCGGCCGTGCCCCGGCGTTGCACCAGGAACAGCACCACGATGATCACCGCAGTGATCGGCACGACCCAGCTCTCGAACGAGTCGTCGACGACCTTGAGCCCCTCCACCGCCGACAGCACCGAGATCGCCGGGGTGATCATGCTGTCGCCGAAGAACAGCGACGCGCCGAAGATGCCCAGCCCCGCCAGCACCACGGCCACCCGCCGCCGCCCCTGCCCGCCGCGGCGGCGCAACAGGGTGATCAGGGCCATGATGCCGCCCTCGCCGTCGTTGTCCGCGCGCATCGCCAGCAGCACGTACGTGACGGTCACGATGATCGTCACGGACCAGAAGATCAGCGACACGACGCCGAACACGTTCTGCGCGCTCACCGGCACCGGGTGCGGGTCGCTCGGGCTGAACACAGTCTGCAGCGTGTAGATCGGGCTCGTCCCGATGTCGCCGAACACGACCCCCAGCGCCCCGACCACCACCGCCAGCTTCACGGAGTCCCGCGCGAGCCGCGCCCGGCCGGCGGGCCCGTCCTCCGTTGTGGTCGTCTCACGGCCCTCGGTCACGGTCTTCCTCCTCGGCGCGAGCGGGCACAGCCCCGGCATCGGGGGGAACCCTACCGGTCCGAGGTGGACGGCATCGGAAGATCAACGGTCGCGTCGGATCGTGGCTCTCTTCGGGTCGTCTGTCCACGGAGGCGATCCGGGCTGCCGGCCGTTGAAAAGCGTCTCCTCGACTCGTGACCGGGGGTAATGGTCGTCCGGAGGGCTTTGTCCCTGTCAGAAGCCCGGATGCGTGCCGGTGCGGCGATCACGGTCAACCGGCCCCGGCTCCTCGGCCGCCTGGGCTGTGGCGATCCGGGCGAGTGCCGTGGTCATCGCCGCACGGACCTGTGCCCGGCCGCCATCGCGATCGGCGGTCTCGACGACCACGCAGCGGGCGGTCGTCGAGAGGTCCCTCAGCAGCCGGCGGATCCGCCGGTCCCAGGTGTCCGCTGTCGGCGATGGCTCGTCGGGGCTGTGGTCGAGCAGGATGGTGAAGTCCAGACGGAGAAGGCCGGCAAGCCACTCTGCGAGGCCCACCAGCTCCTCGGGGTCGAGTCCCGTTCCGCCCTGTTCCAGCTCCGAGTCGATCAGACGCTCGATCACCACGATGGCGCCGGACTCGAGCGCCGGCCGGACCTCGCGCTCGACGACGTCGGCCCGCACCGCGGCGGCGGCCAGCACCCGGGCTCGCGCGGTGGTCACCGCGGCGCTGGACAGCAGCGCCTGCAGCGGCGGGTCGCCCCAACCCGGGTCGGCGGCCGGCGCCACCGTGCCGGTGCGCGATCGCCGGAGCCAGTCCGCGAGGTGGGCAGCGGTGTCGGCCGACGGGCTGCCTTCGACGGGGACGACGAACCCAGTCGCCCGCACCGGCCGACGCCGCACCGCGGAGAACATCCGGCCGGCTCGCCGACCGTTTATCTGCCGATAGGCCTCGGCACCCCCCAGCCACGCGCCGAGCGACCTCGTCGCGGCGTGGCCGAAAACCGGCGCGAGCCCGCAAGTCCGCAGCTTCGTCCGCATCGCCGCGGACAGCGGGCGGGACCAGAGCCGGCGTGGGCCAGACCGCGGCCACCGGCGAGCACGCGCACCCCCACGTCCGTGTCGACTTCGGACAGTCCACTTCAGATGCCCCTCGCGACTGCCTGTCCGATGTTTCGGAGTGTTCCGGGAAATCACCAACCGGGTCGAGGTGATCGTCTCCGTGACAAGGTTGTCTGCGCCACGGTTGACACCCGTTCACGAGCCGCCGCACACTCGGAATCCACCCACCTCCGAGGCACCGGGAGGCCTCGATGACCGTCGACCATCTCAACCCCGAGACTCTGTCCCCACCCGTGATGGATCTCTACTCGCAAGTGACCGTCGGCCCGCCCGGCGCGCGGCTGGTGGCGATCGCCGGACAGGTGGCCTTGGACCGCGACGAGGTGCTGGTCGGCCCCGGCGACCATTCCGCGCAGGCCGAGCAGGTGTTCCTCAACCTGCGCGCGGCACTCGCGGCCGCCGGTTGCACGCCGGCCGACCTGGTCAAGTACACGATCCACGTCGTCGACTCCTCGCCGGCGCTCATCGAGCCCATTTTCGCCGCCGCCCAGCGCGTGTTCGGCGACGAGTTCCCGAAGGTCGCGAGCACGTGGCTGGGCGTGTCGTCCCTCGGCCTCCCGGAGTGGCTCATCGAGGTCGACGCGCTGGCCGTCACCACCCCACCGGCCTGAACCGCGGTCACCCAGAAGCGGAGGCACCGTGGCCATGCAACTCGGCCTGCACGCACTGGGCATCGGCTCCGGCGCTCGCCGCGCCGTGATCGACGTGGTCGCCGTGGTGGCCGAGGCGTGCGGCTTCGCGACGCTGTGGTCGGGCGAGCACGTCGTGATGGTCGACCGCGCGTCCTCGCGCTACCCGTACTCGCCCGACGGCCGCATCGCCGTGCCCGCAGCAGCGGACTGGCTCGACCCCTGATCGGCCTCAGTTTCGCCGCCGCGGCCACGTCGACCATCCGCGTCGCCACAGGTGTCCTGCTCCTGCCCGAACACAACCCGATCGTCGTCGCCAAGCAGGCCGCGAGCCTCGACGTCCTGTCCGGCGGCCGCCTCACCCTCGGCGTGGGCGTCGGCTGGTCGCGCGAGGAGTTCGACGCGCTCGGCGTGCCCTTCGCCCGGCGGACGGCGCGGACCGAGGAGTACGTGGCCGCGATGCGCGCGTTGTGGCGCTCGGACGTCGCGTCGTTCACGGGCGACTTCGTCCAGTTCTCATCCATCCGCGTCAATCCCAAACCTTGCGGAGCCACCATCCCGATCATCTTCGGCGGCAACAGCGACTCGGCGCTTCGCCGCGCCGCCACTCTGGGCGACGGCTGGTACGGCTTCAACCTCGACGGCGTTCCCGAGCTCGCCGATCGCCTGGACTTCCTCGCGGCACAAGGCCGCGATCTCGCCGAGCTGCGGATCGCCGTCGCTCTGCGCAACCCCGCCCGTCGCGACATCGCGGACCTGGCTTCACTGGGCGTCGACGAACTGGTGATCGTCGACAGTCCACCCGACGATCCAGGGTCGGCGACGGAATGGGTCTCAGCTCTGGCCGACCGCTGGCTCTGAACCCGCGCCACCCCACCGAATGCGGTTCCTGCGCCGGCAGCATCCACAACGGACTGTCCAATCAGTCCGGATACGTGAACCGTGTCAGCAAATCCATCAACTTCGCCGGCTCACCAGGCCGCAGGTGCGCCACCAACTCCCGCGCCGGCCCCACCGCGTCATCGTGCGCCGCGTCAAACGCCGTCAACCCGGCTTCGGTGATCTCGACCTCACGCACGCGCCGGTCCCCCGGCACGGACTTGCGGACCGCGTACCCCTTCTCCTCCAGATCGTCGACGACCCGCATGATCCCGGCCTTGTCCGAGCCCGTCGCCTCGACCAGGTCCCGCTGCGTGGTCGGCCCACGATCCACCAGGATGATCAGCACGGCGAAATGCCGCAGGTCCAGCCCGTGCGACCGCATGGCGGCCGTCATGGTGCTCGCCACCCGCGCGTGCGCCCGGCGCAGCAACAACCCCAGCGCGAACGGCGAGTCATCCCCCGGCCGATCAGTCGCCCGCGACTTCCCACTCATGCCCGCACTCTACCTCGCCTGATACGGTTTCATCCGATACAGACGGCGCGTGTTCAGCCTCTGAGTCACACTCCGCCAGGCGGAGCTCACCGCCGCCCTGCCCGGCGACGACCTCGTCCCCCCACGCCGACGTCGTCATGGACAGCGCGTTCACCCTGCCCGCCCCACCCGAGCACCAGCTTCTCGTGCTCCGGCAACGACCGGAACTCCACGTCGACGATCGGCTCGATCCGGTCGACCACGGCCTCGGCGAAGTTGTCCAGCACCCGCTTGAGCCGACGCCGGTCCCGCTCCTTCGTGAGCTGCCCCGACAGCAGCGCGGTTTCGACGGGCATGGCCTTCATCCGATCCCATCTGCGCGCCGCCGGACACGGGTTTCGCCTGAAAGCGCCAATACGACCCCAGCCTATTCCTACCGAAGAATTGTACAAGAATCGTACAAACTCGGTTCACGCGACGGTTTGACACTTTCCCGAATCGCGTGCAGAAATGGTTCTCATGCGAATTCCCCGAGTGCTCCTCCTCGTGCTCGCCGTCGCCGTCGGCGCGCTCGCGATCCCCGGCACCGCCGGCGCCGCCTACAGCGATCCGCTGACCACCACGACCCAACAGAGCCTGGTCTGGCACGCCACCCCGACCGCCGCGTTGACGGCGCTCGACAACGCGTTGCCCAACGTCAGCCTCAACACCGTCGTCAACGACCCCAGCTACCCCACCACCGGCTGCACCTCCGCCGAAAAAGCCGCGCTCCCCAAGGCGCCGGTGGCCACCACGTCCTTCTGCTGGGACACCGACCGCGCGAACAGCGCCACCTGGGTCCCCCAGGGCATCACCACCTCCGGCGACGCCGACGACGACGGCATGTGGGGCGCCGACAAGATCATCCTGTCCGGCTGGCACAGCGGCGACGCCCTCGGCCGCTACGACGACGCCCGCATCATGGCCGTCAACTACGACCAGCCGGCCGCGCCCACCAACCGCATGGTGTACCTCGCGGTCCCCAACAGCACCGGCTCGAGTTTCACCGCCGCCAAAGCCCACATGGGCGGCATGGCCTGGTACGGCGACAAGATCTACGTCACGGCCGTCGGCAACACCTCCACCGCCATCCGCGTCTTCAGCACCAAACACATCCTGCAGATGACCGACACGACGTCCAATTCGATCGGCAAGACGTCCGCCGGATACGCCGCCTACACCTACAAGTACGCCCTGATGCAAATCGGCTACTACACCTACGCCGGCGGCACCTGCAGCATGCAGTCCGACACCGGCGTCCCCTGCTTCTCCTCGATGTCCCTGGACCGCACCACCTCGCCCGCCACCATCGTCACCACGGAATACTTCGCCGACCAATCCCTCCACGGCCGCCTCTACCGCTACCCCACCGGCGCCGACTACCTCCTGGCGAGCACGGGCACCACCCCGGCCACCGAGGCCTTCCGCAGCTCCGTCGGCAACATGCAGGGCGTCCTCTCCCACAACGGCAAGTGGTACGTCTCCCACAGCTCCGCCACACTCAACGGCCAGCTCTGGACCCAGACGACCACTGCGAGCAACTCTTCGACCTGCAGCTCCCCCGCCACGACGGCCTGCTGGGCAGTGCATCCGGAAGCCCTGACCTACGACTGGTCCACCGGCCTGGTCTGGTCCCAGTCCGAATGGTCGACGACGGATTGCTCCACACAGGGCCAGACGTGTGGCCGCTCGGTGTTCGCCGTACCGCTGTCCTCGCTCCCGGTCTGACGGGTTCCCGGCCGGGCGCCGCTACGCCCGGCACCCTCTGGCACGAGATACCCGTCCTGCGTCCGCGTTTGTCAGTCGCGGTCTGCGGCTTCGGGGTACACGAAGTGACCATCATCATTGTCACCGACAGCGAACAGCCGCCAGCTCTCGACCTTCGGCCCCGAACTCACGGGAATGACTTCAATCCGTATCGAGTCCGAGCCGGTGACGGCCTCGACGATCAACTGGCCCCCAGTACCGATCTCCGCACCGGCCACTCGGAAAATCGGCTTTCGCGAAGCTTGAGGTCAGGGAAGCTGCCCGCACGTCGTACATCGTGGTGAAACTGTCGAACGCCTCGCCGCGGTCAGCACCACGCACCTCGGGCCAGTCCATGTCCCGCGAACCGAGCAAGATCACATCGCCGTGCACGACCCGAAACGGACACTGCGCGTGGATCGCGTGCTCCACCCGCCATCGGGCCGGAACACAACAACCACCATGTTCACGATCCGCCTGATCTCGACCAGGCGCATGCCCGCCAACATCCGGACCTGTTCATCAATGTGGGTCATTCACCGCATCCGAACAACGAAGTCCCTTTCGCAGGATCTCCTGCCAGCGGCCTCCCGACATCGTCGTTGCCGCTGCACCAAGCTCATCGCTGACCGTCTTTGCTCGTGATCTACCCAAGCGCGATCAGCTGCCGCACCCGCCGGCAGCCGGTCTGCCAACCTCTCGCAACTCTACTGAGCTTGCGGCTTGCCTTTCGTTGCGCAACTGCCGGTCACCTGCGTGTTTCCCGTTGACGTCGACGACCTTGGAACGCGGGTCCGCGTCCCGCACCGCCGAACCAGCGGACGGACCCGATAAGCGCACCGGCTACGACCCCAACGCAGCCGGGCCTCTCGCATGTCCTACGCCTTGCGGAGCCCGCTCGCTCCCATCGCGGCGACGATCTTCATAGCCACCGTGGACACGTCGAAACTGGACGCTCGGCGGTGACGCCAGCTCAACGACATGCTCAGGACGCAGGGGAAGCGGCCGAGATACGGGCGCGACGTCGTGGCGTTGTGAATCGAGCGCGTGCGCTGGCAGGTCGGCTGGATGTGCTGCTCGCGCCGCCGGTCATGCAGTCCGCCCACCGTCCGTGTCACGGACGCCGCGTTCGAGCTGATCCGCACGTTCTACATACCGTGCGAAGACGGGATCGAACAGGTGCCGCCTTCATGTCGAAGACGGAAGGGCGATCGCGGCCGCAGGGGCGTGACCGACCACCTCGCCGACGTCGCCGAAGTCCTGCGCAGCGAACAGCGAGTGCGGAACGCAGGACATGCTCGCGCGACTCGCCGACCGCACGCCGCCGAATACGAAGAGTGGACACCCAGCCGGCCGGCCGGCACCCCCCGCCGAGCACGGCGTCCGCCCAGCCAGGTCGCACGGCTTGATGGTCAACCGCGACGAGGACGTCGCTCAGGCCCTGGCGATCTACGAGACTGAGTGATCGGAGCGGCGGGGAATCTTCCGGCAGGTACGCAACTGCCGAGCAGCCCCCGGCAACCACTAATCCTCTGATTACCTGCTGAAACACCTACTCGGAGGCACCGGAGGGATCGCTCATGAACAGGCGCCACCCGGGTTGCCGTGTCCTTGGCTGCCCGCACTCCTTCCCCAGCGACAGCGGCTACTACCGGTCACTGAATCGCCTGACGCCCACACCGCGGTCAAGCGGCTCCGCCTCGCAAGGTGGCCTTACCCGCGGGCAAGCACCGGGAGGCCTCGAACCGAACGCGCTCCGGGCAGCCCGCGATAACCACCTCGCCCGTCCTCGATACCGACACCCAACGTCAGCAGCGACGAACCTTCAAGCCAGCAGCGCCGTCCACCGAAAGGGCTCCTGACCTGGTAATACTCTAGGTGTCCAATATCATGGGCAAAACACATGATCATCCCATCCGCCCCTTGAGCCGCAGGCGATACCCCCCTGAAAACAGGCCTCCGCGCGTCGTATACTCTCTTCATCAGCAAGTCCGAGTGGCGGAATGGCAGACGCGCTAGCTTGAGGTGCTAGTGCCCTTAATGGGCGTGGGGGTTCAAGTCCCCCCTCGGACACACACGTTAACCACACGGGGAGAGGCGGTCACCACGACCGCCTCTTTTTTGTTGTTGTAGACGACTTGCAGGCCCAGGTCTCGGTAGACCTGCATGATCCGGTCCGGGTTCCGCGAGTTCAGGTGCCGGGCGACGTCGCCGAGCGAGTCGAGCATCGCGTACACCTCAGCCACGTCGAGCGTGTGCGCTTCTGGTAGGTGCTGGAGCTCTTCCTTGGCGGCTTGTCGCTCGGCGTGAGCGATGTTCATCGCGTCGACCAGCGCCGCCGGGTCAACCCCTGCTTCGATCGCTGCCTGGTGCCTGCGCAGCCGTGCTTCCGCGTCCTTTAGCCGCTTCTCCACGGCCTCGCGGCCTGTACTCGACTGGCTGCCCTGCGCGCCGACCAGCGCGGCCACCGTCTCGTCACGGTTGGCCGGATCGAACACCTGACACAGCCACGCGTTGATCGGCGGAGTCACGACGTCCTCGCGAAGGTTCACCGTCTTGGGGTGGTCGGCGAGCGCGGCCGAGCCCGGAGCCAGCGTTCGCGCGATGCACCGGTAGTAGACACCATTCCGAATCGCCGCGCCCTGCATCTTCCGCGTGCAGATCTCGCAGCGCACCAACCCTTTCAGCAGATAGGTGTGCTTAGTGGCGCTGCGTTCTCGATCGAGCTTCGCGATGCCGCGCATTCCGCCGGCCGCGCGTGATCGGCGTACCAGCTGCGCCTGCGTGAAGGTCTCCACCGAGACAATTTCTGGATGCGCGGGCCGCCGCGACCGAACAACACGTTCCGGCTCCGCGCGGCGGAATCGCACGACGTGCCCCGCGCTCACGTCATCTGGGTTCAGCAAGGTTTCGTGCTTGGTCCAGCGTCCGAAGATCGCGTATCCGGTGTAGCGCGGATTCTCCAAAATGGATCGAACGGTGCTTCCTTGCCAGCCATCGCCGAGTCGGTGGCGGTTCTGGTCGCGTCGACGTTCCGAAGGGCAGGGCACTCCATCCTGATTCAAGCCTTTCGCGATCGCGCGGTCGCCAACGCCTTCCAGGTACTCAGCGAAGATCCGCCGGACAACGTCGGCCGCCTCGGCATCGATCGCCAGTACGCGCAGCCGGAACCCCTCAGCAGCCTTCCGCGGGTTCGGGTGCGGCCCGCCATCGACCACGACGTACCCGTACGGCGCCCGGCCGCCCTGGTGACGGCCCTCGTTCACGACCTGAGCGTCCATCGCTGCGCGAACGCGTGCTTGGACGTGCTGGCGCTCCGATTCGCTCATCCCGCCCAGCACGCTCATGAGCATCTTGTGCGACGGGTTCCGGGCGTCGAACTTCCCGCCCAGTTCGGGCACCCACAGGTCCACCCCGTACGCCGCGAACCGTGGCGCGATCAGCGAGAACTGGTTGCCGAACCAACACCGGGTTCCCTCGCCGACCACTACGGCATTCCACGTGCGTCGCGGGTTCTTCAGCTCGGCGAGCAGCCGCGCGGCTTCGGTACGTCGGTCCCAAGGCACCGAGCGGGACTGCCCAATGTCGAAGAACTCGGCCACGACCCGGCCGCCGAGCGGCTCGACGAACTTTCGTGCGTTCCCGAACTGCCAGCCGCGCGAAGTCTCGGGGTCCTGGTTGTCCTCGGTAGAGCACCGGCCGTAGACGGCCAGCTCTCCGATCCCGTCGTCGACCGGATCGGCAACTTCGAGACCCAAGATGTCGTCCAGCGTCGACCACGGGTCATTGCTGATTTCAGCCGTCACGGTCCACCTCCTCCGCCGGTCCGTCCAGTACCGGCACCTCGGTAAGCTCGATCAGGATGGCCAGCAAGCCGCGTGCGACAGCAGGCGTCAGGTTTGGCAATCCCGCAGGTAGGATAACTCGGATCGGTCGATCCTCGGAGTGATCGGTAATCATGGCTGATCTTCTTCGACGTCCGGCCCTTCGCCGCTGGTCGCGCGGCTGATGGCACTCCTGATTTCAGCCGTCAGGTATCCGCGCACCTGCTTAACCTCGCCGTCGTCGCCGGTCACGCGGTCCCGGGTCGGCCGACATCCGAGGTCGGTCATTTCCTGGGCGAACGTCCGCCGGTCCATCTCCAGCGCGTCGAGCAGTTCGGCCGTCGGTACGAAGTCCCGGCCGTCCTCGCTGAGATCGTCGCCCAGGTAGTCGACGATCGACGCGAGCAGCGCGGGCATCTCAACCGCGTCGACGGGCTGGCCTGCGCTGATTGCCATCATCGCCGCGGCGTGGTCGAGCAGCGGCATGGTGTCCTGCCCGGCCGCGTGCCCGGTCAACGTCCCGGCCGCTTCGCGCAGCGCGCGGCCTTGCTCGCAGATGGTCCGCCAGTCCTCGTTCGGCATGTAGTAGGTCCGGACCGTCATGGCCAGGACGTCGGCGCCTGCCGCGGTGTCGCCGTCCGGCCGCAGGATGCCGACGCCCTTGTGCGAGGGCAGTAGCCGCGACGAGTCGAATCCTCGCGTGTTCATCTGCTCGCCGAGCACGATGTTCGAGTCGCGCCAGTCCATCACCCGCAAGGCGAACCTGGAGCCGAGCACCGCGCGCAGCCCTGACGGGATCGTCTTCGAGTCCGGCCGCTGCGTCGCGAGGACGAGCACGATCCCGGCGGCCGGTCCCTTCTTCGCCAGCCACGTCAGCAGCTCACCGACGTACTCACCGGCCGGTAGCTTCTTTCCTTGTACGTCAACGGGTGTGCGGTCCTCCAAAGGAACCTGGACCTCATCGATGAAGATCGCTGTGATCGGCATGTTCAACGCCTTGTCACGGGACATCTCCGGCGTGACCTTCGACTCCGGGCAGGTGAGGTCGTCCAGGTCGCGCATCCGCCGGAATCGCGTCTGCACCTCGCCGACCAGCTCGATCAGCCAGTCGACCAAGGCCAGCACGTGTTCGGGCTCGTCGCCGGACATGAACCGGTGCGCTACCATGCCGGCCGCGTCCCAGTCCTTCCCGGCCTTGAAGTCGGCCACGTACAGCCGGACCCACGCGTCCAGGATGAGCCCGGCCGCGGCGAGCCGGGCGGAAAACGTCTTGCCCTGCCGCGGAATCGCGCCGACGAGCAGTGACGTCCACACCAGCGGAAGGTCGATCTGCCGATCCCGCGCGTCGCGTCCGAACGGAATTGGCCGCCACGCGTCCCATTGGGTCACGCCGAGCAGCGGTGTCCGCAACGGTGGTGACGCGTACGGGTCTTCATCAGCCACCCACATCGCCACGCGACCGGCATGCCCGCCGTTGCCGCGCACTCGCTCGACGATCAACTGGACTTCGTCGACCGCGAGCGCCGACGCGAGTGCGTCCCGGTTCTTCACGACGTCGGCCGCTTTGCGCGTGGCAGGAAGGTCGACAATGACCGCCCAGCCGTCACCGACGCGCGTCGCGCGCTCGACGAGCCGCAACGTCTCGTCCTTGCCGATCAGTTTCGCGTCCCGGAACGCGTCCACCAGGACCTGCGGGTCCATCGTCCAGGTCAGTGTCCGCGGTCCGGCGAGCGCCGGCTTACGCCCGGGACTGCCGTCCTTCCTGCGTCCGAGAACCGCGAGCGCCACCGACGCAGTGGCCCCACCGATCCACAGTGGATCGTCCCCATACACCAGGTCGACGACGGTCCCCGCAATGGCGACAACGACCACGACGGCACCGCTGACCGTCCACCGGAACAACGTCAGCGCCCGGATTTCGATGAACTTGTCCGCCAGCTTCTCCGACTCCTCGGCGGCCGTCCGATAATCCCGGACGGTCACCCACCTGCGCCACCACCGCGCACCGACGACGACACCGCGCACAACCGCACCGAGGAACCGCAACGGCGACAGAACCAGCCACACCAACGCATCCTTGAGCGCCTGGACCGCCTGCGGCTTGCTCTTGAGCCACAACGGCACCCGTGGCGAGTGCAACCACCACAGCACGAGACGGTTCCGACGTCGCTCACGCCGACGTGGCTGCGGCAACGTGTCGTCGACCAGTTCGCCGTCGAGCACGGGATCAGCCTTGACCGGCAACGAGTCAGCCATTGGCCACCTCCGCGCGCAGCGCCCGCGCCAGCCGGGGTGACAGCCCGCGCGAACAGCCGGTCGCCCGCCGCACCCACGCCGCGTGATCTCAATGTCCGGCGTCCAGCTTTCCCGAGCGATCGCGAGGTAGTCGCCGAACAGGACGCGCCTACCGGCGTTCACGGGTTCCTCGTGAACAGGCCGCCGTTCAGCAGCCACGAGCACGGCGTCCGTGAGCTTGTCCCGAAGATCGGTGATCGCCTCGACCGCGGCGAACACGACCAGCGGCGGCACCGAGTGCAGGACGATCGCCGCGGGCTCGCCGGCCGCGAACGACGTCCAAGTGTTCATGGCATACGTGGCCGCGAGGGTGAACCACTTCGCCCGCCGCACCCACGGACCCGTCCGGACCTGGTATCGCGCGGTCACTTGCTCTGCGCAGGATCGCGAGCAGGACCAGTGAGACGGTCGGGTCCAGTACCCACGCCGCCAGCCACGGCAGCGAGCCCGGCTGTGTTCCGGCAGACGCGAAGCCCTGGACGTTGGTCATCGTGAACGCCAGTCCGAGCACGATCCCGGTCCAGCACATCCAGTCGACCTGCCGCCGGACCCGCTCGATCCGCAGCGCGACGACGTCCGGATCGGTCTGGTAGGCGCGCACCTCCGCGGCTTCGGCCGCGTCCTGCGCGAGCCGTTGACCACGGTTCATCGGCGACCACTCCGCTTCCGCGTGTCGACGGTGGTCACGGTCATAGCGCGAGTCAGCGCGTGCGACGCGAACAGCGCCGGCAGGCCGAGCACGGCGACCAGCAGCCACGGGCTACCCGGGTGCGCAATCACCACCCACTGGACGGCGACGATCAAGCCAGCGTTGAAGAGCACCCGCCCGACCAGCGATACGAGCCGCGCCCCGCTCCGAGCGGCTTCGGCAGCAGCCTTCGCCCGGCGGGAACCGGCCCGCCAGACCCAAAACAGCACGAGCAGCACGCCGGCACCGGCGAGGATCTGCGTGGGCGTCACCGTGAGTCCGTTCATCGCGCACCCCGATCGATCCGCTCGCCGCGGCGCCGCCAGTGCGGGTACAGCGCACGCCGGTCGTCGTCGGTCATCGCGCCCCAGACACCGACCGTCTCGGCGCCGGCCGTCCGAAGCTCCAGTTCGAGACACTCGTTCTGGACCGGGCAGCCACCGCACACGCGCTTGGCGAACTCTCGATCATCACGAGCGTCCGGCGGCCCGCCCGCCGCCGGGGTCATGCAGGCTCCATCGCTGGTCACGATGTCGGTCAGGACGTCGGTGGGCACCCATCGCAAGCGATCCAGCCGCCACGCGATGCCGATCAGATGGAGGTCGTCCATGCCGCACCTCCGTCCTGAAGCGCCTTGGCCAGCTCAGCGGAGGAGACGCGCAGGCCGGTCCGGCATCGGGTGGCGCGCAGGGCGCCGGTCCGGATCGCCCTGCTGACCGTGTTGCGGGAGACGCCGAGAATCCACGCGGACTCGGGAATGGTGTGAGAGGTCGTTTTGGTGTTCATGAGAGAACCATTCTGTTTATTTCAAGACTATGTTGTTTATTTCAGCTGTTACGCGGACGTGTTTGCCCGCGCGCCGCGGCAACACGCACCCGCGGCGCTAATGGACGGCTGAAAAGCCGCTAATCTCGGCGCTGAGGCGGAGCGCGGAGGAATACGTGACGGAGGACTGGGCGGCGGTCGCGAAGGCGATCGACATGCGCGTGCGGGAACTGGGCTGGCGGCAACGCGAGCTGGCCGAGCGGTCGCACGTGTCGCAAGCGACCGTGCGCGAGCTTCAGCACCACGTCGTCGAGCGGCGCCGCAGTGCTAGGACGCTTGAAGCGCTGTCGACGACGTTGGGCTGGCACCCGCGGCATCTGCTGGCCGTGCTGCAGAACCGCACGCCGCCGCACCCTGACGAGCCGGCCGACGACGGCCACGAGCTCGCGTCCCGATTGGACGCGCTCGAACAGCGGCTGGCCGAGATCACCGACCGGCTCGAAGACGTTCAAACAAGCCTGGCGACCGTGGTCGAGCACATCCGGCCGAAGCGTTAGCGAGGTCTTTTCCATGCCTTCAATTCAAGGCTGGAACGGCCTCGCAACCCATGCACAAACACCGCAGGACCACCGCACAACCACCGCAGATCACCGACATTCGGGAGCGCAATGAATCCGGCCGGGGGATGGACGGGACGCACGGCGACGGCATTGCAGTCGGCATTACGGCTGAGTCAAGAGCGCTTCGCCGAACGCCTGGGAATCAGCGCGCGCACGGTCGGGTCGTGGCACAAGAAACCGAATCTTCGACCGCAGTCAGACATGCAACAGGTCTTGGACACGGCGTTGGCGCAGGCGTCGGACGCCGAGCGCGACCGGTTCGGCGCCTTGACCGGCGACGCACCGGCCAGCGCCTCGCCGGCCGCGTCGAGCGAGGCCGATGAACGCCTGGACGCCGACCCTCACATCGGCGCCGCACTGGAGTGGCTCGACCGTCACGCGCACTGGACGCCGGGTACCGCGCGTCGCGCTGTTGCCGATCGTCTCGCCCGCATCGACGCCCAAGAGCTTCAAGACCGTGGGACGCGGCGTGGTTGGGTCAGCCAACGCGACGTCGCGGCCGCGCTGACCACTTACTACGGCAGCCGGCTCGACGATCACGGCCTGTACACGGCGCAATGCGGTGATCTCGCCATGAACACCAGCGTTCTGACCTGCGCAGACTGGCTCGACCTGGATTGCGAGCTTCGTCCGCCGTATGACCGGCTCCAGGTGCCGAGCGCACAGCCGGAAGCCGACCTAGACCTGGACGACCGCGCCGCCGACCGCGCTGTTCAGCGACTCGCCGAGACGCTGTCCATGAACACCCGGCTCACGGACAGCCCGATCTACCGGCTCACGAGCACGGACATCCGTGAACACCAGCTTCGCGGCACGTTCGGCGTGTCCCAGTTCGTGCACTACGCGCTGACGGCCGACCTTCTCGAAGGTGAACTGGTCGACGCGGTGGCCGCGGGCTCGGCAGCCATGCCGCTCAGGGACCGCTCCTGCACCAGCAAGAGGTAGTCCGCTTCACCGCGGAACGGATCGGCGGGCCGTGCGATCGCCGTCAACGCGAGCACGCCACCAGCGCAAAGCCGTCCCGGAAGGTCGAGCACGGCCTGAAGATCCGGCAGGTAGCGATCCCGGAGCGGCATCCGACCCGGTTGTACCGCGCGGCTGTCGTGTAGCTCCCGTTCGAGAAGATCCATGGTCAGGGCGTACTCGACGAACGGCACCACCTGGACGTCGCCGCTGACCATTTCCGGTCGGATCTGCACGTCCGTGAGCCGATACAGCGGCACGTCCGCGATGCGTACGTCGTCGGCCGCGGCTTCGGCCAGCCGCCGAACCGCCCCGACTTCGTCGACCGGCTCACGTGCCGCATTCTCGTCGGCAGACAGCACAATCCGGTCGTTCTTGGCCGTCAACGGGCAAGCAAGGTCCAGCCAGTCCGGCCGGGTCAGGACGCTGGTCGCGACCTCAACCTGTCCGCAGCGCGCGGCATACAGCACATGCCCGGGAACCGAGTCGCTGTAATAGTTCGCCAAGGCGGCTGCAACACGACTCCGACCGGCCGGCGCGTCGGAATGCGGCTTCACCGACGCGGCGGTTGCCACGCGTCCGCGTGCAGTGCCGGGAGACCAGCCGGCGTGTCGGTCCAGCCAGCCGAATGCAGGCTCAAGCGCCGAGCCAAGCTCCGCCGTCCCGTTCAGCGGATGCAGGCCGATCAGTTCGCGCAGCTCGTCTGCGGTGCGGCCGAGAACCTTGGCCAGCTTCGGCCACTGGTACGGCAGGGGCGCGTAGTCGCCAGCTTCCCACCGGATGACCGTCGTGCGGTCGACGCCCATCACCTCGGCAAGGTTCTCCTGAGTCAGCCCGGCCGCCTTACGCGCTGAAACAAGCTCCTTGCGTCGACGAACGCTGACCACTCGACCACCTCATCCCGGTTGACGCGATCAGAGCGTATCAGCTGTCATTGCAGGTAAAGGCTCCAAGTGCCACATCCCCGCCGCAAAACATCAACGTTTCCGCTCTGGGCCACGCCCAACTCTCCGGATTGGATGATTTCAACAGATCCAAAGACCAGGGGGTGGATGTGACCAGCGGCGAACACGGCTCGCGCTTGTACGTGACCTGGCACCGTTGCGTGGCAGACAACCTGGACCACGCCGTCACCGACGAGGCTCTGGCCGATGGCATCGCGCGTCAGGAAGGCCGTTACCACACGCTCTGCGGCCGCAATGTGCTGTTTCACTCCTGCCTGACGCCTCCTGGCCGGCCGTGCGCTACCTGCAAGTCGCTGGTCTGGCTCCGCACGGCCCCGCCGTCGGCCGAACCCGCGTCCCATCGCAAGCCGTCGTGCTGGCGTCGCGTCTTCGGCCGTCTCCAGACTCCGGCTGTCCTGCTGCCGCGCCCGCCTCAACGCGTGCGGCTCATTCCCGAGCAGGACAGCCGGACCACCACGTCGGCGGGGACGGGCAGCACCCCGAGCGCGCCCGTTCCCGCCGACCACCATCACCGGCGGCCGACCCGATGACGGTCTTCATAGCGCGCCCGCTGTCCGGCACGGTCGGCGAATCCCGCCGCGTCGTCCACGTCTTCCCGCTCCCAGCAGGGGGTTCGGCGCCTGAACGGCTGACGGCGTATTGCGGCGTGACGTTCGGCCGGAGCGAGCTTGAGTTGTTGGAACGCCCGGTCGGGATGCCGTGCGTGACCTGCCTCCGCCTCGCACCCACCTCCAGCGACGCCGACCGGGAGGCGATCGAGCGATGACGCCGAGCCCGCCGATCGCGCCGGCGTTTCAACGTGAGCTGGACCCGCTGCTGCTCCTGCCGGCGCGGCTGTTCGTACTGTGCCAACTGGTGGACATGCGCTGGCGCAGGGCTGTCGTGGCCGGGACCGCTCTGGGCGTGGATGGGCGGAGTCTCGCGCCCCACCTGATGACCTTGCGCGCCGCCGGATACGTGGAGACCCGGTTCGAGAGAGGAAGCCTGGTGCTCCGTTTGACACCGCGCGGACTCGACGGGCTGACCGAGCACGTGACTGCGCTGCGCTCTGTCGCGAACACAGCCGCCGAACTCGTCACTGCGCGACGCGCTCCGCCCATCCGGTGTGCTG
The DNA here is from genome assembly GCF_040689465.1 of Amycolatopsis sp. NPDC051373. Taxonomy (NCBI): domain Bacteria; kingdom Bacillati; phylum Actinomycetota; class Actinomycetes; order Pseudonocardiales; family Pseudonocardiaceae; genus Amycolatopsis; species Amycolatopsis sp. NPDC051373. The sequence goes on along the minus strand of NZ_JBFBAE010000004.1, from coordinate 62,389 downwards.
TGACGGGTGTGGCCCGATGCGCTAAACCGTCTGAAGGCGGCTGTTCGTGACGACTGTGACGGGACCCCAGCCGAGCTGTCACAGCCGTCACGCGAGCGTTCTCGCAGGTCAACCGGCATTCGTTGCCGTCACAAGCCGTGTGACGGCCGTGACGGCTATCTCGGACTGCGATAGCCAAGATCGCACGGGACGGGAGACCGCCACTACGGCCCGGTGACGGGCGCTGAGTCTTGGCTGTTCCGGCGTCGCACCCCTCGCGACCATCCGAGCGGAACGGCCGAGTCGGCCCGGCCGGCGCAGGTTGACTGCGCCGGCCGGATGCTGGCTTTACCGGGCTGCGGCGAGGCCGTCGTGGGTGAGGTTGAGCGCGTCGATCAGGTTGGCACGGCTGCCCGCACACATGTTGGCTTCCAGCTCACCGTCGTTCGTGTCGCTGGTGAAAGCCAGGACTCGGCCTGTGTGGGCGAGGTCGTACACGGTCAACGGTGTGCTGCGGACCCTATCGCCGTCCTCGTCGTGGGTCGCGGCGTAGAGCTTGTGCACCGCTACGCGCTCGGTGCGCATCAGGTGCCGCATCAGATCGGCCACTCCGGACAGCTCCGACATCGGATCCGCATCTACGCCTTCGAGGTAGGCCGTCGGCACCCTCAGCTGCTGGATGCGGGCGGGCGCGCACCCCGGCAAGGTGTCCACCAGGCTGGCCGCCATGCCACGCGGCTGGATCGGGTCGAGCTGGATCGACCGGTTGTCGGTGATCAGCCGCACCGCGTCGTGGCCGGCCGTGGCCACGAAGACGGCGCCGTTGTCGTCCGAGTGGCTTCCGAACGCGGTCCACGAGTAGAACTCCCGCTCGGGCACGGCCAGCAGGCTGAGCGTCGCGCGGAACTCCGAGGTGAGCCGACCGTCATCTGTGGCCAGGCGCAGTGCGGTGAACCGGGACAACGAGCGCCTGGTGAGTTCCTTGGCGAACTCAGCAGTCGAGTAACTGTCGTCCGGGTCGACCACAGCCGGGAGATCGCCCAGCTCGGCCAGCTTCCACGCGACGAAGAACGCCGATCGCGGCATCCGGACCGGCTTGTCGATGATCGTCATCGTCGTGCCTCAGCCGCCGATTGTCGGTGGGGTCGGCGGCAGCCCGGTCCACGGGTCACGCAGCCGTCCGTCCTCGTCATCGACGATGTCGAACGCGGAATCGTCCTCCACCACGTACTTGCGCTGATGCTCCTTGTCCTCCTCACCCTTGCCGCCCTTACCGGCACCACCCATGGCGCCCATCCCGGACGAACCCCGAGCGCCGGCGGCACCGCGCGCCCCCGCACCGGCCCCTCCACGCCCCACCGATTCCTCAGCACCTGCACCGGCTCCGCGACCGGCGCCCAGCGGGCCGGCAGAGCCGCCCGCGCGGCCACCACCGCTCACGCCGCCCGATTCACCACCGAAACCGCCGCCACCAAACCCGCTGGTCGGGCCGAACCCGCCGATGCCACCCGGCGACCACGAGTTGCCGCCGCTGCCGCCACCAGGCGGCAACGACGGCGGCGGACTCCAGGTCGAGCCGCCGGTCGGATTCGTGGACGGTGGAGTCCACCCCGAGGTCGTCGTCCCGTCACCCGGCCCGCTGTCGGGCTGGAAACCAACGGGCGTGGTCACGCCAGGCCCGTGGGCTACCGGGACCGTCGAACCCTGCCCCGGCGTGAATGTCGGCGACCCCCCGCCGTTGCCCCGGCCACTGCCAGTCTCTCTGCGGGCGCCAATCTCGGCCTGCTTGCTGGTGACAGGCTGGCCCGAGCCGATCGTGACCTTGCCACCGTCGAAGGCGGCAAGCTGGCCGTAATCGATCTTCAGCCTCTGGCCGCTGGCCTGCGCGTGCGTCGCATACCCCTGGTACTTCTGGAGGTTCTGCTGCCCGACGTTGTTGTAGTCCTGGATCTGTTTCTCAGTGTCGGTCTGCCACCAAGCCGCTTCGTCGAAAAAGTTCTTGTGCGGCGGAGCCGGTGGCATCGGCTGCAGCGACTGTTTCATCTCGTCGAACCCGTGCGCCAGGTCGCTGACGTTCTGCGAATTGGATGTGAACGTCTCCGACGCCGATTGAGACACGTCCGCGAGCGGTCTGATCCGACCCTGCGCCGCATCTGCTCCGCCGCCGGTCCACACCGACTCCAGATTCGAACTCAGCTGCTGTACGCGCCCGCTGATCTGGCTGTGTTCTGAGGCGAGGTCAGCTGCATCAGAACTGCCCGTTGTGCCAGTCAGGCGCACCTTTGCAGAGAAGTACAGCGACGAGCTGCGTGAGCGGGCGACGCGGATGGCGTTGGACGCGATCGCGGCCGAGGGTCAGCGGATGGCGGCGATCCGCCGGGTCGCGGGTCAGTTGGACGTGCATCCGGAGGCGTTGCGGACGTGGGTCAAGCGCGCCGAGATCGACGCCGGCACGGCGCCCGGCCGCACCAGCGATGATGCCGCGCGGATCGCCGAGCTGGAACGCGAGGTGCGTGAGTTGCGGCGGGCGAACGAGATCCTGAAGACGGCCTCGGCGTTTTTCGCCGCCGCGGAGCTCGACCGCAAAATCAAGTAGCGCCTGACGATTCCGCGCCTGGCCGGCGATCCGGGCGAACGCGGGAATCGGGGTGGAGATCGAGGTTCTTGGGCGTGTTCTCGGCCAGGCCGAGAACATCACGTCCCCCGTCGGCGGATGTTCGGGTGCAGCGGAGCCCGCGCCGCCCAGGAGGTACACGGTCTCGCCGGTGCGCAGCGGGGCCTCCGCTGGGCCCTTCACGTGCGGGTTTGCGCCAATGCCCGCGAACGGTCCACCGGGACCTGGTAGCTGCGTTCGGCGTGCTGCTCGTGCTGTGGGGTGTCGGCGCGATCGTGGATCCGCACGACGCGCACGGCGTGGCGGTTGTAGCCCTCGCGCTCGGCCCGGCGGCGGAAGGTGCGCGGCAGCGGTTGCTCGTCGGCGGCGGTGACGCCGGGGTGGGTGATCAGCAGCCACGTCCCGCGCACGGCTGGCCCCAGGCGACGGTGGTGTTCTTGATCTGTTCCCAGCCGACGTCGGTCGTGGTAGGCGGTGCAGTCGTTGCGGCTGCCCGGTTGCGGATTGCCGGTGGCGATCACCAATCTGGTCTCGGCGTCGATGGCGACCTGCACATTGCTCGAGTAGCGGTAGTTCTTCGACGGGGTGGTCAGCCGGTGATCCCGGGTCGGAACCAGAGTGCTGTCCACGATCGCGACTGCATCGATCCGGCGTTTGCGGACCGGGGCCAGCGCCAGCAGCGGGCCGATCGTGTCGCTTCCCCCGGTGCGCGGCGGAGTGCGATGCCCCGAACAGCGGGCCGATCTGGCGCATGGTCAGGTTCTTCCGCCACTAGGTCGCGACCAGTAGAACCCGGTCTGCCAGGGGCAATGCCCACTGCCGGCCCGGCCGTCCGTCCACGGTCTTGTTTCCCCCCGCTTGGCAACCAGCCGTATCGGCTTGCGGAGCTGACCCGGTTCCCGCCCGGTGAACGGGGCAATCCACTCCGGCCGCGACGCTGTGATCACCTGCACCACACCGACAGGATCAACTACCGACCCAGCCAGCCCGACACCGGGTTACGAGACATCCCTTAGGAGAGCGTGACGCGGTCGGTGCAGTCCATGACGTGGTCAGAGTGCCGGCTTGCCCGCTTGGTAGAGCCAGGCGTGGAAGAACGAGTCGAGGTTGCGGTGGGTCAGTCGCTCGACGAACTGGATGAATTGCCGCGTCGAGACGTTGCCGTATCGGTGAGCGGTCGGCCACTGCGTGAGCACTTCGAAGAAGGCGCGGTCGCCGATCTTCATGCGCAGCGCCTGCAGTACCATCGCGCCGCGGTTGTAGACCAGGTCGTCGAAGATGTGATCACGTCCGGGGTCGGCGACTTCGCCGCTCCAGTCCTTCTCGTCGGCGTAGGCCTTCGCGAAGGTCTGTTGCACGGGGACGTTGTTGAATTTCTCCTGGTAGAGCCACTCGGAGTAGGTCGCGAAGCCTTCGTTGAGCCAGATGTCGGACCAGTGCACGGGAGTGAGGCTGTCGCCGAACCACTGGTGGCCGAGTTCGTGGGCGAGCAGGTCGCCGTCGACATCACTGGTGCTCTGGTCGTAGACCGGCCGGCTCTGCGTCTCGAGGGCGTAGTCGACGCCGACGTCGGCGAGGATCCCGCCGGTCGAGTCGAACGGGTACCGCCCGTACATCGAGGATTCCCATTGGATGACCTGCGCCGTGGTCTGGTTGAACACCTTGCCCTGACCGGGCTTGGTGTCGATCGACTTGCCGATCGCGGTGATGTTCGGCAGGCCGCCGGCCACCACGCCGCGGGTGACGTCGTAGTTGCCGATCGCGAGCATGCTCAGCTCGCTGGCCATCGGCCGGTTCATGGTCCAGCGGAAGGTGGTCTGGTGATCGTGCGTGGTGGTGGGCCCGGGTTCGCCGTTGGCCAGCACCGTGAGTCCGGTGGGGACGGTGATGGTCTGGGTGTAGGTCGCTTTGTCGTCGGTGGTGTCGTTCACCGGGTAGTAGGTCGCCGCACCGATCGGCTGGTTGAGCGCGACCGCGCCGTCCTTGGTGGCGACCCAGCCGGAGACGCCCAGCGCGGGGTCGTCGATCTTCTGCGGGATGCCGGCGTAGCTCACCGAGACGACGAACGAACTACCCTTCCGTAGACCGTGCGGCGGGGTGATCGCCAACTCCTGGGCACCGCTGCGGCTGTAGGTGGTGTTTCGGCCGTCCACCGAGAGTCTGCTGATCTTCAGCGGTCCCTGGAAGTCCAGGTCGAAGCGGGAGAGATCCTGTGTGGCCGTGGCGAGGATCGTCGTGGTCGCGTTGATTGCTTTGGTTTCGGGGTTGAACGCCAGCCGGATGTCGTAGTGACTGACGTCGTAGCCGCCGTTGCCCATGTCGGGGAAATACGGATCCCCGGCGCCTGGAGCACCAGGCGAGTACAGCGGTTCTCGTGCCGGCGCCGCATCCGCTGCCGGGCTCGTCGCGGCCAGCAGACCGGCGGCCAGTGCGCCGGAGATGATCAACAAGTGGCCACGGCTACGGTTGGCGCCTCGCATTGGTTTGGTCCTCCTCGACAGTCGTCGACGCTGAAGAGTAGGACCGATCCGACACGCGGATCAAGTCTGTTGCGGGCGGCTTCGAACGTTCGGTTCGGGCGGCTCCCGGGCCGGTCGTGCTGCTGAGGTTTCCGGGGCAATCGCTTGAGGACCTTCCGTCGGAGGTCGCGCGCAACATCCGATGGAAGAGCACGCCCGTCCGACCACCGTTGGTGAAGGGTCACCACCGCGAAACCCCAGCAGCAATGTGTGGATCGAACGCAACAGCGGCAAGAAGTACTAGGCAGACTTCATCGTCCTTGGCAAGGACGGTGTCCACTGGGTCGTCGAAGGCCAGTCGGACCGGAGGAAGCGCTCGACACCGATGGGCTCGAGGACCAGCGCGCAGCCGAAGAGTGGGCCCCGGTTCGTCCGCGACAAAGTCAAGTTCGGGGACCTGGCGATACACGTTCGTCACTGAGACCCATCTCAAGTCAGCCACGAGCCGGGAAGAACTGTTGGTCCGTACCAAAGCCATCCTCCAACTTCAAACTTGTCGGGCGGGGCCCTGCCCGGAGCGACTCGCGGAGCCCACCAACGAAGGCAAGCGAACGCTGCGGCAGCTGCGATCACAACTGCCGCAGCCGCTGCGAACCAAGCCGAGTACGAGGAGGCGAAGAAGGCCGCCGCGGACAAACGCAGCTGGGTCGACGTCGCCATCCAGGTCGGCGGCGACATCCTGCAGGAGATCTTCGGTGTGAAGGGCATCGTCGACAACTGCATCAAGGACTTCTACCTCGCCGCCTGCGGCTGGGAGGTACTGACCGCGCTGCCCTGGGGCAAGATCCTCAAGGGCGGGAAGATCGTCGAGAAGATCGTCACGGCGTTCAAGGACACGCTGTCGTGGATCCGGCGCCGGGACAAAGCGATGGCCGATCTGCGAGCGGTTGAAGCTGCAGAGCGGCGACTGTCGAGCATCCGTGGCTGCAACAGCTTCTCAGCCGGGACCCTTGTTCTCACGGGAGACGGCACCAAAGAGCCGATCGAGGACGTCAAGGTCGGCGACAAGGTCCGCAACGCCGAACCTGACAACCGGAACACCGAGATCCACACGGTCACAGCTCTGCACATCACCGACAACGACCGCGACTTTGTCGATGTCACCATCGCGACCCTGAGCGGCCCAGAGAAGATCACCTCCACGGCGCACCACCCGTGGAGGGACGTCACCACTCACACCTCAACCGATGCCACCGATCTCAAGCCTGGTGACCTGCTCGACACACCCGGTAACGGCAACGTCGCCATCAAGTCTCTCAACCGGTACACCGGCAGCCTCCGCACCTACAACCTGACCATCGGCACTACCCACACGTACTAAGTCTTGCGGGCGTCACGCCGGTACTGGTTCATAATTCCGGAGGTACGTGTGACGCAGGGCACCGAGGTTTCGGGTGGTGGCGGGTTGCGGGGGCACGTTGAGCTGCCGCGCCTGGGCCGGCACAGCCATCAACTGCTGCTCCAACTCGACTTCCTGCTCGAGCGGCTCGGCCGACTCGCTGCGCAGTTGTGCGGTGAGCTCGACCAGCTTTTCGCGTTCCTCGTCGCGCAGTCGGGTCGCGGACGCCACCCGAGCCGACATCGTGCTCATGGACGTGCGCATGCCCGAGATGGATGGCATCGAGGCAACCCGACTGCTGACCGAACGCGCGCCCAAGGTGCGCGTTCTGACTGTGAATCCTCAGCGGCGCCAGTGGCGGACGACGGCAGAGTCTGCCGTGAATCGTGGCCAGGGCGGCTCGGTGGCGGGGGTGCCGGTGCGGATGAAGCCGAGCCAGGCGGCGCGCAGGTGTCGGCCCAGTGTCTCGATGTCGTTCGGGTCCGCGCCGGCGAGCATCGGCGCGGTGGCCCAGTCGGCGTCGGTGCCGAACAGGAAGGGCAGCTCGATGCAATGGGCGGCCCCGAAGGGGGAAGCAGGCGCGGCGTAGTCAAATCGGTAGGCCCAGACGCGTGCCCCGCTGTCGTTGAGGCGGGCAGCCAGACGACGGGTGGGGCGGTTGAACACGGCGTCGCTCGCGAGACGTTCCCAGGTGTTGACGATCATTGGTCCCACGGCGGGGACTCGGCGCAGGCTGCGCAGCGCCGGATTCAAGGTGTAGAAGGCGCTCATCTCGCGTGCGGTGGTGCCGACGATGACGTCCAGCGTGGGCGCGCGGTTGACGAGGCAGGTGGTCCAGTTCGCCTCGTCCGGGAGTGGTCCGACTCCGGCGACGGGGCTGAACGGGGATGCGATCTTCAGCCCGAACCTGCCGGCAGCTGCGCGCGCGACCTCACTCTGGGCATCGAGGATGTCAGGCACCGAAGCGGCTCGCGGGTCCTCGCCGAGCCGGGTGAGGAACCGTTGGGCGGCACGCTGGGCGGTGCGGGCACTAGTGAGGTCGAAACGCGGCGAACTTTGGAGGATAGCCCGGCGAAACAGGTTCTCGGCGGCGGGCATGCCCAGTAGAGACTGCACGGTGTGGCCACCTGCGGACTGGCCCGCCACCGTCACCGCGTCCGGGTCACCGCCGAACGCGGCGATGTTCTCGCGCACCCACCTCAGCGCAGCAAGCTGGTCGGCAAGGCCCAGGTTGCCCTCGGAAATCCCCGGGGCACGCAGATAACCGAGCACGCCCAGCCGGTAGCTGACCGAGACGACGACCACGTCACCTTCCCGGGCCAGCCGATGGCCGCCGTACCACTTCCACGAGCCGGCGCCCGAGATCCAGGCGCCACCGTGGAACCACACCAGCACCGGCCGAGCATGATCGTCGGCCCCAGGGGTGGTGATGGTCAGGTTCAGGCAGTCCTCACCCTGTTCATGGTGCTCCGGGGCACCCATGACGGGCTCCAGCCGGGACGGCCTCTGCGGGGCGATCGGACCGTCGACCGTGGCGTCCCGCTCCCCGCTCCAGGCGGGCACCGTGCGGGGCGGGCCGAACCGCTCGCAGGTGGCATAGCGCACACCCCGGAAAACGGTCAGGCCGTCCTCGACCCGCCCGCGCAGCACGCCATCGGCCGTCTTCGCCATGGTGAGCACAGAAACCTCCTCGGATCAGCCCAACGCAAGTCAACTTGCGTTAATTCCAGTGAAGCGCCCTTCCGGCCAGAACGCAACTAGACTTGCGATGATGAGAGGTATGGCACCACTCCGCCCGGCCCCCTCGCACCGTCGCGGCGCCGCCGTACGCCAAGCCGTCCTCGAAGCCACCACCGAACTCCTGGCCGCCGAGGGCCTGCCAGGTGCTCGCGTCGCCGACATCGCCGCCCGCGCGGGAGTCCACGAGACCTCCGTCTACCGCCGGTGGGGCACCCGCAACGCCCTGATCCTCGAGGCCCTCTCCGATCGTCTGGACGCTGAGCTGCCCCGTCCGGACACCGGCTCCACCCGCGAGGACCTGACGACCTTCTTCACCGACCTGGCAGCCTTTCTCGCCACGCCTACCGGCCGGGCGCTGGCCCGGATCACCCTCGTCCAACCGGACGACACACGGTTCGAGGAACTGCTCGAGCAGTTCTGGACTGCCCGCCTCGACCGCGTCGGCGCAGTCATCCAACGCGGCATCGACCGGGGCGAACTCCCCCGCGAAACCGACGCGGAACTCCTGCTGGAGGCCCTGACTGGCTCGCTTCACCTGCGCATCCTGGAACGCAAACTGCCGGCTGACCTCGACTACGTCCGCCGGCTCGTGGACCTCCTCCTGGCCGGAGTCCGCTCCACTGCACCGCCTGCCGAACGCGCGTAGTTTCGTGGACTCCCCTGGGCGCGCCAGCGTCGTCAACCGAGTGCACCGCCGGCGCCGTGCGCGGCCGGGTGCGCCACACCGTCCAACTCCGAGATCCACTCGGATGCGGCCTGCTCGTTGCCCTGACGTGGTTACGTCCTCCAGCGCCGCACATCGCTCTCCTCGGCGCGGACGAGATACTCCTGTTCGCCGGCGAAGGAGGCCAGCAGCCGCGAGAGGGCGAACGTCGCGGTCCAGACGTGGCCGGTCTCGCCGTCCGGCTGACGGTTGTGGGCGAAGTCCTTGGCGATCGCCAAGTTCTTCGTCCACGACATCCCCAAGCGCTGCTCTCCGGTGGCACCCCGTACAGCCGTTGCCGTCGCCACGGCCGCCGCGCGCGCCGCCCACTGGGATCTCCTGATCGCCAGGCGAAGTAGCCGGCGTGCTCGACCATCTGCCGCCACGCATCGGCACTGGCGAGCGGATCACGCCGCGGTCTGAACCGCCACACCGCGGGAAGCACCGCGGCCATGTCGTCCGTGGTCAGCTCTCCCGCCTGGAAACTCGCGTACAGCGTCTGGGCGTCCCCGACGTAGACGCCGTCGAGGAACATCTCGGGCCGGCGGGCGGCGAAAGAGCTCGGCGAAGGCAGCGCGCGGGAAGGTCGTGCCATCGATCATCTCCTCACCGGGGCGTCCGCCTCGAGTACACCGCCGAGGCCGGTAGCGAGTACTTCGCCGCGCCGCCGACACCTGGTTGATCCACTCGAACGTCGGCAACGCGCGGCCGATGCCCCGTCGGCGGTAGAAAACGTCGTACCCGCGTGTGATCGTTTGGTGACCGCCGCTTGCCCTGGAGGACACCGCTGATGCCCGCAGCCCGACCGACTCCGGAGCAGGAGGCCGCGGTCGACGCGTTTCGCCGCGGCGATCACCTGGCGCTGCAGGCCGGCGCCGGCACGGGAAAGACGACGACGCTGACCATGCTCGGCGCGGCCGCCACCCGCAGGCGGGGTCGGTATCTGGCGTTCAACAAGGCGATCGCGGCCGAGGCCCGGCGAAAGTTCGAAGTTGGTGTCACTGACCGATTAATGGCACACGGTGTTCATCAGGGCGGATCTTTTCGAACTGGCCGCCGGCACGGTGGTGCGATGGCACCCGATCCCGGCGACCCGGCCAAGGGCCACACTGGGAGGCCTCGCATGCGCGTCTTCGTTCGTTCGGTCACCCGGTCTGGGCCGCTGTCGCGCTGGTCGGTGGTGGCATCATCATCACCGGCGGCGTGGCGGAGCCGCGACCTGCCCGCGGTCGTACCTGCCACTGCCTGACCCGGTCTGCACCCCGGGCGTCTACTACTCGTCTGTCACCCAGTCCACCAGCCACAGCACCATCTGCGTGTCCGGCTGGACTGCCACCGTCCGACCCTCCACGTCCTACACGAACGCGCTCAAGGTCCAGGGCATCGCCGACTACGGCTACAGCGACACCAACCTGGCCGACTACGAAGAGGACCACATGGTCCCGCTCGAGCTCGGCGGCTCGCCCAAGGACCCGGGCAACCTCTGGCCCGAGCCCTACTCCGGCACCCAGACCGCCCACACCAAGGACGGCACCGAGACCAAGCTGAAGAACGCCGTCTGCGCCGGCACCATCACCCTCTCCGCCGCCCGCTCGGCGATCAAGAACAACTGGACCACCGCCCTGCAGGTCACCGGCATCGGCTGACCCATCCAGCACCGCAGCAGCAGTCCCTGGCTACCAGCCCCGGCGCAAACGTTTCGCGGCCGCCGCGACGCCGACGCCTCGAATCCGAGGTGTGCTGCGGACGGCGACGGCGTTGGTTGGGGAAGGGCAGGCAACCGGGCGCCGGGTTCGCGCGTGGCAAGAGCATGACGACCAAGGCGCAACACGAGACGGACCACGGCTGGTTGGACTTCATGCCGTGGTCCGTCCGGCGCCGTGACCTTCGCGAACCCGGCGCGAAGCTGCCGTTGCCGGACCCGCCCGCGTGGCAGCGGGGCGGCGCGATCGTGGCCGACCTCGCCATCCACCTGACCATCGCGATCGTCGTCACGATGAACCTCAACTTGCCCGTTCTGCCCACGCTGATCGGGACGTACACCGTGGTGTCGTTCGTCCACCGGGTCCTGCTTCAGCGGTGGTGGGGTGCCACGACCGGCCGGGCGCTGTTCGTCCTGCGCTACCTCATCACAACCACGGGGGCGAAACCGAGCTTCGGTGTGCTCCTCAAAGCGTGGCTCGTCCTGGGGTACTTCGCCCTCTTCGGCGGCCTGGGGTACCTGGCCGAGGTGGCCGGGTACGTTGGCTAGGCCCCCGGACATGGTGATCCGTCGAGGGCCACCCGGCTGTAGTCGCGGCGTTTCGACGTGATCGCAGCTTTCACCGGCCACCCGGTTGCCCGCAGGACCAGCCGCCGCGGCGAGCCGGGAGAGGCATGCCGCGTCTTCCCGTAAGCGGCGGCGCCCCGACGCCGCCGAGCACGAGCTCCGCCGACGGGCCTTCTCCCCCGGCCTGGCGGCGGACACCAACCCCCCGGCAGGGCCCGCTCGCGTACAGCTGCGGTTGACGGCTGCGCCGCTGGTCAGCGGGATCCACTATGGACATGTGCCCGTGCCGGAACCGCCGCTGCGGCTCGCTATCGTCGAGCCGGCCCCGGCGCTCCCATGGGCTGGTACGAGTACTCGCCGAAGCTGGATGGGTGGCGGTGCGTGGTCCACGTGCCCGGCGGGGTGCTGCAATCCCGGACCGGCAGCGACCTAACCGGCCGGCTCCCCGGAGTCCTCGCGTCGGCGGCCGCGCTCGGCCGGGTGGTGCTCGCGAACGCCCGCAACGACCGCGAGTTGCGCATCCTCTGCTGGGCGGCGCACCAGGGTGGTTTCGGTCCGTGGGGGCAGGCCTCCCGCGCCGTCACGCACCTGACCGAGGTCGAACTGGCCCGGTTCACCGAGGAGTACAACGAGCTGGCGCAGCGCTACTACCTGCGCCGATCCGCGCCAACCCCGGGGACCCGGGAGCTCGCGATGCGGTTCTACGCCTTCCCGACCGAGTCCGAACTCGCGCTTCCAACAACCGGCCGGCTGACGGCCGTGATCACAGAAAGCAGAGCGGGCGCGGTGACCGCCCGGCGGGGTCCCGGTGGCCGACTACGACGACATGACCGTGACGTCGGCGCCCGTGCGACGTCCCATGTTCACCGACGTGACGAAGCTCGATGTGCTGGCGACGAAGATCCCGGGCGGGCAGCCGTCTGGCGACGCAACGCACAGCCACCCGCGCGCGACATTGTCCGATGTGACCGAAGATCAGTCGTTCCCGGCACCATCGGCGCCGGCACCAGTAAATCGAAGCTGCCGCTGAGCCCTCTGGCACTGTTCTGGACCATCGCGGGTGTCGTTCTTTGGCGGAGACAGCACGACGGAGGCGACCCTGCTGCACCAACAACAGGTGGCCGCTGAAACCCAACGCCACACGGAGGCGACCCTGGCGCATCAGCAGCAGGTCGCTGCCGAAACCAAACTTCACCAGGAACGTCTCGCCGATGACGCGCGCGTCGATGCCATAGCCCGACGAATCACCGACCTCTACACCAAAGCAGTCGAACAGCTCGGTTCAGAGAAGGCGCCAGTACGTCTGGGCGGGCTCTACGCGCTCGAACGACTGGGCCAGGACAACGCAGACCAGCGTGCAACAATTTTTAACGTACTTTGCGCCTACCTTCGTATGCCATTTCCTGTTCCCGTGGATGATTCTGGGCAGCCCTGCGAGGACGATGGACTTTATCACCAGGAAAAGCAGGTTAGATTGACGGCGCAACGGATTATTGCCAAGCATCGCACCCTTAAATTCAAGCCACGAGAGCCAGACGAGTTCTATTGACGTGGAGTCGACATCGATCTCACGGGCGCAGACTTGTGAGGAGTTCACTGGTCTCGTATCGACCTCACCGGTGCTCGGCTGGATCGAGCGAACCTCGATGGAGCACGTGTGACCAGTTCAAATCTGAGCCGGACTCACTTCAACGGGGCAAGTTGCGTAGGGGCCAACTTGACACGAAACGACTTCTCGATCGCAACTTTACTTGAAGTGGACCTACGCCGGGCAGATCTTATCGGGTCCAAGTTTGACAAGACTTCCAAAGGGGGGAGCAAATTTTACGCACGCGATTATGAATGGTGTGGATCTTCGGGGAGTAAGGACAATTAGACGCCTTGGACTCGAGCCCGATTTCACTAAGGTGAGAGGAAATCCCTCCCTGCCAGAAGGTGTCATGACGCCGGTTGTCAACCCGGACGACTTTGAAGAATCCCTGACGAGGGCGTCTAAGGGATGTCTCGTAACTGCTCTTGTGGTTGGTGGGACTGGTGTTGCGGATCAGTCTGCGAGGAGGATGTTGTGCAGGTGCGCGATGCCGGAGACCGTGTCGTTCAAGGTGCTGGCTGCGCGGCGGTAGTCGCGCAGGATCTTCCAGCACTTCATCCGCGCCAGCACCCGACGTTGGGGCAGGTGCCGCCGTACATCTCCGCCGACCGCTCGTCACGGCCACCCGCTGACCACTACGCCCCATCGTGGCGGCCAGCGTCTTCCCACCTCTGCCGAAACCGATCACGACAAGATCGAAGTGCACGGTGTCCACGTTCGGCATGACTCTCCTCCGAGCTGTCGCGGTCCAGGTCAGGGACCGGCAGAATGTACGTACATTTAATGTAGGACGAGGTCCGCGTGTTTGGTCTTGAGTGTGTTGGGCGTGACAGTTCGGACCCTGGGGAACGCCGGCGGTCGCTGGCGGAGCCGGCATGCGGGAGTCCGGCATCGAACCGGTCGTCGGACATGTCGTCGCCGACCCTTGTGTTCAACCCGGGTCTCGTGGCCCTGATGGTGTAACCGCTCTGCTGCGTGCGGCGTGGGCTGGGTCGGTCACCGGCTGGCTAGGCCAGCAGGCGGGGTCAGCCGGTGAGTCCGGCAGTCTTACGCCTGTGTCTGACGAAGCCAGGTGCTGATGCCGGCCAGAGCGCCCGGGTTGGTGGAGCCGACGTCGCGGGCCAGGTCCGCGATGGACACCGAGCGGAGCGCATCGCGCCACGCCTGTTCGGCGCCGGCCATGGCGCGAGCGATCGCGCAGGGTGCTGTGCAGGCCTCGGGCGGGGTGGCCAGCGGGCCGCGCTGGCGGATCTCCGTGCAGACGAAGGCCGGTGACGGCCCGTCGACGGCCTCGACGACGTCGAGCACGGTGATCGCCCCGGGGGAGCGAGCGAGGATGTAACCACCCGCCTTGCCCTGGACGGAGCGGATCAGCCCGGCGCCGGAGAGGGCCTGGAGCTGCTTGGCGAGGTAACTCGGCGAGACGTCGTGCAGCTGGGCGAGCCGCGCGGCGGGAGCTGGTTCGTCCACCGAGGTCAGCACGACACAGCAGTGCAGTGCCCACTCGACTCCGCCCGACATCTTCACCTCGTCAGTCAATCACACCGTACGACTTGACTCGGATACATGGTGTCCGTGTACTTTCTCGGATACAAAGTGTCCGAGATTGTGGGCATTGGCATTCAGAAGGGTGGGAACAGGTCGTGAAGTTCGCAGTCATCGGCGGGACCGGGCTGATCGGGTCGCAAGTGGTGGAGGACCTGAAGGCGGCAGGGCACGACGCCGTGCCGCACTCGAGGTCCACCGGGGTCGACATCATCACCGGACAGGGCGTGGCGGAGTCGCTGGCCGGCGCCGACGTGGTCGTCAACCTGACCAACTCCCCGACCTTCGACGAGGCCTCGCTCGCGTTCTTCCAAACCTCGATGGACAACCTCTTGGCCGCGGCCGAGAAGGCCGGCATCGGGCACTTCGTCATCCTGTCGATCGTCGGCGTCGATCAGGTTCCGAGGCTTGACTACTATCGTGCCAAGACGCTGCAGGAGGACCTCCTCAAGGCGGGTCCGGTTCCGTACTCCATCGTCCGGGCTACCCAGTTCATGGAGTTCATCGACTCGGTCCTGTCCTGGACCGCCGACGAAGACACCGTCCGCCTGCCCGCAACACTGCTGCAGCCCGTCGCAGCGGCTGACGTTGCCGCCACCGTCGCCCAGGTCGCAGCCGGCGCGCCCCTGAACGGAACCCTCGACCTCGGTGGCCCCGACACCTACCCGCTGAACGAGTTGGGTCGCATCACCCTTGCCGCCAAGGGCGACCGCCGCACGGTCACGGTCGACAACAACGCCGGCATATTCAGCGCCGTAACGGGCGACGTCCTCACCACCAAGGACGGGGCCCGCATCGCTCCCACCCGCTACGCGGACTGGCTGAAGTAGCCCAGCGGCGAGGTGGGGGCGGTGCCGCTGGCGAGATGGCGGCCGTGTTCGAGGTAGGCCTCGGTGATCGCGACGCTGGAGTGGCCGAGCGTCGCGGGAGATTTGGCCGGCCGGGAAAGCCGTGGGCTTCGGCGACGACGGCGTAGAGGTGCCGGGCGAAGTGGGTATGCACGGTATCGGCGATCGCGCGCAGAGCCGTGGCCAGCGGGCGGGGCGATCGGGAATCACTTGCGGTCGGCCTCCAGCTGCACCTTCTCGCTGGCGCCGGTTTCGCCGTCACCGAAAAGAACCTCAAGCTCCAGGGTTGGGAGGTGTGGCACCACGACAAGATCGCAGTACCAGAGACTTTCCCGCACCTCGGGCAGAGGGGTCGCCGACCGTCGTAACGGAGCAAATTCGCGCGGATATGGCTGGTTAGGACGCGATCACCAGTCGGTAGCGGACCACTCCGGCCATACCTCCGGTAAGCCCCATCCGGGACAGCGGTCCTGGATGGGCTTACCCGGTCGGAGGACACAGTCTGTGGTGTCGTGCGCTAGAGCCCGACCGCCTAAGTCCGTCGCGTACTGCGATTCCCACCGCACTAGCTGTGGGGCATGTGACCTTCGGCTTCAGATGAGGCAGTCGGCCGAAAGGGCGTCAATAAGCTCGTGGGCCTCTCTTGCGGCAGGGGTGCCGTTGTCGTTACCGCTGGCCAGCCAAAGCTGAATCTGGAACTTCATTTTTCCCGGATCCCGAGAAATAGTGCAGGCAGGGAAGCCGAGCGCCGATCAACCGTTCTCTATCTCCCTTTTTAAGGTAATTCGATTTCGCCAATAGATCTAGGTGCAATCATGGCGTGTGACCTGCGTCATGACAAGAAACCATTTCTTATGGTGCATATCAAGAGATAGTTCGCGAATTTTGTGCAGACATGTCGAGTAACACCGGGTAACGGAGCCGTGCCACACGGCCGACCTCAACCGGTACGCGCGACCTGCGGGTCGCCGCCGTAACACCCGCGCCCGCGCGACCAGTGAAGAAGGTGTTTCATGGTGGCGCCGGAGACGCGGCGGTTCCTCGCTCCTCGTACATTCGCCAGGCCGGCTGCACCTGGCGGGAGTCGACCTTCGACTCCTGCCCGCCCATGCGGCCGCGCCTCGAGTAGCAGTCAGGCCGTCCATGGGGACCTGTCGGGATACGAGCGAAACGGGCAATTAGCTTCCAAAACCGCTGGTCGGGGCGGATGTGCTTCGAGGTTCTCGGGCAGCATGGTGATCAGTCGAGGTAGCAAAACACGTGATGCGCGACGCCCGCGAGGCCGGGGACAGCTGGGTCGAAGATCGGTAACGCGCTGGGGCATGACCAACCGGCGGTCGACCCCCGCCAGCAGGTCCTGTTGTGCAGGCCTCGGATCGTCCTGCTCAAGGGGGTCCCCGTTGTACCCGCGGAAAATCGGGCGGATATGCCTGGCCGGCAGTGATCAGTTGTTGGTGGCGCGGTGGTCGGCGAGGACGTTGTGGACGGTGCCGACGGACAGCTGGGTGGCGCGGGCGATGGTGCGGATGGACTCGCCATCGGCGTGACGGGCGAGAATGACACGACGTTTCTCGGCGTCGACGACGCGGGGCCGGCCGCCGACCCGGCCGCGTGCCCGCGCGGCGTCCAAGCCGTTGCGGGTTTTGCGGACGATGTCGCGTCGGCGGTCCTCGGCCAACGCCAGCGCCATGTCCAGGATGAGGTTGCGTTCGGTGTGCTCGCCGGCGGCGATGCCCTCGAGGATCTTGACCGCGATACCGCGGGAGAACAGGTCGTTGAGCACGATCAAGCCCTCCAGCAGGTTGCGGCCGAGGCGATCGGCCTCCTGCACGGTGAGCATGTCGCCGGGGCGCATGTAGTCGAGCGCGGCCTGCAGCCCCGGCCTCTCGTCGATCTTCAGCTTCCCGGAACGCCTCTCCTCGAACACCCGCACACAGATCGACCGAGCGCGTCGTGCTGCCGCGCGGTCTCCTGATCCTTCGTGCTGACCCGGACAAGCCCGACCAGCGCCACGTGACCCTCCCCCACGTTCGGAAAACGCGTTCAAAATCCGAGTCTCACCGTGCCGGTAAATGAACGAGTTGATGAACACGACACGCTGGCGCGACGCGGCTCGAGTCGGGTTGTTCAGACCGGTCCGGCAACCGACCGTTTTCTGAACGCACCGATATCACCGGATATCGGTAGTGGTGGCTCGGCGCCCTTCACCGACCCCCCGTCGAGACCGCCTCACTTGCCGGCTGCCGCCCTCAGCGGCCGGAGAGCTGTCGTCATCGAACGCTTGGAGCGGGAGCCGAATACACCGGTGCCTGGTCACGTCGGCTGGTCGTTCTCCCTGCACAGCACCAGCCTCGGCCAACCCCGCTCGCGTAATTGCCGGTAGAAACGGCGCACGAATGGGTCAGGTCGATGCCGTCGCCCAAGCTCACGGCTTCCACCCTGACCAGTGCCGACGGCCTGATGGTGGAACTGGGACGCATCCGTGATGAAGGCTGCGGGTACAACCGCGGAGAATCCCAACCGTCCGCACGAACCGTCGCTGCCCCCGTGTTCAACCACCTCCGTCACGTCGTAGCGGCGGCCTGGGCATCGCGCGCCATCGCGGGTGCTACGCCGACGCGGTCGCCCACTTCAAGGAGACCCTGACCGAGCCGTTGGGCGTCAACGAGCACATGGGGGATGCGCGTCAGCCGCCTGCCCGCCGGCGCGGACGATCTCGAGCGCTGGGGACCATGGCCAAACGCCTGGTACCAGCAGCGCCGGCGGCGCCCCAGTGACCCCCCAAGAGGACCACCCGGTGACCGGCGGCATGACCCGGCTGCACCCACACCTGGAGCTGAGGGGACTGCAGGCGCGCCAATACGCGCTGATGTCCCCGCACATCGTGCCGCCGGCCAAGAAGATCCCGCCGATCACCGAACGCGAATTGGTGCTGTGGAACGCTGGTGCACCGGCTCGTCGGTGAGTGCAGGTTCGCGACCGGTGCAGACGCCTCCGTGAGCGCCCGTTGGGGCGGGTCAGCGGACGAGGGCGCGGGTGAGGAGCTGCTGCAGGACGTCCTTCTCTTCGGCGGACAGGGGGGTCAGGGGGGAGCCCTCGGAGAGCAGGTCGAGGAGGCGTCCGCGGAGTTCGGTGCCTTTGGGGGTCAGGACGAGCTGCTTGGCGCGGCGGTCGTCGGGGTGGGGATGGCGTTCGAGGTAGCCCTGCTCTTCGAGGCGATCAGCGACGAAGGTGACGTTGGAGGGCTCGCAGCTCATCCGTTCGGCGAGTTCGCGCAGGGTCAGCGGGCGGGTCAGCTCGGCAAGCGCGGTGCCTTGTGAGGCGGTCAGGCCGAGGGTGGCCGCCCGGACCCGAACGTGGGCTTCGATGTTATTGGCCAGACCGTTGACCAGCCCGCACAGCAGGCGGTCGGCTTGGACTCGGGTCTCGCGCTTGGTAGCCACGACACAAGTTTACTACCACTTGCATGATTGCAAGTAAAACTGTTCCAGTTGTAACTTTATACATATCCGCCCGGCAGCACCCGTGACCACGAGCAGTGGCGCCTGCTCGGCCTTCTGCTCGTGGTCACGGGTACCGCCGCTCCGGATAGCCGGGGCTGGGGTCAACGCTCCAGCAGGCGCAGGGCGGCTTCGTCGTGGGTTTCGCCGACGGCTGGGGGAAGGTTGTCGAGCTTCTCGATTTGTTCCGCGGTCAATTCGATGGCGTCGGCGGCGGTGTTCTCCTCAACGCGTGCCACGCGTTTGGTGCCGGGGATGGGTGCGACGTTATCGCCCCGGCTCAGCAGCCAGGCCAGTGCGATTTGTGCCGGGGTGACACTCGCTTCGGCGGCAATGGCTTGGACCTCGTCTGCGATACGCAGGTTGCGCTGGAAGTTCTCGCCGGTGAAGCGCGGGTTGTTCTTGCGCAGGTCGGTGTCGTCGAAGTGGCCGGTCGAGCGGATCTGCCCGGTGAGGAAGCCGCGTCCCAGGGGTGAGTAGGGAACGAAGCCGATGTTGAGCTCGCGCAGCAGCGGCAGCACCCGTTCCTCTGGGTGCCGGGCCCATAGGGAGTACTCCGACTGGACGGCAGCGATGGGGTGCACGGCGTGGGCGCGGCGGATCGTCTCCAGTCCGGCCTCGGACAGTCCGATGTGGCGGATCTTGCCCGCGGAGACCAGTTCGCCCAGCGTCCCGACGGTGTCCTCGATGGGGGTGTTCGGGTCGACGCGGTGCTGGTAGTACAGGTCGATGTAGTCGGTGCCCAGCCGCTTGAGCGAGCCCTCGACGGCGGTGCGGATGTTGGTCGGGCTGCTGTCGAGTTCTCCTGCTCCGCCGCGCGCATGCGAGATCATGCCGAACTTCGTCGCCACCACGGCCTGGTCCCGGCGGCCCTGGAGCGCTGTGCCCAGGAGCTCCTCATTGATGTACGGGCCGTAGACCTCAGCGGTGTCGAGGAAAGTGACGCCCAGGTCCAGGGCCCGATGGATGGCGCGGATCGACTCGGCGTCGTCCGTGCCGGCCCCCGTGTAGGCGTAAGACATCGATAACACGCCCAGACCGATACGGGAGACGTCCAAGTCCCCGAGCTTGATGTGCTTCATCGCAGTTCTCCGTTTCTGGCATTTGTCGGACTTACTGGGAGTGTCGAGCAACAGCGGCCGGCCCTGGGGGGCGACGACGGGATAGCCCTTCCCGCGCCGCAGGAGGGACTGCGCACCCCAAGGACGCGACCGACCCAGCCTTTGGGCCAGGCAGTTGACCAGCCCATACAGCTTTGACCATAACTCAGATTATTGCAACTAGTACTGTTCTAGTTGTAACTTTATCTCGTACCGCCGGCTGGCGGCACCTTTCCGAGCACGAGGCAGGACCATGGCCACGACGACCGAGTTCGACCGCGCACGGCTGACCAGCGCACCGCGCGTTCGTTCGCTCCAACTGGGCGAACTGAAGATCACCTATGTCCCGGATGGGCTGTGCCTGTGCAAACCGCGCGGCTGGCTGACCGGCACCACCGACGCGGACTGGGCGGCCAACCGCGATCACCTCGACGATGGCGGCTTCCTGCCCGCAGCTATTGGCGGGCTGCTGGTCGAGCAGGGTGACCGGGCGCTGCTCATCGACACCGGGTTCGGCCCCGAGTCCTACCCCGACGACCCGGCCAACCCGGCGATCGGCGGCATCCACGGCGGTGCGCTGCTGGACGGGCTGCGGCGGCTGGGCCGCGAGCCGAGCCAGATCGAGGCCGTCGCCATCACCCACCTGCACCTCGACCACCTGGGCTGGGCCTGGAGCACCGAGCCCGGCACCGATGCGCCGCCGTTCGCGAACGCCACCCACTTCATCGCGGCCCCCGAGTGGGACCGGCGCGACCTGGCCGCCGAGGCCGGGGCGACCGAGGAACGTCTGGCCGCCTTCGCGCCCCGCGTCCGCACGGTCGAGGACGGCGAGGAGATCTTCCCCGGCGTGCGGGCATCGTTCTCGGTCGGACACACCTTCGGCCACGCCACGTACACCATCACCGGCGGCGGCCAGCGGCTCATCGCGTTCGGCGACGCAATGCACGCGCCGATCCAGGTCACCCACCCCGAATGGGGCTGCACGCTCGACCACGACCCCGCCGAAGCCACCGAGCAGCGCCGCCGCCTGGTCGACGAGCTGAGCCGCCCCGACACCATCGGCTACGGCAACCACTTCGGCGACGTGGTCTTCGGACGCGCCGAACGCCGACCCGATGGCCGGTTCACCTGGGTCCCCGTCGCCTGACCGTCCGCTCACCGGTGGCACGATGGCCCGCCGGACACGGCGGGCCATCGTCGTTTCAGTAGCGCGGGAATGTGCCAGCGTCCGACTTGCTGCAGCCCGCGCTCTCCACCCCGCCTCGCATCCACGACGACGTACAGAAGCTGCTGTACTACGAGGACGTCCTCCAGCGCCGCCGCGACTACCTCCTCGCCGCCGCCGAGGACGCCGCCCGGCGAGCCCGCGAGGCGAAGCCGCCTGTCGACGACCGGCTCGTCGCCGGCGGGGCCTTCGCCGTGATTCGCCTGATCGTCAGCTACCTCACGTGGGGATCCCGGTGTTCGTCATCGGCATCGTGCTGCTTGATCATGGGCGCGATCAACCTGGTCGACGGGGTGCAGAAGACCTTAGGGAAGGACCGGTAATCCGGTTCGGCCGACCAACTGAAGCCTGGTGCGCGCGGTCGGCGGTCCGAAAATGTCGTACCTATAGCTGGCCTTGCAGGCCGATGATGCGGGCGGCGGCGGTGAGGGTGTGGCCTTCGTCGAGTTGTCCGCGCAGCCAGACCACGAGGGTGAGCTGGCGGCGGGAGTAGCGGCGATGGCCGCCGTCCGAGCGCTGTGGGCGCACCAGGTCCGCCGCGTCCAGGCTACGCAGGAACGCTTCCTGCACACTCAGCATCTTCGGGGCCTGCCCGGTGGTGAAGGACGGGTAGTCCGGGTCGTCGAGGTTGCCCAGATCAGCCCCCAAACCTCCGTGACGAGTCGTCACGCAGGCCCGCCACTCCAGATTATCTATAGCTCGCACTTGACACAACTTGCAGTGCGAGCTATAGAAATGGATGGGCGGTACATGACCTGGTGTCGAACACGACGATGTTGCCGGGGAGTGATCGATGATGCCGGACACTACCCACCGCGAGGCCGTGACCAGCGGGTTCGCCGATCTGGTTTGCGCCGATCCGGCCTGGCTGCGCGCAGAGTTCGACGCGATCATGACCGCCAGTTTCGACGTTCTTCCTCCGTATCCAGCGAGGTCCCGGCCTGGATCCACAGGTCCGCAGCGATCCGGCCGCCCGACCCGCACCGTCACCACCGGCGGCCCGCTGGTCGGCGTGGTGCCGGCCACACGAGGTGGGCATCGACAGCGTTCCCCTCCGCTGATCGGCGCGCTCATGTGGTCAGCGAACGCGATGGTGACCTCGAAAGGCAGGTGATGCCTGCATACCTGGAGCCCGCCCGGCTGTAGTTCTCTCACCCGGCGGGGATGCCTGCTTCGACAGACGGCCGAGAGACCTGGCAGTGGTCCCGGCCCGGCGTCTCGTGGCGCACCCCTCGCGACACCCCGGCCCGGGGTTACGGCAGCCGGGACGGGCCCCAGGTAATCGAAGTCGAAGTATCGATCGCACACCCAGCAGTCTCGACACGTGGTTTCCAACCGAACAGGTTGACGAGCCGCCTGCGGTCCCAGCGCGCCGGTGGCGGCGTACAGGGAAGGAGCAAAGGAGGGATGGTCATGTTGATGCGGACCGACCCGTTCCGGGAGCTGGACCGGCTGACCCAACAGTTCTTCGGCGCCAACGGCACCACGTCGCACCCGGCGGTGATGCCGATGGATGCCTACCGGTCCGGCAACGAGTATGTGGTGCAGTTCGACCTGCCCGGTGTCGCACCGGACGCCATCGACTTGGACGTGGAGCGCAACGTGCTCACCGTCAAAGCCGAACGCACGCCGGCCTACGACGAGGGCACCGAGGTCCAGGTGTCCGAGCGGCCACGCGGGGTGTTCTCCCGCCAGCTGTTCCTGGGTGACACCCTCGACGCGAACAGCATCGCAGCGCACTACGACGCGGGAGTGTTGACGCTGCGTATGCCGATCGCCGAACAGGCCAAGCCGCGCAAGATCGCCATCAGCGGCGAGAGCGAGTCCAAGCAGATCAACGTCTGAGCGCCCGGAACCCTGGCTCGGCCTTTTGGCCCCGCCCGCGCCGCATCGAACGCTGCCGGGCGGGGCCAGCGACTACCACGCCCACCCCGTGCCGGGTCGAGCACAGCATGAAGGAAAGCGGAAGCGATGGGTACCACCCAACGCCGACCGGTCACGATCGCCATCGCGCTGGCCACGACGGCCCGCGACCTTCGGCGCGCGGTCCGCGCGGCCGACCCGGCCAAGACGCCTGGCCTGGCACAGCTGTGTGACGCCGGCTGGCAGCTGACCCAGCTCACCGGCGAGCTGACCGATCTGGTGACCCTCCTGGCCGAACACACCGGCCACCACACCCAACGTCCCGAGCAGCTTCGCCGGGTCGACGGCGCGCCGGGCACCGCACATCTGGCCTCCGCATGCCGGGAACTGGCCACCCTGCGACGCGCCCTCGACACCGCCCACATCGCGGCGCGCGATTACTACACCAAGATCAGCCAGCTCAACCCAGCTGCGCCCGGTTCGCTCCGGTCCTCGCCATGAACCCCGCTCACCCCGCAGACCTGCCCGACCCCTACGCGGTGCTCGGCGTGGCTCCCGGCGCCAGCGCCACCGAGATCACCGCCGCCTACCGGCGCGCAGTCCGTGACTGCCACCCCGACGCACCGCACCCGGACCGCGAACGACTCGCCGCCGTGATCACCGCCTACCGCCACCTCCGCGACCACCTCACGAGGCAACCCACCAAACCTCACCGGCGCTCCACGCCGGGCCGCGACATCCACGTGCGCGTGCACCCCCACACCACTCCGCCAGAACCAGACGTGCGCGCCGGCCCCGTCCACCACCACCCTGACCGAAAAAGCTGGTGACCCGGCGAATCTGGCCGGCGCGGTGGAGTGCCGGGCCCGGTCAGCTCACCGATGGATCGTTAGACCTGACCGGCTTCCAGTAGCAGCGCCGAAAAAACAACGGTTGGTCGTGATGCTCCTGGTCAGGGCCGTCCCATCATCTGTGTGTCATCGCGTTTGCCGTGGGGCCCGGGGTTGGCTGGCGGGAGAGCTTGGTGAGGATGTGCCCGATGCGGAGATCGGGCGGTTGCGGTCGTGGCCGGAGGAGCTGGGTCGGGGCGAGTTGATCCGGTTCTTCACGTTCGGCGCGGATGCTGGACGAGTTGCTGGCCGCGCGGGCGAAGGCCTCGGAGCACAAGCTGGAGTTGCTGGAGCGGACCTCGTCGCCGGCGGAGCCGCGGGTGAACTGCGCGAGGAACTCATCTGCGCTCGCCTGCTCCGGCATCGTGGGTTTGCGCACGGGGCGGAAACCGACTCGGTGGAGCGGTTTCACGACAAGCTGAGCTTGATGATCGTGCGGTCGGTGCCGACGGACTCAATGCGGATGGTCAACTCGTTGACCGTCACCACCGAACCGGGGCCGCCGATCACCCTGAAGAAGCCGTTCTGGGTGGCTTGGCATGGCGGGTTTCCGCCCGTGCAAGCGAGGTGGAAGTCGGAGAACCCGCTGACCGAGTTGATCTACAGCTCGACCTCCCTGTCGGACATCGCCGTGGGCGTCACCACGGCGATGGTCGGCGGCGGCGAGGAGGTTCCGGGCAGCAGCGACAGCCGCCGCCCGGTCTGGACCTCCACCTCCCAGTTGCCGTCGAGGCAGGCGTAGATGTCGGCACCGGCGGGTGGCAGCGTCACCGACACCGAGCTTCTGACCGGGGGTTACCGACGTGGTGGCCGGCGGCGCGGAGCCCGGGACCGGTGAGGTAGGCGTAACCCTGTTACAGCCCGCCATCCCCAGCGCGACGACCACCACACCGCACCACCGCGCTCGCCGATTCACGGGCCCAATCCCCTCCTGATCGCCGGATGCGGACCCTACGGGCAACCGCCGGGAGGGGTCCCGCTGAGACGGCCGGGATCCGGCCACAGCCCCGACCGCCGCACCGCCTTGGTGAGCAGTTGCCGTTAGCGCCGCCGCGACCCGCGCCGAGCGCCTGCTCGGCCCACAAGCAGCGGGCTGGCCACCGCGGAGGGGATCACTTTCTCAACCTGGAGGACGAAACCAGCATCGCCAATGCAGCTGAAGAAACGACACGACAACTGAGACTGACCATGGCGACATCTGCATGAGACAGCTCAGAAACACCCAGGTCGCAGAAGATCGAGACGTCACACCCCGCGAGAACCTACACTTGTTCGTGATAACCCCTGCTCGGGTCGGCCTACGACGACGGCGCCGCCGGCGCCGGCGCCCGCGAGGTCCCGCAGGCTCCGCCGGTGACCTGGGCCCGCGTGCCACGCGGGTCGTTGGCGAGAACCTCGAGGACGTGCTCAGGCAGGCTGCTGCTCGAGGGTGCGCAGGTGCGCCATGATGCGGTGCAGTTCGACGGGAAGATCGCCAGGCTTGCGGGCGGTGAAGATGGCGCCGTCCTGGACAACCGGCTCGTCGATCCACGTGCCGCCGGCAGCCTCGATCTCGGAGCGTACCCCGTACCACGCGGCGAGCCGGCGTCCTTCTGCCAGCCCCGCGGAGATCAGAACCTGGGGACCGTGGCAGACCAGGCCCATCGGTTTGTCCGCGGCGGCGAAGGCCCGGATGAACTCGAGGGCCTGAGGGCTGCCCCCCAGCTCGACCGGCGCGTAGCCGCCGGGCACGTACAGCAGGAGGTAGTCGGAGGCGGCGACGTCGGCCACGGCCAGAGTCTGCGCGATTCCGAGGCCTGCTGCTCCGGTGAGGGCACCGCCCGAGGGCGTGATGACGTCGACGTCGTATCCGGCCTCGACGAAGCGGTAGTAGGGGTAGAAGAACTCGATGTCCTCCACCTTGTCGGCAGTGAGGATGGCGATACGGCCCTTGCGGGGCTCGTTGGTCGGCACGGCGACACGGATGTCGGCGACGGGCACGGTCTCGGGCACGGGATACCTCCTGGGGTGCTGCTTCTGTGGATCTCTTACAACCTCTAACCTAGGTCGAGGAAAGGAGACGGAAAATAGTGGACAGTCCAGATAATGAAATAGATCGTCTAGGACCGCTGGACCCTCTCGAAAACATCCTGTCGTTGACCGGCGCTCGGGCCCGGCTCACGGCGAGGCTCGCCGGTCACGGCGACTGGGCAGTGCTGTTCCCGGCGCCGCCGGGGGCGAAGTTCAACGCCGTGCTGGAAGGCACCTGCACGCTCACGGTCGACGGGCAGGCGCCGCTCACGCTCCGGGCCGGGGACGTCTTCCTGCTGACGCGACCGGCCGAGTACGTGCTGGCCACCTCGCCCACGGTCGGCGTGCAGCCGGCCGCACCGTACTTCCACTCCACGCCGGCCGAGGCGGCTCTCGTCGGATCACCGACGGAGCCGGTCACCGCCCGCCTCGTCGGCGGCAGCTTCGAGTTCGACGGCCGGGCCAGGCAACTGCTGCTGGACGGGCTGCCCCCGGTCATCCACCTCCCCGGTCACGCCGAAGGCGCCCTGACGACCCAGCAGATGCTCACCCGGATCGATCGCGAACTCCGCCAGGACCGGCTCGGCTCCCGTATCGTCGCCGAGCAACTCGCCCTCGTGATGCTCATCGATCTCCTGCGCCACCACATCCGCGACGCAACTGCGGGCCGAGGCTGGATATACGGTCTCGCGGAGCCCGTCACCGCGACCGCGCTGCGCGCGATGCACGCCGACCCCGCCCGCCACTGGACGGTGCAGCAACTCGCCGACACCGCCCACGTCTCCCGCTCCACCCTCGCTGCCCGGTTCAAACAGGCCGTCGGCCAGGGTCCCCTGGAGTACCTGACCCGCTGGCGCCTGGAACTGGGAGCCGACCGGCTGGCCAGGACCGATCAGGGCATCGCGGCCATTGCCCGCTCCGTCGGTTACGGCTCGGAGACAGCATTCAGCCTGGCGTTCAAGCGGATGACCGGCCAAGCACCGGGCGCCTACCGCCGCCGGACCCGCGGCCACACCGACGAAGCCGCCTGAGCGGTGTGCCGGTGAACGAGCCGTCCGGCGTGCCGGCGATGGTGCCCCGGAGAGTGCTCGGGCTGTCGCGGCTTGATCAGGCAGGCCGTTCGCGGGGCGCGCGCCGGCGGCCTGACCGAGGTCGGATCGTAGGACTAGGCGCCGTACCACCAGATCCGGGCGAGTTCGCGGGCAAAGGGTGGCGTCGCCGCTGCCGTCGTCGGCGCGAATGTGGTGAGCGATCGCCTGGGGGCCTCCCCAGATGATGCTCCGGCTCGCGGCGACCGCGTCGACGTCGGCCGGGGTCGAGCCGCGGGCGATCTGGAGCAGCAGTTTGCACCGGAGGTGCGGCTGCCGAACAGGTCGATGCCGTCATGGGCCCAGCATGCGGGTAGATCGACAGTGTCCTCGTCACGACAGCCGGCCCGCCCAGCCTCGACCGGCACCGGCCGAGTGACCGATCCGGGCCCCCAGCGGCATAGATCTTATGGATAACTCCATCCTCGACCGCAGCCGGACGCGGCGGCAGGGATAGCGCCCGTAGAAATTCTCCTGGTAATGCAGTTCATCCTAAGGAGAAAGCCTGATGACACACCCTGAACTCCGCCGCGGAGCCCGCCGGGCAGGAATACTGGTCTCGGTCTCAGCAGCCCTGCTCACCGGTTTGGCCTCTGCCGCATCCGCGATTTCGCACGGCACCGACGCTCCCTCCGGCGAGGCACCCTGGATGGCGACGCTGGCCATCCCTGGCACTGGTCCGCTCACCGAACGCGGCTACTGCGGGGGAACGCTCATCGCCCCGGATCGCGTATTGACGGCCGGGCACTGCGTGTTGGACAAGTCCCCGGCCGACTTCGAGGTCTATTTCGGCGCCGACCAGCTCTCCCAGACCCACGAGGCACCGCACCAGGTCCGCGGCTGGTTCTGGCATCCGGGCTGGCGCGAGATCGACACCGACGACGAATCGTTCGCGGCCCATGACCTGGCTGTGGTCGTGCTCGACCGGCCGGTACTCGACGTTCGACCAGCACAGTTCGCGACGCCCGCCAAGGTCGCTGCCGCCGTGAAGCGAGGGGCCACCGGACAGGTCTACGGCCATGGCCGCACAGAGCACACCGACCCGGCAAAGGGCGGGGAGACGGACCGCCTTCAACAGGCCGCGATGAAACTGCTCCCGCCCGGGCAATGCGCACCGGACATCCCGCAGGATTCCGTGGGCAGCTCCGGATTCTGTGTCACCGGAGTGCCCGCCGGTCCGGCCGATCCGGCACCGAGCGTCTGCGCAGGCGATTCGGGCGGACCGCTCATGCTGTCCACGGCGGACGGCCCCGAACTTGCGGGAGTGCTCAGCGCGGAAAGCGGCAACGAGTGCGACGGCGACGCGCACCAGGGCGAGCTCATGAACCCCAGCGACTGGCGAGAGGAAGCCCTGCGCCCGAATCCCGAACTGGCACCGACCGGGACGCTGCGGATCGCGGGAACCCCGGCCGTCGGTCAACGGCTGGACGCCACGGTCGACGGGCTCACACCCCGCTCCGCCGCCGTACGCTACGACTGGTATCAGGAAAAGGTCACTGACACCGGCTTCAAGTACTTCGTCGCTGTCGAGGGAGCCACAACCCCGGCCTTGACCGTTTCCCAGGACCTCCTCGGCAAACAGCTGAAATGTGTCGCAACACTGACCACCTCGGCAGGCGAAGTGCGGCTGGAAGCACTCGTGCCTCAGCCCAGGGAATTTCAGCGGTGACACCCGAAAACGCCCGAAACGATGGCTGGCCGAAGGTGCCGGACGAGGTCACCGGCGCCCGGCCCGTCGAAGCCTTCGGCGACCAGGGCGTTGCGCAATTAGCTGAGCACCTGCGCCGCCGTGATCTTCCTGCTCGCCATCCTGGGCGGCTGCACGGTGGCCGCATTGACCTACCTCGCCAGCGACACCGTGCCGGGCGCGAACCTGGCCGGGCTCACCATCGTCGGCGGCGTGATTCCCGCACTCCACAAACTCCTCGGCTGACCAACCGCTGAGTCCCCCAGCTGACGTTGCGACCCCTACGACCACGACCTCGACTCCCGCAGCGGCCGAACGGGTAAGCAACCGATTACTCACCGAGGTGAAACTGATGCTGCTGGGCCGTAGATCCGCGCACGTTCGAAGCACGACGCTCAGCCCAGCTCGAACAGCACAGCCTGCTCCTGGCGGGCAATGTCCACACCGACGATGCGTCGACACTTACGGCAGGTGACCTCGCGCGCGCTCGCCTGCAGCTCCCCCGCCGCCCCGAGTCCGGACCAGCCCTGTCGGCAGGCCGGCGCGGGCAACGTCAGGCCGTTGATCCAGTCACGCCAGATCACACCATGCACGGTCTCCGACGTGCCGATCCGCAGGTTCATCCCCGCGAACATGCGGTGCTGCGCCGCGGCGAACCCGGGCGGGTCCACCCGGTGCACCGGGAACAACGGGATCGGCTCTGCGCTCACCAGACCAGTATGCAGCGACCACCGACGTTCTCGAGCGGTGCGAGCATCGCGGCCAGGCCAGGGGATCGACGCGGCGAGTTATCCACAACCCGCACGAAGCGATCGCCTATCGTGCGCGCCGGACTCGCCATGCGGGCGTTGAGCCTCGAACATGAGTGCGAGTCTAACCACGGGGTTTGCGGCTGCGCCGCTGGTCAGCGGGGTTGACGATGGACAGGTGCCCGTGCCGTCACTGCCGTTGCGGCTCGCTGTCGCCGAGCCGGCCGCCATGCTGCCCGAGGCCGGCCACGGGTACGAACCCCAGCTCGACGGCTGGAGGTGCCTGATCCACGTGCCTGCCAGGGCGGTGCAGTCCCGCGCCGGCAGCGACCTGACCGACCGGTTCCCCGGCGTCCTCGAGGCGGCGGCCACACTGGGCCGGGTGGTGCTCGACGGCGAGATCGTCGCCTACCGGCCGGAGGGGCGCCTGGACTTCGCGGCGCTGGCTACGGGCCGGTGCGGCACCGCGCCGAGGGCGTCACGGTGGTGTTCGTAGCGTTCGACCTGCTCGGCAGCCGCGGCCACGACCTGCGGACGTTGCCGTACTCGCGCCGGCGGGAACGGCTTGAAGCGGTGATCGGCGCGGGCAACGCCGGCGTGCAGCTGATGCGCTCGACGTCGAGCTGGCGCGCGTGGATCAGCGCGGAGCAGGCCGCTGTCGGGGTCGCGGGGTCCGTCGCGAAGCCGCTGGGCAGCCGGTACCCGCTGCGCGGTGGCCGCGCGGGCTGGGTGAAGGTGCGCCACTTCGACGACGTCGACGCCCTGGTCCTCGGCGTGACCGGCTCCCCCACCCGACCGACGGCGCTGGTCCTCGGCCAGACCGACCGGCGGGCAGGTGCGGGCGGTGGGGCTCTCGACCACGCTGTCGCGGCCGGCGCTCGCGTCCCTCGCGGGCAGACTCCGGCTCGCGCCCGGCGGCTCCGTGCGAGCCTCAGGAGTCGTGGCCGGCCTGCCCGGCAACGAAGACTTCACCTACTGGCCGGTCGAACCCGGCGTCATCGTCGAGGCACGCGCGGACTCCGCATTCGAGCTCGGCCGCCACCGACATCGGCTCCCCGTGGTCAGGGCGAAACCCTTCACCACCAGGCCATGAGCCCCAGGTCAGGGGTTCGTCGGCGCCTCACCGCGTTTCAGGGCGGCAATGGTGGCCCGGATTCGCTCTTCTTCTTCGTCAGCGGCTGAGCCCATGCCGGTGACCCGGTCCATGTGGACGACCAGGAGGGCTTCGAGCCGATTCAGCCATTGGGCGTTCGACTCGCCGGGTCTCTGCTGTACCTGGTCAACCATGCCCTCAGAGTACGGCTTCGCCCTGACCCGCGAAGCCGCTTGGAAGCCGATCGTGACTACGAAAATGGGATATTTGTTACGGAGATTTCGCACGAAAGCGCACGCCCAGTTTGCCGGGTTTCCGCAACGGTCTCGTGGGCCGTCCTTGCAGGAGTAGCACGAGTGATACCGGTGCTACAGATGAGAGGTCGCTTGGTCAGGGGCATGGATCAGCGCCCGTGACTGCAAGGATCTTGGTCGTGCCTCCCACACCGACACCAGCCATGATCGGGGCAGCACTCGGGCCTGCGGTGGACCCTCACCCGGCGGACACCGGAAATTTTCCTTGACGTGCCGGTCTGACCGAATTCCGGTGTGGGAGGCTGCGAACATGTGGGGGCAGTGAGGCTGCGCTTTCGAAACGAGAGCGGCACGGAAGTGGGGCGGCTGCGCCGGCAGGTACGGCGGCGGTATTGGCGTGGGATGCGCCGACTCATCCAGTTCGTGGTGAGCGACGACCCCGACGGAGCCGAGAGCCTCCTCCGGCTGGCGCGAAAGCGGGCAAGCCGCTCCGCCAACGACCAGCTGGTGTTGGTGAGGTTGCTGATCGACGTGGCCGATTCGAGACACGAGACCGGGCACACAGAGGAAGCGATCACCGCACTGTGGGAGGCCGCCGAAACGGGCCGGCGGGGACTCCTCACGTGTCAATGCTGCGGTAGCCGGCGTCGAGCGCGGTCTTGACCGCGGCCTTCGTCTCGGCGGCCGGCACCTGGAAGACGCCGAAGCCGAGCTGCGGCATTTCGACGCCGTTGTTCAACTTGGTGACAGGAACGCTGGTCAACGCAACAAACCCTTCTGTATGAATGAAGAACTCACGGAACGAGCGGCCTGCTCAGAGACGACGGAGGTGCCGCACGATCAACTGTCGGAGTTGCGTTCCCTCTCCTCCGCCTTTTCCTCGACCACTACAGCGTCGTGGAAGCTGCGTAGTTCCGCCTCGTAGATTTCCCGCTCCGGGACGTCGTCGCCGTCCGGGTCGGCGCTGCCGGCGACCTCGGCGAGTTCGAGATCGACCACTTCGTGGAGCTCGCGGATCACTGGTTTGGGCTTCTCGGTCATCGTTGCTCCTGTGTGTCATCGACGTGGCGCTTGACCCGGCGACTCCGCGACCAAGGTCGGCGCGGGGCCTTTGACCCGAACTCGGTGTGAAGGGGTCACAGTGCCGAGATCGGTCACCTGCCCGCAACCGGCTCCAGTACGAACACGGGAATCTCCCGGTCGGTCCGTCCCTGGTATTCCGCGTACGGCGGGTACACCGCGACTGCGCGCTCCCACCACTCGGCCTTCTCCGCGCCGGTGACCTCACGCGCCCACATATCGCGGCGGACTGGGCCATCCTGCAGTTCCACGTGCGGATCGCCCTTGACGTTGAAGTACCACACCGGGTGCTTCGGCGCGCCACCCTGAGAGGCAACCGCCACGTACGTACCCTCGTGCGCCACCCGCATCAGCGGCGTCTTGCGGATCTTCCCGCTTTTCGCGCCCCGCGTCGTCAGGATGATGACCGGCAACCCGACGTCGGGTGAGACGGTCCCCTCCGTCCCACCGGAACTCTCGTACAACGCCACGTGATCGCGCACGTACTCCACCGGACTCGGCTCGTACTCGCCCTCGAGAGGCACGGTTCCATCCCTTCGTCGCCGTCACACATCTTCGGACCCTGGGAAACAGCGGCAGCGGAACGCCTCGTCCTTACCGGCCTTCTCGCCACCTCGTGCTCACGCACCGAGTTCCTGCAGAATGCCGATCACCGCACTCACTGCGGGAGGGAGGTCTCGGCCGGGTCGGAGAGCTCCGGCAGATCGATCCCGTCCCGGCCGGCGAGCGGATGCTCGGTCCGGACCACCAGCGACACGACCTCGTCGTGGAGCGGCACTCGGATGAAGTGTTCGTCGGTCGGCTGGGCCAGCCGACCGACGACGAGGTCGAGGCGTCCCGACGCCAGCTCCGAGAGCAGCCTGCGGGGCCACGCCTCGTTCAGCTGGACGGTCAAGCGCGGGTGTCGGGTCTTCAGCGCCTCGACCGCCCGCGGCACCAGGGCGTTCGAACCGGTGAGGTGAACACCGATCGACACTGTTCCCAGATCGGCGTTCCGGAGCTGAGCCACGTGCGTCCCGGCCTGGCGAATCTGGGACACAACAGCCTGGGCGTGCGCGGCGAACGCTTCACCGAACAGCGTCGGCGACAAGCCTCTCGAATGCCGGTCGTACAACGAGACTCCGAGGACTTCTTCGAGTTCGCGCAGTGCACGAGTCGTAGCCGGCTGCGTGACGCTCAGGTCGTCGGCGGCCGCGACGAGGGTGCCGCGACGCGCGATCGCGTCGATCAGCAGTACATGCCGAATCTTCAGACGCCCGGCGAGGAGGTTGGGCGGCATCACAGCGCTCGGCATATCGAGGTACGTAGCTCTGGCCCTCATCGGCAACGTGGAAACACCCCCTCAATCCGCCTGCGAATGGACGCGTGACGGGTGGGTGCCCGGGTCGCCCGGCCCGGAGATCGGCTAGACCCCCTGAGCGCTTCCGCGTACAGGTCGTTAGGTGCCGATCCATCGCGCCGTCTTACCGGCAATCTTGCGATTGTTCCTCGGTTCACGTTCCCGAGGCACCATCGCTGGTCACCGGCGGACCACGGAGCAATGTCGCCATTCCGCTTGGGCGACGAGCGGCAGGGTCAGCCTGTCCTCGCTCAGCAGTGCACACAGCGTCGCGAGCTGGGTGGAGTCCGGGCGCACGTGGACGTCGGCGACGCTGACCACGCCCGGCCGGCTGCGGGTCGCCGGTGATCGTCGCCATCCGGCCGCCTTCCCGCACTGCCAGGATGGTCTCGGCGCTGGCTCCGGGCACAGCGTTCGGGGCCGTGTCAACGCCGACGCCACCGGCCAGCTCGCGGACCCGATCCGGCCAGCTTGTGCCGTGGTAGTCGACGGCTTCAACCGCGCCGGCCTGCCTCACCCGAGCCGCGCTCAAGGGCCCGGCAGTGGCGATCACCCGGGCTCCCCGCATGGCGGCGAGCTGCACTACCAACCCTGCGGTCGTCCCGCCGGCACCGTGGACAAGCAGTGTCTCGTTCTCGGCAACCTCGAGCGATTCAGAGACCACCTGCTCCGCAGTCAAAGCAGGCACCGGGACCGCCGCTGCCGTTTCCCATGCCACACCACGAGGCTTCGACACGACCAGATCGGCGTCGACAACCACCCGCTGGGCCCAGCAGCCCTGGTGGCGCAGCGGAAACGGATGGCCGAGAACCTCGTCGCCCGGCCGCAGTCCCGCAACCTTCGAACCGACTGCGGCAACCGTTCCGGCCACCTCCACACCAAGCGCCATCGGCGGTGTCAGGCCGACGGACCACAACCCAGAACGGACGATGTCATCCCAGCCGCCGACGCCCGCCGCTTCAACTTCGATCACCACTTCACCGGACCGGGGCCATCAGGCTCCAGGAGGTCCAACAACCAGACCCGGCCACCGATTTCACGCACTCCGGCGGCAAACACCACGCTTTCTCCAACCCACTGGCAAAGCCCGAATCCATCTCGCGACGACACGCAGGGCGCACCTGGCGTGATCTGCACGACTCACCAACCGGCCAGACCCGCGAGTCCCGCCACTTCGAAAAGACTCGTTGGGCTTGTGGTCGTCCCATAACTGGCCGACGAGAGTCGTCTCGTCTGCCGCCGGGTAGGCTGTCCGAGCATCAATGGGTGCACCCCTGTGAGTAGCAACGCACCAAAACTCGCCTACCGTATAACTGGAGTGTCTACAGTGGTGGCCTGTTCATGACGACTCACACCTCGAGAGTACGAATGTAGCTGATGGCCATGTCGAGTGCGATGCGCATGGACTTGACGTCTCCCTCGGTCCGGGCGAGCAGATACCCGCCCCCGAACGCGCCTATCAAGCCGATGGCCAGCCGCTCCGGGTCGGCGTCACAACGCAGTTTCCCTGCTCTGCGCATCCGCCGCAGACCGTCCGCAATGAGGCCACGCCAAGTTTCAACGTGGCCGGCCAGGATGGACCGAGTTCGTTGATTCTGATCAGACAGATCGCCCGCCAGAGAACCGAGCTGGTATCCGTAAGTCCCCTCGCGCAGGCCGATCCACTCGATGATCGAATCGCACCAACGCTCGAGCCCGTCCACCGAGTTCAGCCGGCGCAGGTGCGCCCCGTGCACGGCGAGCAGATCTTCTGAATGATGTTCGATCACATCTTGGACCAGTGAGTCCTTGTCCGCATAGTGCCGGTAGAGCTGCGACTTGCTCGTACTGCTCGCTGCGCGAACATCGTCGAGCGTGGTGGCGGCTATCCCTTTGACCGTCAGTACATTCGCCGCAGCGCGGACGATCCGAGCCCGGGTCGCTTCCCCCCGCGCCGTCAGCCGGACAGGCTCCATCGTGCTCTCCGCCTCCACCACCTCGACAGCCTGTGTTGCCAGATGACGACGATCACCCGGGACGCGGTGACCACGGCAACCGTCGAAGCTCCTGCCACCTTCCTAACAAAAGAGGACCAGAAAGTCCAGAAGCCGTCCGCCGAACGAGGAGGGACGCGGCCTCGACAACGCTGTGCAGACTTCTTGCCTATTCGTCCCTTGCCCGCCCCTCGGGGCGACGCACGATGGCGAACGAGGGTTCGTCAGCCGCGAGATCGATGCCCAGGGCCGAACGCGGGCGGAACCGACGCCAGCGCGGAGCGCCACATTGGCCGCCCGGAGCTCCGAGTTGCCGCTGCGCGGAGCTCCGGGCACCCGAACCCGGCCGCGACACGTTGCTGGGCCCAACACGGGTTCTGTCCTCGCACGCAATGGCAGCCGCTCCTTTTCGGCCCACCCGCGGCGGTAAGACTCGGCCGATCGCCGCCTCCAACACTCCGGCACGCCCGAAAGACACGGCATCGCCCTCGAAAACACGAATACCCGACTCGGTGACGAACAGGAGCACTTCTCGGTGGCACGACGGACTCTGTTGAGCTTCACCTCGCAAGGACCCGAGGCGGAAACGACGATCGTCCTCGTGCACGGGCTCGGCGGACGGCGGGCGCAAACCGCTGCGCTGGCCGACGACCTGAGTCGCGACTCGCACGTCGTCTCGGTCGACCTCCTCGGACACGGCTCATCGCCTGCCGGGCAAGGCGCGGACGGTATGAGGGCACAGATCGAGGCACTCCGGCAGCTCATCGAAGACCTCGCGCTGGCGCGCGTAGCGCTTGTCGGCCACAGCGCAGGCGGAACAACAGCATTGCGCATGACGAACGAGGTGCAGGAGATCGAGACCGCCATCCTCCTCGATTCCTCGCTCATCATCAGTGACGCCGTCGAAGACTGGGCAGATCACCTGGCGAGCTCACTCGACCGCGACGGCTTTCACAAGACTGTGACGGACCTTCTCCGTGCCAATCTCGGCGACAAGTCCATGGCGACGATCTCCGACGAGGTCAACGAAGCCGTCAAACACACCAATCCCGAGGTCGGCGCCGCGCTCCTGCTCGACGCCGTAACTTTCGACGCGCCAGGTGAGATCCGACGAAGCCCATCGCGGCTCTGCTACGTCAGGTCCTCCCGGCCGATCACCGCCGCGCAACTTCACGCAGTGCGCTCGGACGTGACCTTCCACCGCGTGGAGCACGCCGGCCACTGGGTCCAGATGGAACAACCATCGAAGGTCGCCGACATCATCCGCCGCCACGTATCCGCTCCGACAGGCGTGCCAACGCACGTTACGGGGTCACAGCCGAGCGAGGCGTTGCCCTAGGCAATTTTGTTGCAGACCGTCCACCGGCACACTTTCACTGAACAGTGCCGACAACTCCTTGATGAGGGACCGTGGTGGCACCTGACCGAACCTCCCACACACTGCCCGGGCTGACGGCGCCCGCGGAGATCGTGGTCGACCGCTGGGGTGCACGCAAGGCCGATTCGGTCGCGCGAAGCGGTGGCGGTGTCCCGCGGTGGCCGGCCACTGGAGTCCGTCATGGCCTGATTATCGGGTATGCCGCGGGCGGTCTTCACCGACCTCGAACGTTACAGCTATTGACCGTAACGTTCGGGGTGTCTTACCTTCGTTGAGCCCGGGGCCCCAGGCGAAGGCGTGTCACGAAGGCCGCGTCCGAAGCGGCCTGGGTTCCCCGCGCGTCGCGGCGTATGGACGCCGCGGTACGACTCGACGCTTTCGACCCGGTGACGTCGTGGAAACTCAGACAGGTCGGCCGTGGTCGGCTGACCGGTAATGTTGATCGCCGCGGCGACGCTGTCGAAGGTGAACATTCATGAGCCGACCGTGGCCGCGGAGGATCTCACCGAAGGCCAGTGGTTCTGGCACGAACCGGTGCGTGGACTGCGGGCATGGTCTTTGCAAGTCGCCGAGATCCTGGTCGGCGTGACCACGGTGCGGATTGTCACCACCGACAACATTCGAGAAGTTGTGTCCTACCGGCGCGATCGGCG
The DNA here is from genome assembly GCF_040689465.1 of Amycolatopsis sp. NPDC051373. Lineage (NCBI taxonomy): Bacteria > Bacillati > Actinomycetota > Actinomycetes > Pseudonocardiales > Pseudonocardiaceae > Amycolatopsis > Amycolatopsis sp. NPDC051373. Next base: position 25,360 of record NZ_JBFBAE010000004.1, on the reverse strand, counting down.
TGTGCGGCTGAGCAACGGCCACGGCGACCCCTGCGGCGCCAGTCCTGGAGAAACGCCACCCCTCGCCGCCCGGGCACGCTGACCGTTGCCGGCTCAAGGTGAGCGGGCATCAACACCCCGATCAGCAACGAAGAGGGCGCGGCAGCCTACGACGAGCTCAACGCCCTGGTCCGCAAGCTCCTGCTCGAGTGCATTTTCGGAAAAGGAATACTGTGTTCTCTGGTCGCGCATGGCGTGTGGTGAAGTTCGGCGAACCGGACGAGGCGGTTGAACTCCAGGAGATGACCTGGGCCGAGCCGTCGTCCGGGCAGGTGCTCATCCGGGTCCGGGCGGCGGGGGCGGGGTTTCCTGACCTGATGATGACGGCCGGCGCTTTCCCGCTGCTGAGTGCTCCGCCTTTCGGTGTCGGGGAGGAAGCCGCGGGTGAGGTCGTCGCCGTACCGCCGGGCTCTTCTTTCTCCGTCGGTGAACAGGTGAGCGGCATCACTGATTTCACAGAAGGGTGGGGAGGTTATGCGGACTACGTGTACCTGCGCGAGCGCTCCACGATCCGGATTCCTCGGGGGATGACGGACGAACAGGCGGCCGGTTTCCCGATCGGCTTCCGCACGGCGTACGCGGGGCTGGTCGAGCGCGCGCCGGTCGAACCGGGTCAGAGCCTGCTCGTTCTCGGTGCCGCCGGAAGCAGCGGGGCCGCCGCTGTGCAACTCGGCAAGGTGCTCGGCGCGACGGTGATCGCCGTCGCGGGAAGCCCGGAGAAGGTGGACTTCTGCGCGCGGCTGGGCGCCGACCACGTCCTCAACCACCGGACGGACGACTTGACGGCGCGAATCGCGGAAATCACCGACGGCCGTGGCCTCGACCTCATCTACGATCCGGTGGGCGGCGACACGGCTGCCACGGTGGTGAAGAGCATCGCGCGCAACGGGCGTATCGCCATGATCGGCCTGGCGAGCGGCGCGCCGGTGCCTCTCGACCCCCTGGACATACTGCTGCGCAACTACACGGTGGTCGGTGTGCTGGCGAGCCCGTCCGACGCGCAGACGGAGGCAGCCGCGTGGCAGCGCCTGACCGAACTGGCGGCGCAGGGCGCGATCGCGACGCCTGTGGGCGCGGTGTACGCGTTCGATGAGGTGCCGCGGATGATCGCACGACAAAGTGCCCCGCCGGCCGGCAAGTCCATTGTGCGAGTGGTCGGGTGAGGACCGGCGCTCACCGCATGTGCTGCCACCCCGGCCGCCTCGGTGGGCGCCCCCGCGGGCCTGCGGGCCCGGCTGCAGCGACACATATTCGCGGGTCTTTCCGTGCACGTGCGGCCGCGCATTGTCGAGCGAGGGTCGACTTCACCCGTCCCAACCCCGAGTACCGCTGGAAGGCGGTCGGGTACTTCGTCCCGGCCGACAGTGGCCTGCACGCCGACAAGATCGAGGTAAAGAAGGCCAACGACCCGGCCGGCGAGGAACGGGAGGGGTCAGCCCGCTGACGGACGCGCACACGCTCGCGATCCTCGTGTCGGGCGGCGCGTTCCACGTCGAGGTCGGCGGGCAGAGCGTGCTGTTGTCCGAGCTTGGACGCTACGCCCTCTTCGGGCCGGCGCACGCGCATCGGTTGCAGGCTCCGGGCGGGGCCACGATGCTCACCGTCCGGTGGTCGTTCTCCCGGTAGGGAAGGACGCCGCGAAGCTCGGGTTACTGCGCCCGCGCCCTGTCGGCGTCGGGGGACGTCGCGAAGGTCTCCACGTAGTCGACCGCGGCGTACAAGGCGTCGCGCAGCGGCGCGATGTCCCGGGCGATCTGCGCGAGGAGCATGCCACCCTGATACGCGGCGAGGAGCGCGTGCGCGAGGCGGGCGGGATCGGCCGCGGCGTCGAGGCGGCCGAGGTGCTGCATCCGCTCGAGTCCATCGCGGAAGATGTCCCGCCACTGCTCGAACGTGGCGGCGAGCTGCTGGTGAACGTCGAGGTCGGTCTTGACGATCTCGCTCGCGAGCGATCCGAGGCTGCAGCCGTCCTCGAACGGACGGCCATGGGCGACGTAGAAGTCCGCCCACTCCCGGAACGCGTCGATGGTGTCGAAGCCGTCGAACTTGTCGCTGCGGTGGAAGTCGAGGACACCGCGGGCCTGCCAGTCGATGACGGCGAGGACGAGGCTCTCCTTGTTCGGGAAGTAGTGGTTGAGCTGGGAGCCGCTCACGTCCGCGAGTCGGCGAAGCTGTTCGTTGTTCGCCGCGTGAACGCCTTTGGTGTAGATGAGATCGGCCGCGTGTTCGAGGATGCGGGCGCGCGTCGCCTGCCCCTTGTCGGTGAGCTTGTGGGGCGGCCGAGGTCCCGTGTCCGTCTTCATGGTCTCCACCCTACCAAAAAATTGGGCTTGACAGCCCATTCCCGGATGGTGTTCACTTCCAGAAGTGGGCTAGACAGCCCAAAAAATTGGGGGTGGCACTCGCGGCCCCTCGAGGATCACCGCCCACGAATCAACGGAGGCCGACGCCATGTCCCGACTGACCACCCCCTCCCCCGACGAGGTTCCCGCGGGAGCGCAGGCCACCCTCGACGGTATCCGCGCCCAGTTCGGCTTCGTGCCGAACATGTTCGCGACCCTGGCAGCGAACCCGGCCGTCCTGGACATCGTGATGACCCTGCAGGGCAAGATCGGCCGGGTTCTGGATGCGAAGACCCGGCACACGATCGCGCTGGCAGTCTCCCAAGCCAACGGCTGCAACTACTGCCAGGCCATGCACGCCTACGTATCCTCCGAACTCGGCGGTATGTCGCATGACGACATCGAGCTGGCTCGCGCAGGGAGCTCCACCGACCCCCGGCGCGCCGCGGTCGCTCGCTTCGCGCAGCGGGTCGTCGAAAGCCGTGGGCAAGTGAGCGACGCCGACATCGCGGCGGTGCGGGGCGCCGGCTACACCGACGGGCAGATCCAAGCGATCGTCACGGTCGCGGTGGTGTTCCTGCTCACCAACTTCCTCAACAACGTCAACCAGACCGACGTCGACATCCCCGCCATCGGGGCGGCGAACACCGCCGCCTGACCACGCACCCAGCTACTCACCCATACATTTTTCACAACGTCGCAAGAAGAAAGCAGATCGACATGGACCTCGACAAGCTGATGACCAAGCACCTCACCCGATACTTCGACGGCAGCAGGGCCATCCCGGAAGAAACACTTCAGCAGCTGCTCAAGTTCCTGCGCTCGGCGCCGACGTCGGTGAACGTGCAGCCGAACCACTTCTACGTCCTCGGCACGGACGAAGGAAAGAGGCAGCTCGCGGACAATCTGGGCGAACGCTTCGCCGACAACGGTGAGAAGATCATGAACGCTTCGCACGCGATCATCATGACCACCCGCGTGGACGTGCCCGACGAGCACCTCGAGGCCGTATTCGACAAGGAGAGGGCGGATGGCCGTTTCCCCGACCCCGCGAAGCAGTCGCTCTGGGAATCAATGACCCGCGACTTCCTCACCATCCGCAACTACGGCTACAAAGACCTGAACCACTGGATGGAGAAGCAGACCTACATGGCGCTCGGGATGACGATGATGGCGGCGGCCGAGCTCGGGGTCGAAGCCATGCCGCTGGAAGGGTTCGACCCGACCACCGTCGACAAGGCGTTCAACATCCGCGAGACCGGGCACACCACCACGGTGCTGCTCGCACTCGGCTACCCCGACACCGCCAAGGCCTACAGCACCCCGATCTCACGTTTCGAGCCCGAGCGGCTCTTCACCTTCGCCTGAACGACCCTGGCTTCGTCCGTATCGCGCTTTGCCGTAATACGGCACCGCGAACCGGCACTGATCAAGTGCACGGCGAAGACCCAGGCGCGCATCGAACGACCGTCGAACCGCAGAAAGAAGTAAGAGCATCACCATGCCTGAAACGACGCAACACGCTCACTACGAACAGTTCCTCGAACTCCATCGCGGCACCGGCACGTTCATCATGCCCAACGCCTGGGACGCCCCGTCGGCCCTGCTCTTCAAGGAAGCCGGGTTCAAGTCCATCGCGACCTCTTCAGCGGCTTTCGCGGCGACACTGGGCCGGCTCGACGGCGTCCACGCCATCAGCCGCGACACGCACCTGGATCATGCCGCGCTCCTCACGTCGGTGAGCGACCTGCCGATCAACGGCGACTTCGAGGACGGCTACGGCGAAACTCCCGAGGACGTCCGGGCCACCGCCAATGCCGCCATCGCCCGTGGCCTGGCCGGCATCGGAATCGAGGACACCACCGGTGACCCCGCCAACCCGATTCGCAGCTTCGACGACGCGGTCCGCCGCATCGAGGCTGCCGCCGCGGCCGCGCACGGACGGATCGTTCTGACCGGCCGTACAGACAACTTCTTGTGGGGGATTTCCGACGTCGACGACACCATCCGCCGCCTCACGGCCTTCGCGGAAGCAGGAGCTGACGTCCTCTACGCACCGAACCTTCCCGATCTCGCCGCCGTGAGTGCGGTCGTCAACGCGGTCGCGCCCAAACCAGTCAACCTCCTCGTCGGCCCGTCAGACGGGATGAGCCTGGAGGAGCTGCAGAAGATCGGTGTGCGTCGGATCAGCCTCGGAGTCGACCCGTACACGCACGCTCTGGGAGCCATTCGGACAGCTGCAGCGAATCTCGTGACGGGTGACCTGACGGCACTCGCATCAGATCTCACCTTCAGCCACATCATCAGCCTCATCAGGAGCTGACACGACTGCGCGGCGCCGCTCTCAGAGGCATCGGCCGCGCAGAATCCGCCACCACTCCCCTGGACCGTGTGGCCGGCGGCGGTGGTCCTGTCTGCTCTCCGCGAGCAGCCCGAACGTCAGGGTCACCGTCGACGACCTCACCCGAGACCATGGCCGGGCACAGGCCATAATTTGCGAAGGCGAGTGAAACCGGCCCCGGTAACGGACCCTCAGGCGGCAAACCACCTCAGGAACAGGCTGAGCGAGGCGGAGGGGCGACCTACGCTCGTGGCCGCACTGGGTCGTCCTCCGTGCGGCGCCAACCAAAGCGTTTCGCTCCCGTCGCTTCATTCCCTGCGGGCGAGTGTCACGAACCGCATCGCCACCGCTGCGAGGACGGCGGAGGCCAGGATGATGAAGCCGGCCGTGAGGAACACTGTCGGCAAGCTCGTCGACGTGACCAGGACCGCGCCGAGGCCAGACCCGACTGCCAGGGCGATCTGAAGGTTCGTCACATTGACCGCGGACGCGGCCTCCGGGGTATCCGCCGCGGCATCGAGTAGCCAGACCAGCGTTCCAGGGTTCACGACTCCCCAGAACAAGCCCCACAGCACGAACAAGAGGCCGGCCAGCCAGGGTAAAGACCCCACGATCGCGAGCCCGATGATCAATGCGGCGACTACCGTCGCGGCCCCGGCGAAGCTGCCGATCACCCCGCGTTTGAACAGAGATCCGGCGATGAGTGAGCCGACGATGCCACCACAGCCGTAGATGATGTAGAGCAGAGAGATCATGCCGCCAGACAGATGTGTGTGGTCCGTCAGGAACGGTGTGATGTACGTCCAGGCGGTGAACTGTCCGATGAACACCACGGCGCCCGCCGCCATCCCCAGCTGTGCCGCCCGCCGGGTCACGACTCCCACGAGATCACGCAGGTGCGTGCGCCCGTCCGGCGGAATACCCGGCAGTACGATCGTCTGCGCGGCCACCACAAGCAGCGTCGCCGCCGCGGCGGCAGCGAAGGTAAGACGCCAGCCCACGAGGTTGCCGAGGAACTGTCCCGCCGGCAGCCCTACCACTGTGCCCCCCGAAATGCCCGCTGCGATGATGGTGATGGCGCGAGTGCCACCGGAGGGTCCGACCAACTTGGGCCCGACCGGTGAGACCACGGTCCAGAAGGCTCCGAGAGTGGCGCCGAAGAACATGCGGGCGATCAGCACCAAGGCGAAGTTCGGCGCCACCGCGACGACCGCGTTCGACGCAAGCACTGTCAAGCCGAGGACGAGAATGACCGAGCGCCGGTTGAATCGGCCGGAGCCGAGGAAGAACAGCGGCGCCGATACCGCGGCGCTGAAACCCGGCACGAGCACCATCAACCCCGCAAGGCCCAGCGAAATATGCAATCCGTCGGCGATGCGCGGTAGCAGTCCCACCGGCATCGTCTCTGTCATTACGATGATGAACGCGCCGAGTGCAATGGCGCCGACTGCCGCCCAGCCTCGTTTGCTCCCCGGCTGTACAGCGGTGACGGCAGCGCGCTCGGCCCCAGACTGGATCGGGACTGCCGCCGCGCACGACGACGTCGAGACCACACGCACCTGCGTTGCGCGACGCGTCGGCGTACCCCCCTCGGTTTCCGTCATGAAGTTCTCCATTCTCGTCACGTACCCCTCAATAGCTTCAGCGCAGCTCGACGCCCCATCCGCAATCCCGCCGGCGAAGCGCCGACACAACTCGGTCAGACCTATGCCCCCCATGCTGCGCCGCGGCGCCGCGGCGCGGTCCAGGTATACGGCGACGGGCGCCCCACGGTCGCCTTCCGTGGCCGGATGTGACGTGCACAGAAGCCATCGTGCTGACTCGATGCCGGGGTGCGAGTGCCATTGCCGGGCCTGCGGAGTGTCGATGCGAGAGAATTAGCCGCGCCCGTGGGCCCAGCACCGCGGGATCGCCGAGAACCGGCTTGGCCCACACAAGTCATGCACGTTCGTTGTCGACGTTGCCGCACAGGCGATCAGCGTCGAGCCCAAGTCGGGTCTTACCGCCTCGATGGAGTTCTTCCCGCCGCGGGCGTTGAACACCGATGCCTTCGTGGGTTCACCGGTCCGTCGCCTGCCCCGTCACCACTTGGTTACTGGGCTGGCAAGCCCAATCCGGGGTAGCGTGTGAAAGCATGGAATGCACATCAACGGGAGCGCGGGAGCCTCACAAGTCACGGACAAGGGACAGGTGACAAGCGTTCGTGTTCTAGAGCACGCTGCGGACCGTCATCTACGCCAAGGGTGTCCACGCGACGAACAACCAGCAGATCCGCCACGCCGCCTGTGTCAGCGGATCGCAGCTCAACGATTACTTCCCGAACAACTAAAGTCTCGTCTTGGCCGTTATCGCGTGGCTAGCCGAGCGCGGCCTCGCATTCCATCACACCGAGCAGTTCCCTGTTTCACCAGCCTCGACGCGGGTTCCGCGAGTGAGCGGATTTCCAAAATTAGTTATGAGCACGCCTACCAGGGTGGCATGCTCCTCGCCAGGTCGCTCGCAGCATCACTCCAGTCCGCGAAAGAACCCGGACGTTACGAGCTTCCTTGCTCACGGTGCGGGTGGACCTCAAGCAGCAAAAGGAACCAGGCGGACTCCCTCGAGGGGAGTCCGCCCGGTTCGTCGTCCGCTGTCGACCGGGCTCACACGAGGTCGAACGTGTCCGGGTCCGGACCGGTGCGCCCGTCGCGGTCGAGGGCCGACAGGGCGGCGACGTCGGCGTCGGTGAGGGTGAAGCCGAAGACGTCGAGGTTCTCCGCGACGCGCGAGGGTGTGACCGACTTCGGGATGACCACGTTGCCGAGCTGCAGGTGCCAGCGCAGCACCACTTGAGCGGGTGTGCGGCCGAGGCGTTCGGCCGTCTGCGTCACCACGGGCTCGCTCAGCAGTTCGCCGCCCTTGGCGAGGGGGCTCCAGGCTTCCGTGGCGATGCCGTGGTCGGCGTCGAAGGCGCGGACGTCGGTCTGGACGAGGTACGGGTGCAGTTCCACCTGGTTCACGGCCGGCACCACGGCGCCCTCGTCGAGCACGCGGCGCAGGTGCGAAGGCTGGAAGTTGGACACGCCGATGGCGCGCACGCGGCCGTCGGCGTAGAGCTTCTCCAGCGCCTTCCACGTGTCGAGGTACTTGTCGCGCGCGGGCAGCGGCCAGTGGATCAGGTAGAGGTCGAGCTGCTCGAGCCCGAGCGCCGTCAAGCTGGAGTCGAACGCGCGCAGCGTCTGGTCGTAGCCCTGGTCGCTGTTCCACAGCTTGGTGGTGATGAACAGCTCGTCGGCCGCGACGCCCGACTCGGCGAGCGCCTCGCCGACGGCCGCTTCGTTGCCGTACGCCGTGGCGGTGTCGATGCTGCGGTAGCCGGCGTCGAGCGCGGTCTTGACCGCGGCCTTCGTCTCGGCGGGCGGCACCTGGAAGACGCCGAAGCCGAGCTGCGGCATTTCGACACCGTTGTTCAACTTCACTACGGGAACGTTGGTCAATTCAAAAACCTTTCTGTGCTAACGAAAGAGTTACGGAACGATCGACTTCGCGACCCGCCGTCCACACGCGGAGCGCCGATGGCGGGTCGCGGCCGACGTAGGAGATCAGGTTCGCCGCCTTCTCCGTGCGGATCAGCACACGGTCGGAGGTCGTCGACCAGGAACCTCTGCTCCGCCGTGGCGAAGTAAGTCCGGTTGCACGCCCGCACGAACTCATGCACGCCTTACGTCAAGGAGGCGCCCGGGCGCCGCGCGGTCCAAGGTGAAGCCGTGCTCGTCACCTCCGGCGTCCCGCTGCGCACCCGTGCGTTGAACCATTTCGTACGAGGTACCGCCGAACGCGACGTCAGCCGCTGGTTGGCGTTGGTGGCGCTGCAGCCGCCACCAACGCGAACCTACCGACGTAGATGCTTTTTGCGAGTTGCCGAGATCGTTGTGATCCGCCTCTCGACGGCGAAAGTTACTTCTTCAGGAAGGACTGCAGCAAAGCCGTCACTTCCTCTGGCCTCTCCTGCGTCACGAAGTGGCCCGAACCCTTCAGGACGTGTCCCTCGACGTTCACGGCGTACTCACGCCACTGGTCGGGGATGAGTGAACCGAAGGAAAGCTCGCCACCGATCGCGAGGATGGGCATCTTCAACTTTCCCTGAGCCAGGAATTCCTTGTTCTGCTGAACATCCGTGCGGATCCCACGGTATATACTCAGGAAGGCCGTCAGGCGGCCGGGCTGCTTCAGGAAGTGGGCATAGTACTCAAAGTCCGACTCCGTGAACGGCGACTTATCGCCCGCCACGTATTCCAGCATCAAGTCGTGGACAAGGTCGCGCTCCTTGCCGGCGATGAGCTTTTCGGCGAGGGGCAGCTGGAAGAAACCGAAGTGCCACGCCGCCGGCTGGGCCGGGTCGGCGTTGAGCACGGGGTATTTGTACCAGCTCTCGTCTGGGATGGTGGCTTCCATCACGGCCATGCTTCGCACTTCCGACCGAAATTGCGCCCCGTATGCGTAGGCGACCCACTCGCCAAGGTCGTGGGCGATAACCTGGACGCCCTTGTTGAGGCCGAGCTGCTTCAGCAGCTCATGCACGTCCCTCGCCAGCTGTGCTGTATCGTAACCACTCTTGGTGACCTCGGACTCACCAGCACCACGCATGTCGACGGCGATCACGGTGTGGTTCTTGGATAGCGGCACCATCTGCTGCCGCCACTCGGACCACTCCTCGGGGAACCCGTGGATCATTACCAGAGGCGAACCTTTGCCGCCCCGCACGTAGTGCATGCGAAAGCCGTTCACTTCCGCGAACTCGGACTGAAAACCAGCGGGCAGTTGAGATTGTGGGTAGGCCGATGGTGACTGCGCCGTCGCGGAGACATGCTCGTCATTCTCGCTCCGTGCTGCAGAGCTAGAATTCGCGAAAATCACGAGCAGGAAGGCTGCAAGAGCCGCAATGAAGGTGAAAGGTCTGTTGACCTTTCCTATTTTGATACCCACCGTTCTCCTACTTGGGGTCGGTACTCGTTATGCGTCACCCGACGCATGGGAGGTTGAAGCGATTCAGGTGGGGTGTCGTCGTCGAGCCATTCCCCCGTCCCCCGTTCGTTCGCCTGAAGGCCGGAGCCGGCCGCTAGTCGATACCCGACGTCAACCCGATCGAGCTACAAGACTTCAACCCGATCGAGTGGATCGCTTCAGAGAGTAAGCGCCTGGGGGTAGCAACTTCTTACCCTCCCTGCCTCGTTCAGCCGAGCCTGACCGCCCCAACCGCCACGTGGGACCCACGCCGCCTCACCTCAAGTAGAGCGCGGGAGGTCCAAAAAGTCGCTGCCCACCGCCCCAGGCGGTCAGGCAACTCGTTGGCCGGTTCCGCACGACGCGATGTTCCTGTCGACCTGCCGCGCACCCCGGGAAGGCATGGCGCTCGGAGCATCGACAACGGCAGTCTGCGGTGCGGTGCCGGATGGCCTGCGGCACCGCCGATCGCCACCGCGCCACCGCTACCAACTGGCGTGATCCGCACGATCTAATACTGCAACGGCACTCGGGTGGCGTGTGGTAGATCATCGTGGTGGTGGTCGATGTGGTGATGGATCAGCTGGACCGGGTGCTTGGGCGGATTGGGGGCCGGTTCACGCGGTCGGAACCGCGGGCGCGGGCGCGGGAGTACGTGTGCGGGCTGGTCGCGGGTTTGGAGCGGAAGAACGGGTGGACGCTGGCCGAGCAGGCCGGCGAGGTGTCACCGGATGGCATGCAGCGGCTGCTGCGCTGGGCGGACTGGGACATCGACGGAGTCCGCGACGACGTGCGGGACTATGTGGTGGAGCACCTGGGTGAGCCGGATGGCGTGCTGATCGTGGACGACACCGGGTTCCTGAAGAAAGGTGTGCGGTCGGCGGGAGTGCAGCGGCAGCATTCCGGAACGGCGGGGCGGATCGAGAACTGTCAGATCGGCACGTTCCTGGCCTATGCCGGTGCTGGCGGGCATGCACTAATCGACCGGGAGCTGTATCTGCCCGAGCCGTGGATCGCCGACCGGGAGCGCTGCCGGCGGGCTGGGATTCCTGATGACGTCGAGTTCGAGACGAAGCCGCGCCAAGCGATGGCGATGCTGGCGCGGGCGTTCGAGGTGGGGCTGCCGCATGCGTGGATCACCGCGGATGAGGCCTATGGGCAGGTCAAATACTTGCGCGCGTGGCTGGAGGAGCGCGACGCAGCGCATGTGCTGGCCACCAAGGTCAACGACCTGTTGACCACCGCCGACGGATCCGAAGTCCGTGCCGATGGGCTGGTCGAGGACCTGCCGGAACGGGCGTGGCGGCGGTTGTCGGTCGGGGCCGGCGCGCACGGACCGCGCGAGTACGACTGGGCGCGGGTGCCGATCCGCTCCGGCTGCCGGGCCGGTCGCGGGCATTGGCTGCTCGCGCGGCGCTCGATCAGTGATCCGACCGAGATTGCCTACTACGTTTGCTACGGGCCCCGTCGCTCGACGTTGCTGAACTTGGCCTGGATCGCCGGGACCCGGTGGCGGATCGAGGAATGCTTCCAGCAGGCTAAAAACGAAGCCGGGCTGGACCAGTACCAGGTCCGGTCGTGGCGAGCATGGTATGCCCACATCACCCTGTCGATGCTGGCTCACGCCTGGCTCGCCGTCTCCAAGACCCTTGTTGCAAAAGGGGAACTGGCGTCAGCGAGCCGGACATGATCGCGTTCACGCTACCGGAGATCCGGCGGTTGCTCGTCAAACTGGTGTTGCGTGTCATCGACGCCACCAACCACGTCTGGGCCTGGTCACGCTTCCGCCGCCGACGACAACACCAAGCCCGCCTCAGCCACTACAAACGCCGCGGCTACCCACTCACCTGACTGCCGTTGCAGTACTAAGCCATTACTCACTCACCCACACCGTCCCCGGCTCGCCCACACCGGCGAATCGACAGCCCGGCCAACGTCCACATTGACGCCCAAGTGCGACATCGCCATGGGCGGCATCTCAGGTGCTCGACGGTCGAGCTCAGCGCATACCCGCGTCCGCGTGGGTTGGAATTCCCGCAGATTGTTGGGCACATTCCTGAAGACTTCTTCAGGTCGTTTCAGCGTTCGTTCAGCCGCGCGCCTCTATGCTCGGAAGGAGACCTCGGTGAGGCAACGAACCATGGCGGCATGCCTGGCCATCAGCGCCACGGCGGCAGTCGGGCTCGCCACGCCGGCGAGTGCAGGTACATCAATCGTCGGTGGCACGAACGCAACCGAGACCTACACCTTCATGGCGTCCATACAGGACAAGAGCGGCAAACAAGTTTGTGGCGCCAGCCTGATCTCCTCCCAATGGCTCGTCACCGCCGGGCACTGCGTGAGTGATCCTCGCACGCTCGACGTGGCGGACCCGGCGCAGTACCAATTCCGCGTCGGATCGATCGATCGCACACGCGGCGGGGAGTTGGTTGGGGCGGACCGGTTCATCCGGCACGAGAACTGGGACACGAAGTTGAACGATGACATCGGCTTGGTGCACCTCGCCGAACCGGTCGTCGCGACTCCGGTCGCCATCGGCTCCACGCCAGTGGTCGGGACACCGATTCGCGAGCTCGGCTCGGGCACCACATGTGTGACCCACGGCTGCGATGCGCCCGTGATCCTGCAGCAACTGGACACTTCCATAGCCGACACGTCGGCCTGCGACGACCCGCTGTTCGACCCGGCAAGCCAGCTCTGCACGGACAACAACGGAGGCACCGCCAACGCGTGCCATGGAGACTCAGGCGGCCCTGCGATGGTCAATCGCTACGGTCGTTGGCTACTTGTCGGCGCAACCAGCCACGGGCAAACTGACGTGTGCACGGAAAAGGCTGGCATCTACACCGACGCGACATTCTACCGAGACTGGATCAGCCAGCACATCCACTCGTAGGATTCATTAACGAATGGCCTCACCTCCAGCCCAGTTTCTGTTTCCGGCGATGGCCGCGCCGTCTTCGCCGGGGCGACGCGCTTGGGCAGGGGCCGTCACGACCGGTTTCTCATCGATATTCCCACCGTTCCAGCCGTGCACCCCCGGAATGAACAGTCAGTCACGGGGGTGCAGGACCGACGCCAAGAGCGCGAGGTTGGCAGACGTGAACTCGCCGGGTGCGGACACGCGGATGCCGAGCATCGCGGTGAACGCGGTCAGAGCGTGGAGGGCGATCAAATCTCCTGGCGCACCGTCGCCGAACGAGGCAGCGGCCGCAGGGAACCGCCCCTCGAAGAGCGCGTCCAACGCGGTCGACACGGCCAGCTCGTGGTGCGGTGGCACCGTCGCGGCCAGCCGCGACAGAACCCCGGCCCGGATCTGCGCGGCCCTCAGCCGGACACCCGCGGCGCGGGCCTCGGCGGTGAGGTACGCGGCGAACCGGGTTGCCTCGGCGAGTACCTCGCCCACACGCCCGCTTGCGCCCACCTGACGGATGACCCGAGCGATCCGGCCGACATCGCCCTCGACGTAGCCGCCCATCAGGTCGAACACCAGCGCCCCGCACCGGCTGCGGCGCGCCTGCTCGCCGATCCTGGCGCCGCTCCCCCGCTCGTCGGCTTCGCCCGGCACGGCGTTCGCTCCAAGCCGAACCTCGACGGCGGCGTTCAGCCGCGCCGATGACTCGTCCACACGCCCACTCCTCTGCAGGTCGGCTCAATACTGGCGTCAAGCGACGTTCAGTTCTTACCGGCGGACGACGCCGACGTACCAACGCCGCGACGAGCCGCCAAGCGGTCCAACCTTCCGCCTATCAGGCGCGGAAACCGTGGTGACGCTGCTCGATGCGCCCACTCGGCGACAGGTCCGGCAGCCGCGACATGGCGCCTTCCGGTGTCATGTCCTCGCCCACTCGGTTCGCGGGCGAGGCGCGATCACTGCCCGTTCCGGACGAGGAGGCTTTCCAGGCCGTGCATGAGCGTGCTGTCACGCCAGCGGAGCTCGTCCGGCGCGACGGCGAGGCGCAGGTGCGGCAACCGCGTGGTGAAGGCGGCCACGGCGAGGTGGCCCTCCATCCGCGCCAGTGGCGCACCCGGGCAATAGTGGATGCCGTGCCTGAAGGCCAGGTGCCCGGCGACCGGCCGGGTGATGTCGAACCGGTCCGGGTCCGGGAACACCGACCCGTCACGATTGGCCGACAGCAGCACCATCTCCCCCTCCGGAATGGTCCCGCCCACCAGCTCGATCGCCGAACCGGCAAAACGGGCCGGCAAGACGTTCACCGGGGACTCGTACCGCAGCACCTCTTCCACGACGTTGTCCACCAACGAAAGATCGGCGCGCAACGCGGCGAGCTGGTCCGGCGAGGTCAGCAGGCACAGCACGGCGTTGGCGATCAGGTGCACCGACGTGTCGTGCCCGGCGATCAACAGCAGCAGCGCAGTAGCGACCAGCTCGTCCGCGCTCAGCCGGTCAACGTCCTCATCGGACACCGCGATGAGGACGGGTGAACAAGCCCACCACTGGAGCCTTCCGGTAGCAGGCACCGAAAAAGCAACGCTTAGCCCCGAACGTGCTGTTCCGAGGGCCGATTAGCGCTCCGGACATCGTGTTGTCCCTGGTGAGCCTGGCGTGATGCGGTGGGTGCGGTTGCTTTGGATTTGCCCGTCGGTGATCGTTTGGGACGGGGCGGTGTCTGAGATGTCCACGAGGTTCTTCTCCGAAGTGGAGATCCAGGCGGCTGCGGTCGTGGACGGAGGAGCTCGAGGACGAGCTGGTGATCGCACGCTTGTCCTGGATGTCGTCGGCGGGCCGGGTTCGGGTGGCGAGCGCCTCGTCGGAGTAGACCGTCGTGAACCAGTCTGGGTCACCGACCTGCAGCGGTGTCGTACCGGCGAGGATGCGGGGGACGAACGGGTGTCGCGCAGTGGCGGCGAACGCGGCGCGCCAGGGCTCGTTGCGCAGGACGCCCGCGGCAACCAGCTCGGCGGCGAGGCCGGCGGCCAGGACTTCCCAGGCGGCGTTGTCGGGGGCAATCCTCGGTCAGGTCGTTCTCGGCGCTCCGGGCGATCATCGACGCGTCATAGCATTTCCCAAACACGGCTAAGCTCCTCTCCCGCCCGCGAATGGTGGGCGGGTCCTTGGCGGACATTGCTGGTTCAAAGCTGTGGTGGCCACAGATACGACCGTTGCCCGGTCGAGCCGGGCTACCCATAACGCATCCCCGCCGGTAGCCACTACCCCCTACGGGGACTGCGGCGCAGGGGTCACGCGGCGACGACGGGCCGCCCGGTTCGACGTCACCGACGGTGCACTTCTGACGTGAAAGCGTCCCAGTCCACGTGAAGGGTCTCCTCTCCCGGCGGAACCAGCTCGTGAGTTTTCTCGAGCCACATCGTCAATTCATCAAGATCGACTTCGTAGACCGCGGTGACTCCATTTGCCGCCAGTCGCAGGCGCAGCACGTGCCGGCCGGCGACCAGACCGAAGCCGGCCACCAAGCGTCACGCTACGATCAACCCTTCGAGCCTGCCCGGGCTCGGTGACAGACAACGAGACCTGCACCAGACCCGGGGCGCATCACTCCGCGTTCAGAGGGAGCCGCAACGGGCGTTCCACCAACCGGTAGAAATGGAGCGAGTGCGGAGTCGCATGGCCCGGAGTCGGCGGGATGCGCATCGAGATGCGCAAGACGCGGTCGATGCGCAGCGCCAGCGGATTGACGCCACTCGCCGCCGGCTCACCATTGCGTCGGTCAGGCTCTTCGTTGGTCACAGTGACCCCCTTCCCAGTGCGCGGGCCAATCGAAGCGGAATATTTGGTGTGGCCTCCTGCGCTGGTGCCCGCAGCGGAGCAGTGGCCCTTGGTGCGGAACTGGGGCGAGCGCTGGATCGTCGACCGGCAGCCCGTCTGGTGCAGATATCTGCACGCCGGTCGCGAGATGGTTCGCCAGTTCGCCGTCAAGCTGTGACCGTGAACTGACGACTCCAGGAGACCTCACCAGCGCCCCAACGCGGACCCGCAGCACCCCCTAGCGGTTTAGACCAGTAGGTGTCGTGACTCCCGGGAAACGGACATGTGATCACAGCACATCCCCGCACGTCGGCGAGGCGCGATGCTCGGCCCGCGCTCACCGGCGTCCAGCCGAACGCACTGGTCCGGATGGAGAAAGAAGCATTCACCGCGGGCGCGTGAACACGTGACCAGTGCGAACCAGTGTTCAGGAACGGTCAGGGTCCACGGCACCGGTCGTCCATGGACTCGGACGTGGCACGCCTCTGCAGCGGATGATCCACGGCAGTCCCGTGGGGCAAGGCTCACGGGCTTCTAGGGCCGACAGGCCGACCGACTTCACGCCTGCCGAGGCAGCGGACGTCCTCGACGCGGACCCTGCGCGCCTTGCTCGGTGACCAGGTCGCAGCCAGGTGTGTTCGATTGACCAGGCAGCCCTCAAACACCGGCAATCGGATCACCGCTACACCTGCCAGCCAGCCACTCGTCACCGTGCCGGCGCTGCGGTTCCAACGAGAACCGCGACAGCGTGGGCCTGGGCGCCCGGCGCCATCGGCTGTCCCCACTGACCCTCGACACGTGCAATGGCCTGGGTATCGAATTCAGGGCTTCCGCTCGCCCAGCCGACACGGATGCTTGCCGAGACCGGGGTGAGCGTTCTGGTCCACAGAGCCGACCTCACCGAACGTGCCCTGAACTGGCCGCGCGGATTGCCTCGCACCGCGTGAGGAAGAGGGGACGCCTCGCTCGCGCCTCATGACAGGCCCAGGCATCCGTTGTGGTCCGCGAGCGCGGCCTTCAGGTGCCTTCTCGAAGGGATACCAAGCTTTCCGAAGATCTTGCCCATGTGCCATTCGACTGTGCGTGAGCTGAGAAACAGCTGCGCGGCGATGTCCGAGTTGGTGCGTCCTTCGGCCCCCAGTCGCGCGATGGTGGTTTCCTGTCCGGTCAGCTGTTCCACCAACGGTGCAGGGGGTGCTTCCACGACCACCCCAGCGGCGACGAGCTCGCGCCGGGCGCGTTCGGCGAACCCATCAGCGCGCACGCGCCGGAAGGTATCGCGGGCCTGCCTCAGCTGATTGGCTGCTTCGCCAGAGCGGCGTTCCCGGCGCAGCCATTCGCCGTAGAGCAGCTGAGCCCTTGCGTGCAGCACGTCAACTCTGCTGCGCTCGAGGTGCTCGATGGCAATGCGGTAGAGCTGGTCGGCTTCAGCTCCCTCGGCCAGCAAGGCACGCGAGCGCGCCGCAACGCCGAGGGCCATCTCGGTCCCCGCTGCCTCGGCGCGCGCCACCAGTTCCTCCATGGCCTCGGTGGCGATGGCGGTCTCCCAACAGCGAGCGGCGGCTTCGACGCGTTCGAGCAGCCCGTAGCCGTACATGCCGATGTCGTCGTGCTCGATGGCCTGGTCCGTGGCGGCCAGCGCTTCGCGGTACTGCCCAAGGCTGTTGTGCAGCACGGCCGCGGCGTACTGCACGATCGGGATCACGCGGCCCTCGCCGCGCACGCTGGCGCTGTGCAGACTGGTCCGCACCAAGTGGAGCGTGTGCTCCTCCTGGCCGCGGTAGGCGGCGAGCACCGGCTCGATGTACAGCGGCGGCGGTGCTCCCGTGGCCTGGCTGATCGCGTCGGACTCTTCGAGCAGCGCGGCCGCTTCCTCGAACCGGCCCGCGTGCACGCTCACGCCGGCGCGGTAAGCGAGCGCGACCGGCAACAGCGTCAGCACACCCTGCTCGCGCAGGATCTGCACCTGCGCGGCGGCGAGATCGTCCCACGACTGCTGGTCCCACAGGTCCAGCGCGATCCGGCCGACGAGTCCGTACCAGCGCAGCCCCGCCACCCCGACGTCGGCGTCGCGCCGGAACTGCCGCACGGCCCGCATGAGCGTAGGCGCCGCGGCCGCGTAACCCTCGGTGAACCGCAGCACCAGCCCATCGAGCAGCAGATCGACGGCCCGCGGCGGATCAGGTGCCGCCGGCGCCGAGCGCGCGGCCCGGGCCATGCCGGCGGGCCCGCTGTCCTCGGCCCACACAAGGCGGCCGGCGAACACCGCCGCCATCAGCGCTTCGAGGTAGGTTTCGCGCGAGAGCAACGGGTCGAGGTCACGCAGGTGCTCGGCGGCCGCGAGCAGAAGAGCGGGGGCGTCGCGGCCGCGGTGCATCGCGAACGCGATCTGCGCCCGCAGCAGCTCAGTCTGAGCCTGCCGCATGAGGTCCGGCGGCGCAGCCCGCGTGTACGCCAGCAGCGCCAGCGCTGCGTCCGAAGCTCCGGCGGCGAGCTTCGCCCGCGCGGCGGCCAGAGCGCGCCGGGCGCGCTCGACGGGATCCGGGGTCAGCTCGGTCGCATCAGCCAGGAACGCCGACGCCGCGGCGACTCCGCCGCGGGCTCGTGCGCGCTCGGCCATTCGTTCCAGCTCGGCCGCGATCACCTCATCGGGACCTGTCGCCGCCCGACCACGCTGCCACGCACGGTGCTCCACGTCGACGGGCTCGATCGCGTCGGCAAGCGCCCCGTGCACGCGCCGGCGATCAGTGCGGCCGCCCGCCTCGTAGACAGCGGACCGGATCAGCGGATGGCGGAACCGCACCCAACGCCCGATGGTGATCAGCTCGGCCGTTTCCGCCGGTTCCGCAGCGGATTCCGGTACACCGAGGAGTGCGGCGGCACGCCAGAGCACCGCCGCGTCCCCCACCGGGTCGGCGGCAACGATGAGCAGTAGAAGCCGAGTATCCGCCGGCAGTTTCGACACCCGGGCGGCGAAGCTGCGTTCAATGCGTCGCGACAGCGCCCGTCCGTGGCCAGGCAGCTCCAAGCCCCCGGTGAACGCGGGCAGGTTCGCCGCGCGCGGCAATTCCCGCAATGCCAGCGGGTTGCCCCGCGCCTCGGCGAGGATCCGTTCCCGCACCCGCTCCTCCATCGGGCCGGGCATCGTCGCTGCCAGCAGCGTCCGCGAATCCCCGTCATCAAGCCCGGTGAGGCTCAGCTCGGGCAGCCGCTCCAGACCCGCCGCATCCGTATTCTGCTCGCCCTCGCGGACAGCGAAGACCATCGCCACAGGGTCCGCCCGCAGCCGGCGCGCAACGATCGACAGCGTCCGCATCGACGCGCTGTCGAGCCACTGCGCGTCGTCGATCACGCACACCAGCGGCTGCGTGGCAGCAGCATCGGTGAGCAAGGTCAGCACGGCCAGCCCGACGAGAAACCGGTCCGGTGGACTGCCTTCCGCCAGCCCGAGCGCCGTTTTCAGCGCCGCAGATTGCGGAGCCGGCAAACGATCGAGCCCATCCAGGAGCGGCGCACACACCTGATGCACGCCGGCGAAGGCCAACTCCGCTTCCGATTCCGCGCCGGAGACAGAGATGACCTGCAGATCGCCGGCCCGCGCGACCGCGTGATCCAGCAACGCGGTCTTGCCGATCCCCGCCTCGCCGCGCACCACCAGCACCGCACTGCGTCCCTGCCGTGTCCCGCCCAGCACATCGCCCAGCACGTCAAGCTCACGACGCCGACCGAACAGGACCGGAACGGCATCGTCACCGCCGCTCACCGCGTCCCCCATCGGCCGAGGCTGTGACACAACGCGGGTCGAATCTTGTCTCTGCCCCCATGCGAGCGCACGCACCAAACAGCATTTCCCGACCCAGACAAAGACAGCCAAATATTCACAGATAACCCACGAAGTTGCGTTGTGAGACACAGCATGCACAGGGATAGAACACCGAGCGCAAGGTGAGCGAAGCCTTTCGACCCTGATATCGCTCCAAGATTCAACATCTGAGCGTTGAGTCAGGCCTTGGTCAGTACCAGCGCGCAGAGGTTCGTCTCCTCAAAACTTGCCTCTCCTAGCTGACCAGCGTGGTCCCTATGGTCCAGTTTGTCCTCGAGTCGCAGCCCCATGCCCCAGCCATGCGAGGTCGACGCTGTACGCAGGGTGATTGCCGTCGTCACGGCCAGCCCAGCGCAGCTCCGGAGCGCCCCAGACGTGTATCCCTTCTCGTTACCCGACATGCCAGAAGGCTAGCTGCTGCTAACGCAGAGCGCACCAGGGCTCGATGTGAGAATGGACTATTTCGTCCACAACCTCGGCTGGGCTACCGCACTGCTCAACTTGTCCGGAGCAGCGTGAGCGGCTGTCCCCCTGACCATCGACACACCGTGCCACCGGTATCACGAGGCGGTTGTGCCCGCCGGATTCCCAGCCGGACAGCCCCCACGCGGCCCCGGCGGCGCGGACAAGATGTCAACGACTCAGCGCACTCCTGCCCCGACCCTTGGCCCCTTCCGACGGCGCGAGCGTGGGCGTGCCGTGAGGGAGTCACTGTGTCAAAACCGGACCGCGCCCGCACCCGCGTTATCCGCGACTACATGTTCGAGACCGGCAACCGGTACGCCGACGCTGCTCGTGAGATGGAAAGACGTGACCGCACTGGAGTGCCGTTCCGGCTGTGAGGACGCGGTCCTCGGTGCCGGCCGTTCGGGAGCTGCGAATCCCGGCGGATGGTGACCGGGGATGACAACGACGGCGCCACAAGCATCTGTCATCACTGCGGCTGCTTCGTGTGCATGGCGTGCCATAGCCATCCCATGGGGCTACGGCGCCGTCGACGACGTAGACGATCGGCTTGAGCCGTGGCCAGCGGGCGGGGGCAATCGGGAACCATTTGCGGTCGGCCTCCAGCTGCACCTTCTCACTCGCGCCGATCTCGCCGTAACGGCGACTGGTGTCGGCGTCGATCTTGCGGGTGCGGGTGTTGCGGTAGACGACCAGCGCGCAATCGCCGGCGTCCTTGTGGGCGTGCAGCTGTCGGTAGAGGGTGGTGCGCCCGACGCGGAAGGTCTCGGCGATCTCGGCGACGGTGTGCTCCCCCGAGTCATACATCCGCTGCGCCTGATCCAGCTGCCGCCGCGTCAGCACTGGGGGCCGGCCCCCGACGCGGCCCCGGGACCGGGCGGCGGCCAGGCCGTCCATCGTGCCCTCGACGATCATCTCCCGGTCGTACTCGAAATAAGAAGACCCGCGGCTTCCTCGTCAACGAAAGCCACTCCCAGAAACCCACCTTGCTCGCGCTGTTCGACGCCCGAATCCTGCACGTCGTCAGGCACGGCTACTCCGCGCAAGATCAGCCCGGCGAGCGCTTCGACGTATGGGTGATCGACTACGGCGCGTAGGTCGACCTCATCAGCACCGTGAACGCTTTCAGTGCTTACTCCCCTTCGACGGCGAGGACGGCACCGAAGGACACACCGATATCGATGTTCCGGTTCAAGACCTGCGCGCGATCCGGCGAGCGAGCTTCTAGCACCACGGGTTGGGGCCTGCCGCGTCGGCGGCGACGCGGTCGCGCACGCCTTTGGACCGTCCCGGTTAGCTATCACCGCTGATAGCCGACGCGCTAGCGAGTACTGCGCGCTCCCTCAGCGACGAGTTTCTTCGCCAGGTCGATCAACGCCTCGGGACACGCGAGGGGCACCTGGCGGGGCCGACCCTCTGCCCGGGCGCTGGGCACGAGGTCGAGCAGACCGCCATCGGCTCGCCATTCGACGTCGGTCAGGTCGCGCCACGGCGTGCGCAGCCACGCTCCCGGTCGGTCGCCAGCCGGGTGGTAAAGCGCCGCCGATGTTGCGACCGCAGCGACCGGGACGACGGTCCCCTCCCCGACGAGAAGGACGCGTTCTCCTTCTTCGAACATGGCTCGTACAGGTGCCAATGCGGTGCGAACCGGAATACCGCCGACGTACCACCGGATCGCGTATGCCACCGCACTGGCTGCGAACATGACCGCGACCAACAGGAGCCAACGAGCGAGGTACGGTTCTTGCGTTTGACCGGTGGCCGCCTGGTAGGCGATGGCGCCCTGCTGGATGATGCCCGGCAGAAACAGCAGAAACGTGAGCGCGGTGCCGAGAACAGGGATGCGGATGTAGTTCAGCGCGGGCACACGAGGCGGCGCTGAACTGCGGCGATGTCTGCCCACAGCGCCCAGCACGGAGGTGGACGAAATGTCCAGCAGGGCGTAGACGGGGAACAAAATGAGGTCGTGCGCCACGACGGCCGCGAGGAACCAGGTCAGAGCCAACGGCCACAGGCGGTCGGTCACCTCGTGCGTTGCGGCGAATCCGGCCAGAGCGAAACAGACGATCAGCACCAGCAGATGCAAGGGGTTGTCGCCGTAGAATCCGCGGACGCGGGAAAGGACGGTACGCATCGTCAGCGGCTCCGGAACTCGATGGACCGAACCCATTTCGTGCAGTGCACCCCGGGCAGGGCCGGCACGATGACCCGTGCCGGGAAGCCGTGGTCCAGCGACAAGTCGGTGCCGTTGACCCGCAAGGCCAGCAATGCGTCGGGATCCAGCACCTGGTTGGCCTGCAGCGTGGCACGGCCAAACGAGCCAGTGTCGATGGACTCGACCATTGCCCGCTCCGGATCCGGTACGCCGGCCGCTGCGGCCAGGTCCCGAAGCCGGACCCCCGACCAGTCCTGCGTCGCGGACCAGCCTTCCACACAGGCGATCGGCAGAGTGGCGGCGTGCTGGGGCATCGCGAGGAGCTGAGTACGGTCGAGCTGAACCGGCCGTGGACCGCCCAACAGCGACAGCCGCCACGCCGGGCCTGTGTCCCTGGCCGTGATCTGCGCGGCGACAGCGGTTTTGTTGACCTGGAAGTCGTTGGGCCCGTCGCCATAGGACCGCCCGCGAGGCAACAGCAGCGCCCAGCTACGGGTGAATCCCCCGATGGTCTGCCCGGCGGTGAGCACAGCGACCAACAGCACTCCCCCGCCCACCAGCCCGATCGCTCCCCTGCGGCTGATCGTCGCCGGCGCAGGGGCGATGGCAACCAGGTCGCTGTCGACAGGCTCGGGCCGAGTGTCGGCGCGAGTCGTCCGCAGTTCCACTCGCAGGGACCTCGAACGCAGCGCCCTGACCATCTTCGGCAACTTGATCACGACGTGGGAGACGAATGCCCCGATGAACACCCAAGCCCCGACATAGTGCGCGCGGTAGAAGCTGAACCCGAAGATGTAGTCGTACTGGATGTTCAGCACGCCCGTGGCGATCTCGAACAGGATGCCACCTACGAGCAGCAGCAGTGACAGTCGCTCCAGCAGCTGGGCGATCGAGCGTGACGCCGGCCAGGCGAACAGCTTCGGTACCACCGACCAAAGCTTGGCCAGCACCACCGGGATCATCACGAGGCCGAGTCCGACATGCAGGCCCTCAGTCAGCCGGAACAACCACGATGGCCGAGTCGGCCAGTCGAAGAACGGCAGGTGCATCCAGCCGACGTCGACGGGGAACGCTTGCCTGAACTGGGGGCCGTAGGCGATGTAGTCCAGCAGTCCGGTGAGGATCACGAGCGGTAGCATCGCCAGCAGCACAGCACCGAAGATCGACGTCAGCCATGGCCCGCGCAGTGGACTGCGCCAGGCGCGGGTCCGGCCGAGACCAGGTGGCCGGCGCTTTCCGACGGCCCGCCACAAGGCCGCGGGAAAGCCGTACTCGACGTCCTCGCCAGGCGGCTCGGGCGCGAAGTGGTCAACCTCGCGAGAGCTGGAAGGCCGAAGTGGACTGTTTGGCATAGACGACAGGCGGGGCCGTCGCAGCGCCGCCTGCACCTCCCTCGTTGAATTAAGCTGAAAAACTGGGTTTCGACATCGATGACGCTCAGCGGGCTTGGTGCTGCCCCCGTGGTTCCGACACCGAAACCTCACCGATCGGGCACGACCCGCGGGTCGGGATGCCTTGTCGATTTCGTGCCGCAGTCCCTGGGCGAGCTTGTACTGCTCATCTGCGTTGTCCGCAGCCCTCAAAGGCACCCGTCGAACACGCCGCACCATCCGTCCGCCTACTCGGTGAACTCATACCAACTTGGCGGCGCAGAACCAACGCGTCTTACTCCGTGTGCGCAGCTCTGACCCTGACCGAAGCCTTGGGAAAGCACCACCGCTTCCGCGCCTCCTGCACCTCGGCGTTTCGGTTCGCCGGGCCGAGCTGGTCGGGCCCGTGCTCAAGCCTGTCTTCGGCGAGCTTGCGGCAGGGAAAGCAGACGGGACGATGACGGATAGGCTCCGAACGGGAGGCCCGCCCAATCCGACCGCCTGATCCGCCTCTGCGGCCGACCGAGCCGCTGGATCAACCCAGCTGCGCCAGCGGTGTGTCACAACCACACGCCGTCCAACAAGCTGAGCAGAAACCCTGTAGGCCGGGAAGATCATCGGTACCGTGCAGGTCAGTGAAGGGCTGCCGGTCGTCTGCTTCGCGGAGAGCACCAAGGCGTACAGGACGTGACTGTTGGCGTCACAGGCTGGGCGTCGCGGGGCGTGTTTCCATCCGCAGAACATCTGCGACGCAGACGCGGCCCCGCGTGGCCCGCCCCAGAGCAACCCGGACAGGACGGCCGCGCTGGTCGCGCTCGTCGAGCAACGGTGCTGCGGCCCCAGCACTTCGTACGCCGGCGCCCGGTCGCCGACCTCTCGGCCAACAGCACCGACAACCTGATCGCGGACTTCGAACTCCTCCGGTCGCGACTCGGCGTCGAGAGGTGATCGCACTTCAGCGACTCCTTGAGCACGGTGCTCGGCCTGACCTACACACAGCACCACACCGTGCGGATCAGCGCGATAGTCGTGATGGGACTGGCGACCGTTCACGGCCGAGGGCACCACGCCCCACGCCCGCACATCCGTGCCAACCGGCTGGGGTCTGCACCAATCGGGGGGTGAGCTGCCGCCGACGTCTACGGATGCACGACCCGTTAGTGACGCTCAGAGCCGCGGCCGCGGTTACCTCGACGTTGCAGCTGAGCAACCGGCGTCGCACTGTGCGCGCAGCGCGATGCCGGTTGCTCAGCGCCACGATCACTCGGTGCGCGAGTGTGGTCTTCGCGGTGGGCAACTGGCGCCTGATCAGCCGAGATACCGCCGCGTGGATACCTGCGCCAGCTCATTTCCTCTTTCGGGCGTATTCGGCGGGCCCGCGCATCTCGCGAGAACCTCGACAAAATAGCTGCTGAGCAGCGTGAACGCGACTGTTGGGTCCGTGCAACCGGCCCGACGTAAGGCAGCGCTCATCTCGCAGTTGGCGACGTTGTCGTGGATCAGCCAGTGGCTTGCGCTGCACCAGCTGGCCCGCTACCCGTTCGTCTCGATGAGCTACGTCGAGGTCGCACACGAACGAAGGGGCCCAGGCCCGCATCGAATGCGGTCTCCAGGCATCACCGACCGGATCACGGGCCGCCAGGCACCCGGTGCGAGCAGTTACGCCGCAAGGACGCCTGCCGAACGGGGATCTCAAGAAAATTTTCGCCGATCTCTCGAAAGATTCCCCGTTTGGCCTACACCAATCAAGTCGCGACAGCGGCGGCAGCCGAGGTCGAGGAATCCCGTCCCGTCACCGAGCCCGTGCACGCGCTCGGTCGAACATCCGGAGGAAATGTCATGAGCATGCAGAATCAGAAGGTCGCCGTCATCACCGGGGCCTCGCAGGGTTTCGGCGCTGGCTTGGTCGAGGCCTACCGCAAGCTCGGCCACGCGGTCGTCGCCACCTCGCGCACGATCGCGCCCTCCGCCGACACGGGCGTTGTCACTGTCCAGGGCGACATCGCCGACCCGGCCACCGCCGAGCGGGTGATCTCCGCGGCCGTCGAGCAGTTCGGCCGCGTCGACACCCTGATCAACAACGCGGGAGTCTTCGTCGCCAAGCCGTTCACCGA